>DATJZV010000068.1:0-140681 GCA_035498715.1 Nitrospirota bacterium
GCTCGCTCGTTAAAGACGGATCAATGGCGGCCGAGGTTCGCGATATTGCTTCTATCGCAAAAGAGGCCGTCAAGGCAGCGCACGCTGCCGGTGTTTCTATTGCCGTCAGAACCCCCTAGCTTCAGCTATGGGGTGGGTCAGGGACGATGTCCTGAAATACGGGGTGCCGCGGCCAATATACTGGAATGCGCGCAACTTGATCAGGAACCCGCTTAATCTTGTGTATCAGGGCACAAAGGTCCACCTACCTATGGTTCATGGTTTCGCTCCTGCTGGCATTATGGTCATTGGCCTTCATGGTTCATCTTAAGGTGAGGCTAAGAAATGTCTTTGCGTTTTCAGCTGCACTCTACTGTCTGGGGCTGCTTGGCGGCTCCTATGCAACAACTCCAATTGGAATCAATCTGCACTTTAATACACGAGATTTCATTTTCCTCAGTATGGCTGTGTGTTACCATCGGGTGGGCACTGTCTCAGCACGACGTGAAATTTTTGTACAGATTCGCGGTTATGTTGATACTCCTTGGATTTGTAGTACATATGGCAGAAGCCTACTTCCTTTGGAAATACCGGCAAGTGGATCCTACTAAACACGATTATCTCATCGGAACAATATTCTTCGCTACAGGCGTTGCGCTCTTGTCACTGAGAAAAACAAAGAATGATACAGAAACGATTTTTTCTCGATTCGGTCGCTTTACGCTCGGCATATACGGGGGCACTATGTTTTTGTCGATATGCTTGAACCGGTGGGGCATTATATGCCGACTGGCCTTTGGCAAATCGTGTTTCCCATGACTGTCTACGCACTATCACTGACTGTAGCGATTGCTTTGTCTCGAACACGATTCAGACAGTTCGTTGCTTAAAAAGGGCGTCCACACCGCATTGCCGATGTCGCTGCACCAAACGTCCGCTCGGGCCAAATGTCCCATTATCGTTTGTCATTACTCGTTGTATAATCCTTCTTCCCCTGTAGTCTATTTGCAATGGCTCTAAATTTAATAATTTGCTCGTAATGTTACTATTAATACGCTAGTAGCCATAATCATGATAACATCCACCAACCCTTGCTTGCTCTTACTTTGCTTGATCGTAATAAAAACGCCCGCCTTGCCGCTCCTTGTAATCATCCCGGACCGGTTGACCGCCACAATTACGCTGTCGCCTAAGCCAGTGCACTGCGTTCACGGCAAGTAGAACAGCTCGATATATTGAGAGCCCTTATATTCATCCGTACGAAAGAGTTTGAGTCCTGTATACTTCCGGAAGAATGCCGTTACTGTGCCCCAGTCGATTCTGTGGAGCAATGAACTGGCTATATTCTTGACAAACATCACAGAGATGATATCCTTAGCGTAATTCAGGGAATGCGGGAGCCGTAAAGAAATCGTTCGAAAGGATACAGGTGGATGGACAGGGAAATCCGAACTATACTCATCATTGACAACAGCACCTCCATTCTCTTCTATCTCGGTATGTTGCTCCGGCGTCTTGAATATAATGTCATCACGGCGCGAAACGCTGAGGACGCTATGCAGATCATGGAGCAGTCCGTTCCCTCTATCGTGCTTACGGACATTTTCCTACCCGCCAAGAGCGGCATCGACCTGATGAAACGAATAAAGGACACTCCTCTGTGGAAGACCATCCCCATCGTCGTTCTGACGACCGAGAGCGATCCCGGAATGAAAGATACCTGCATGCGTCTGGGATGTGCGGCGTACCTCAACAAACCGGTGGAGCCTGATGTGCTCTACCGGACGCTCCAGTCCGTCACGGAATCGATCCCGAGGGAAAACATTCGTCTCCATACATCGCTCAAGGTGATCGTGGGGGACGGGACGGTGATGGGAGGCACTGCAAGGACGGAGTATGCCACTGCGATATCCGAAGGCGGTCTCTATGTCAGAACGCTCTATCCGCAGCCGCGAAATGCCCTTACTCCTATCAGTATATTTATCGGAAACCGGGAAATCCGGGCAAAGACGGTTGTGCTTTACAGCTTTACAATGGGCGGTGGGCCGTTCAAAGAGCCGGGAATGGGCCTGAAATTCGTCGAGATTGCTGATTCCGACAGAAACTTTATACGTGGCTTCATCAAGGAGCAGCTTACAGAGGATCTCTCGCCGGAAAACAACGGACCGGTCCCCGCGCGTTGACAGGTGCGTTTCTGGTTGCTGTGAGGTTGTTTCCGGTGAGAAAGCAGGTTATTTGTTCGCGGGTTCCGAGACCGCAGCAGGCGGGGCGACGGGCTGCGCCGTCTGCGTCGGCTGACTTGCCGGCCCGGAGCCGGGCTTGACGGCAGCAGGCAGACTGAGAACAGGTGCCGTTCGCGGGGTCCGCACCAGCATGGCCTTTGTCCAGTAATAATATCCGATAGAAGCAGAAAGTACTATGAGCACGCCGGCAGCGACCAAGAGTACCTTCGTGAATATGCCCATCCCCGGCGCCTGGTATATGGCCACTTTCTCATCCTCGGGCGGTGCATCAAACACCTTCACGTCCACTAGGTAGTCCGATATCTGTTTGAGTGAAGCAGGTTTGTCCATCCCTTTGATTCTTTTTCCAAGCACCCGTGCGATCTCCTGCATGGACCCGTAGCGCTTATGTGGTTTCATCTTGAGGCACTTCTTAATGATGCGCTGGAGACTTCTTGGTATGTCGCTGTAGATGCTTCGGGGGGACAGGTATTTTCCTTTCAAAATCTTGGAGCTGCTCGGGTCTTCTTCCTCGTCCGGGAACGGTTTTATCCCGGTGAATATCTCGTACATCACGATGCCGAACGAAAAAATGTCCGATCGTACATCGAGCGGTTGACCCAGAACTTGCTCGGGCGACATGTACGATGGTGTGCCCATCAGCGTGCCGGGCAGAGTGAGAGACGCCATCTCGCGCATGCGGGCTATGCCGAAATCCATGAGTTTCACCTCACCGTTCCGCTTGACCATGATATTGCCCGGTTTGATGTCGCGGTGAATGAGGCCGCGCGCGTGTGCGTACTCCAGGGCGTTTGCAACCTGGAGCGCGATCATGATGCCGACATCCGTAGGGAGCGCGCCGGTCTCCTCGATAATCCTGGCGAGCGTGGTTCCGTCCACGTACTCCATGACAATGGCGTGGACGGGCTGCGCCAGGTAGTCGTAGATGTGAACGATGTTCTCATGCTGGAATGATGCCGCCAGCCTGGCTTCACGCTCGAAGCGCTGTGCGATCTTGTCATCCATGTGATAGGCTTTTTTGAGCTCTTTGATGGCCACAGGTCGATTGAGCGACCTCTGCACCGCTTTGTACACGGTAGCCATGCCTCCGACACCAAGTTCGGCAATAACTTCATATTCGTCTTTTATCTTTTTTGGCATAACGCTGACAGACTCCCTCTTCGAATGGAATGCATGTTCCCCTATCAGACGTCCTCTATTCTTACCACAACCACGGTTATATTGTCCACTCCCCCATTATCGTTTGCCCGACGTATGAGGCTCTCTGCAGAGGCCGGGGGCGTTCCACTGCCAAGAATCCGCGCGATCTCGTCATCGTTGACCATTTCCGTCAGTCCATCTGTGCAGAGGAGAAGGATGTCGTTCTTTTCGACCTCAAACATTCCAAGGTCCGCAGGGACTTCCGGATGAATGCCAACTGACCGGGTGATCACATGCCGGTAGGGGCTCATCCGTGCCTGTTCGGGCGTGATGAGCCCCGCGCGTATTTGCTCCGCCACGAGCGAGTGATCGTCGGTCAGCTGTCTAAGTGTGCCAGAGCGGAAGAGATATGCGCGGCTATCTCCCACATGGGCAAAAATGGAGGTCCGGGGCCGCAGGAGGACAGCGGTAACCGTAGTCCCCATGCCGGTGAGAGCAGGGTCCTGAGCTGCGGCCTGGCGTATCGTTGTATTGGCGAAGGAGACGGCACCCCTCAGTGAGGAGATATACTGATCCGCACCCGGGGAATCATCGAATGCCGCAGCGCTTCTGCTGCCTGCAAACTGTTCGCGGAGCATGCTGAACAGTGCTTCCACGGCCAGGCGGCTGGCGACTTCGCCGCCCTCCTGGCCGCCAATGCCATCGGCAACGGCGTACAAACCAAGGGGGTCGTTTGTCAGAAATGCGTCTTCGTTGTTTGTCCGCATTTTGCCTTGGTCTGTTTTTCCAAAGGAGATCAGTTTCATAAATGTTTAGAGTGAGAGACCCTTCTGCTCCCGGGTCTTTGGAAATCCCCGGCTCTGGCTGCATGATAGAGGAAGCCCCGCATGACGTCAAGCGCTAAAAAACACCGCAACGGGCACCAGGAGTTACTTGATATTTTTGTACCAACAATCTATAATGCGCTTCGTGCGGTTGCATCTTAGTTGTTGAATAGCAGAAGAATCTTCTGACAAACCGCCTTTTTTCTGCCCGCTGAGAGACGTTCTTGAAGATGAACAATATAGTGTCTAAATCTTTCAAAAAGCCCTGGTTTGTTCTCTCCGAGGCATTCTCATCCTTCAGGAAGAACAATGACCTGACCGCTGCGTCATCACTGGCTTTTTACGCGATGCTGGCGGTCATCCCTGCGCTCTATCTTCTCACCATTCTCCTTAGCGCTGTCATTGGGTCTTCAGCGCAGGCACTTCAGAAAACGCAGGAGCTCATGTCGCAGTTCGTTCCTGCCTACAGCCAGGTGATTCTGAAGGAGGTAGGGTTTATCACGAGCCACAGGGGCGCTATCGGCCTCGTGAATCTCTTCGTACTTTTCTGGAGTATCACGCCGTTCGTGTCGGAGCTGCGGCTATCGCTCGGGACGATTTTTCCGAAAGGGCCAAATAGGCCTTTTCTCCTCGAAAAGCTGTTCGACGTGGCCATCAGCATTATTTTCCTTATCGGGTTCTCTGCCGTGGCGGTTGCCGACGTTGTGCTCACCCTGATGGAACGGATACAACCTCTGCGATTGCTCCCCATCTACCTTGAAGAATTTGCCCCCTTCATCGTGGTAACTGGTGTCGTGTTCTCGCTCTACTTCACCTTCTCTTCGAAAATGAGGACCCGTCAACTCATCATAGGTTCTCTCGTCACGTCGCTGCTCTGGTTCGCGATGAGACCTGCATTTCATCTCTTTCTCACGTACAATCCCGGCTACGGCTTCGCCTTCGGGTCGTTCAAATCGTTGTTCGTCGTCATTATCTGGATTTACTACTTTCTCGTTGTGTTCCTGTTTGGCGCCGAGATCGCAGCAGCTTCGGAAGGGACGAGACCCCCTTCATAAAGAAACTGATGGAAGGCAAAAAGAACATATCCGGAGGGTCATTCACAAATACATTGTTCAATATGGAAAAGGGATTATTATGTTTAAGGATGAGGACCTGAGACTTTTCCAGATCGGGAGATGAAATGATGTTTTCATTCGAAGCAAAAGACTACGAAGAGGCGCGGAAATCATTCATGATCCAGGTGCCGAAATATTTTAATTTCGGATTCGACGTGATCGACCGTCATGCTGAGGAAGAAGCGAAGCGCGCTCTTATCTGGACGGACCCTGCGGGGGAAGTCGTGAAGGAATTTACTTTCCGTGACATCTCGCGCCTCTCGAACCAGGCGGCGAATGTGCTCAAGGAGATCGGCGTCAAGAAGGGCGACCGGGTGTTCATCATGCTGGGGAGGGTCCCCGAGTGGTACTTCATCCTTGTCGCATGCCATAAGCTCGGTGCGGTGATCATGCCTGCGCCCGTCATCCTCCTGGCCTCTGACATCGAGTATCGCATGATGAAAGGCGGGGCGAACGTGGTGATCACCAACAACGCGAATCGTGCCAAGGTTCACGAAGCAATCCAAAGGACCAACTTTCCTCATCTGCGGCACAAAGTCCTAGTTGACGGCGAGGCGCAGGGGTGGCTCGGGTTCGAGAATGCTATGAAGCATGCATCGCCAGTGCTCAAACGGTCCGATGTGGACAGCACATCGGCTAATGATTCGTTCCTAATCTATTTCACATCAGGCACCACAAAATATCCCAAGATGGTGCACCATGTGTGCTCCTATCCACTCGGACATTTGCGGACGGCCGGTCTCTGGCATAACCTCATCGACGAGGACCTTATCTGGGTGGTCTCTGACACAGGCTGGGCGAAGTCGGCTTGGGGACTCTATGGCCAGTGGGTGATCGGCGCGGGCTTGTTTGTGCACAATGCGGAGGGAAGGTTCAACGCAAAGCTCACGCTCGAGCTTCTGACTACGAACGGCGTCACTGTGTTCTGTGCTCCGCCTACGGTCTACCGCATGCTGGTCCTCGAAGATCTCAAGAAGTACGACTACTCAGGCCTCAAGCACTTCACCTCGGCCGGCGAGCCGCTTAATCCAGAGGTGATCAAGGTATGGTATGATGTCACGGGCAAGACTATCCATGAAGGCTACGGCCAGACCGAGACCACGATCCTAATTGCGAATTATCCCTTCATGTCCGTGAAGCCCGGCTCCATGGGAAAGCCCGTCCCCGATCTGACCATCGATATCCTCGACGAGGATTTCAGGCCGGTCAACACCGGAGAAGTGGGCTTTATCAGCGTCAAGATGGATGATAAGAAACCGGTGGGCATAATGGAGAGCTATCTCGATGACTCTGATGAGAACGCAAGAGTATTTCAGCATGGGTGGTATAATACAGGCGACAAGGCGTTTGAGGATGGCGAGGGCTACTTCACCTTCGTAGGCAGGGGAGACGACATCATCAAGGCCTCAGGCTACCGTATCGGCCCCTTCGAGGTCGAGAGCGTGATCCAGGAACATCCTGCATGCGCCGAGAACGCCGTGGTGGCGAGCCCCGATCCCATCCGAGGCGAGATCGTGAAGGCCTTCATTGTGCTCGCGCCGGGGTACACGCCGTCGGACAAGCTTGCCCAGGAGATCCAGGATTTCGTCAAGCTCCGGACCGCGCCATACAAGTACCCTCGTGAGATCGAGTTCATGGATGAACTTCCCAAGACCGTGAGCGGTAAGATCAAGCGGGCGGTGCTGAGAAGCCGTGAGATCGAAAGGAAGCTGGGGAAGAGCGGTTTGAGTGGGCAAAAAATGTAGTTATGTCGCGGAGATGCAAAAAAGACAAAAAGTTTTTAAATTTGTATTAATGTAGCCGGCTAAAAAATGCAAACAATGCCCATTGGTTTTTTTGTGCCGAATAAAAATAAGTTCTACGCATGGGCCTCAGCTCTTGCGCTGTTCACCATCTTCTACAACATAGCCGAAGGCTTGCTCTCCGTCTTCTTCGGCCTCGAGGACGAGAGCATGTCGCTCTTCGGGTTCGGGCTCGATTCATTCGTTGAGGTCGTCTCCGGTATCGGCATCTGGCACATGGTGCGCAGGATTAGGAGGGACGGCGGCGAGAATCCCGATCAGTTCGAGAAAACGGCGCTCAGGATTACGGGCACGGCCTTCTACGTACTAACTGCGGGGTTGACAGTTGTCTCCGTTGTTGACCTCTATCGGGGACATCAACCGGAGAGCACTTTTTGGGGCATCGTTGTGTCAATTGTATCGATTGCTTCCATGTGGGCGCTCATGCGCGCTAAGGTGAGGGTAGGGAAGGAGCTTGACTCACAGGCCATCCTTGCTGACGCTGCCTGTACGAGGGCATGTTTGCAGCTCTCGGTTGTCCTCCTCGCAGCGAGCGCAGGATACAAGTTCACGGGCATCGGTGGGCTCGATTCGATTGGAGCGCTGGTCATTGGTGTCCTCTGCTTCAGGGAGGGGAAAGAGGCATTCGGGAAAGCCAGGGCAGGTTTGTTCGCCTGCAATTGCGGCGGGAGTTGTTAAGTAGACGGAATGTAAATATTAGATACAAATTAATACTGATTAATTATGAAAAAGCATACAGAACCTCAGTATTGGTGAAATACAATTCTAAGCATAGAGGATCAGTGAAAATAAATGTCAAAAGTTTTTATGAAATACAAGATTGATCTGCATGTTCATTCAAAATTCAGCGGCGATAACGACGCCGATCCGGAGGAGTCGATCATCCGGGCCATTGAGCTCGGGCTCAACGGGGTCGCCTTCACTGAGCATTATTACTACGAAGCATCGGAACCTGTCGAGATCCTGAAAGAAAAGTACAAGGACGGAATCAGGATATTCCGCGGTGTGGAGTTTTCTGCAGCTGAAGGGCACTGCTTGATTTTTGGCGTCGACACCGATAAGTTGTCGATCAAGCACGCACCTATAGCAGAAATAATACGGATAGTCAATGAATCCGGCGGCGTCGTGATCCCGTCGCATCCCTATAGACCGGGGACAAGTCTCGGCGATCTCGTGCGGAGCGTGGATGGTATCTGCGCTATCGAAGGGTGCAATGGATGTAATTTGCACGCGTTCAACGTAAAGGCAATCAAAGCGGCGACGGAGTTGAATCTTCCCTATACGGGCGGGTCAGATGCGCATGCCTCTCAGGACGTGGGATCGTGCTTCACGGAGTTTCCCGAAGAAGTGACCCACGAGAATTTTATTGGGCTGCTGAAATCCGGGAAGTATCAGGGAGTAGATACGAGAAAAATATCAAGGACGTTCTTTAACATGTTGCTGCGGTGATTGAAATCGAATTGCCCGGACAAATCCTCTTCTTCATGCTCCAGCGTCTCAATAGTAAAAGTCGAGATATTTATTATTGCTGCTGATGACGTGCAAATGGATATTTTCGTCTTTCTCCTGTAACTCACCAAACGCTCGTCTTATTGCATCACCGTGTCCTGGGATTCTATCCGTTACAATTACCAGCCTGAACCTGTTCAGTCCTCTCGAGTCCCGTTCTTTCTTTCCCGCGGAGACAAGAAGCGTCAGATGTTCCTGAACAAAAGCGTTGCTGTCATAGACGACATAAATAAGAAGACGGTTCCCGATGGTGATTATGCTGTGCAAAATCACGCCGCCACCGAGTTCCACATCGCATTTGCAATCGATCGATCGAAAGACTTCTTCTGGACAACCACACCCGAGGGTTTCTTGGACAAACCGTTTGATCTTTTCTTTATCTGTCATTACAGAACGGGTCCCTTCCTGGAAGCGGCACGATGCTGATTGCCGCGTCGAGACGCCGCATTGACCCAGCTCGAAATGATGAATGCCGGCGTGTGCATGATGAGCCATTTCCAGAACCGTTCATAATCAAGCTTCCCTGCAGGAATATCAAGATATTTCTCCAGCGCTGCCGGATTATCGAAAAATATCCGGAGGAAGAGTTGTGGATACCGGCCGAGCAGTAGCGCCATGGAGCGCGCGACGCGCAGGTTTTTCCGAATGAGTCGTTCGCATTCGTGCTGATACCATGAAAAGGCAGCGGCCTCGTCTCTCCCGGTCCCGACGATGTCACACATGGCCTTTGCCGCCAGCTTTCCTGACAGGATGGCGTAAGAGATTCCTTCGCCGTGGAAAGGGTCAGCGAAGCCCGCGGCATCGCCGACAAGCAGAATCCTACCGGACCGTATCGTCCTTTTTATACCGCCCAAAGGAATGAGATGACCGCGAACATCACTGAGCGGGATGCCGAGGTCGCGGGAAAATTCGGACAATACATCCTGATGACGGAACGATTTCGAAGCAATGCCCATGATCCCTATGGAACGGTATCCGCGATGCGGAAAGACCCAACCGTATCCCATGGGGGCCATGCCGAAATGCATTTCCAGATGCCCGCTGAGGTTCTCTTCTCCAGGCCGGCCGTCCACAGGAGCATTGCTGACCAAGGCAACTGCGACCTCTTCCTGCGTGAAACGGGGTCTTACGGCTTGCGCGACAACGCTGTGAACGCCATCTGCTCCGATGACGTACCGAGCCTGATACGCGGATGTGTCTGTTCTCACTTCCACGGAGTCCGGACGCATGGTCATGGCAATACATTTTTCATCTGGGAAGAAATGTGCGCCCGCGTCGATCGCTTTTTCTAATAGGAAGGAATCAAATTTGTCGCGGCTGACAAGTACGGCGATCCGGTGCTGTTTCGTCACTTCGATCGAATGGTCTTGATAGTAGACCCGTGCACCAAAACATTCCTGTTCTCTAATATCTGGCGGCAGCGTAAAGTCAAGGTAGGACAGCGCCTGCTCCGAGACAGCGCCCCCGCATGGTTTTGGACGAGGGAACCTGCTCTTATCTATAAGCGCCGTTTTCAAGCCAGCTGCTGCACAAATGCGCGCAGAGCTTGTACCCGCCGGCCCAGCCCCGACGATGATCACATCATACATGCGTCCCCTCCCGTGTCCGATCTGTCCTCATGACGGTCAATCGACCGTATCGAGCTTCCACGTACGGTATATAGACGATCATGCATTTCCGTACTTTTAAAATTTTAACACTCCTAAAAAGGAGAGTCAAGAATACGGAGAAGCGGTGCGGAAAAACGTTACGGCGATGAAACTGTCCTGGCTGCGGCCGGAGAATCTGGTATGTCATGACTGGAATGAAAAGCGTATGTAGTGGCTTTGATTTCCATGGGGCATGATGCCGTTTATCCGATGTGGTAATAGGTCAGGGCCTTCTGGATGCCCCATGCCATGCCAATGCAGGCCGGGAGAGTGAGCACCCAAGCCATGACGATCTTCCCGGCGATGCCCCACCGCACGGCCGAAAGCCGTTTTGTCGCGCCGACACCGAGGATTGCTGAGGAAACCACGTGTGTCGTGCTGACGGGCAGCCCAAAGTGGCTCGAGGCAATAATGATGGCCGCTGAGGATGTTTCCGCCGCAAAGCCGTGGATTGGTTCGAGCTTCAGCATCTTGACACCCAAGGTCTTGATGATCTTCCACCCGCCGAAAAGGGTGCCGAATCCCATGGCTAAAGCGCAGATGAGGATGACCCACTTCGGCACATCCATGGACTTAATAACGCCGCCACTCACGAGGGCCATCGTTATAATGCCCATGGATTTCTGCGCGTCATTGGAACCGTGGCCGAAAGCCATGAAAGCTGATGACAGAATCTGCAGCCTGCCGAAGTACTTGCTGATCGCGCCTGGCCCAAGCTGACCGAAGAGCTTGAGGATAAGCTTCATGAACAAATATCCACAGATCATACCGAAAATAGGTGAGATAAGGAGTGACGTGAGGATCTTGATGGTACCGCCTATATTCAGGATGCTGGAACCTCCATGCGCCATGGCGGCTCCAGCAATCCCGCCGAAGAGCGCATGCGACGAGCTGACGGGGAGCCCCATGAGGATGGTGATGATGTTCCATAGGATGGCAGAGAGCAGTGCAGAGATTATGACGACGTCCGTGACGGCCGTTGGGTCCACGATACCCGTACCGATTGTTTTTGCGACCGCGGTGGAGATGAAGGCGCCGAAGATATTCATGCCTGCGGCGAGGATGACTGCCATCATGGGCGACAGGACCTTGGTCGATACCACGGTGGCGATAGCGTTGGCGCAGTCATGCCATCCGTTCGCAACATCGAAAAATACCGCGAGAATAATGATCAAGATCAGGATTTCATGCATTTTTGAGGACGATGCTTTCGAGAATGTTGGCGATGTCTTCTGCCCGGTCTGAGGCGTCTTCGAAGAGCTCGTAGATGTCTTTCCACTTGATGATGTAGACGGGGTCGTTATGATCGTTGACGAGCTTGCCGAGGGCGTCGCGGTACTTCCGGTCGATCCTGTTCTCGAGCCGGTTGATCTCGATGCAGTGCTCTTGCACGCGGAAATACTGCTTCGAGCGGAGCTCCCCGAGAGCCTTCTTTAGGATATCGGTCGTCATCTGAAGGTCTTCAGCAATGGAAATGACCTCCGGCGTCGGCTTTTCGATCTTGTACACAACCATCCTGTCCACGGCGGCCCACATCAGGTCAATGACGTCGTCGATCCGGGACGCAAGCGCATGGATATCTTCACGGTCGATGGGGGTGAGGAAGGTCTTGTTCAGGTCCTTCATGATGTCGTGGGTGAGCATGTCGCCTTCCTGCTCGAACTCGTAGATGGCTTTCGCCTTTTTCCCGAAGGTCTCGAAGTTGTTTAAGCCGTCGATGAGGACGTTCGCAGCCCGCGAGACGTTCTCGAGGGCCCGGTCGAACATCTCGAAGAAATCTATCTTTTTAGGGAAGAGTGCCATGGCAGTCCGTGGAAGGGTCCACTCCTTTGGTCGGGATATATAAACCAGCTCCGCGATCCGGGGGCCGACAAGATGCGGTCATCAGAATATCATAAACAGTCTTTTCCCGCAACACCAAAAATTCTTATGGCATGATTTTCGAACCTAATAATTTCCGCACAGGAGGAATGCGACTGTAAAGGCCTGCCGGCGACCGATACGCTCTATTCATAACTGGTCGAGACGTATCTATGCTGAGAGGAAGTAATTCATCCTTAATGACTATAACATAAAAAAAAAATTTCAGGCGAGTATTCTCAACCTTTTTGCCGGATTCAGTGCAAAAGAATGGAGCGTGTCAAATGAGTTATATGCGGGAAAAGAACGGCTACAGAAAACGAGTGGGCTTCCTTCTCTGGCCGTACCAGAAAAGGAAGTCCAGACCGATAAACTCCAAGGGGGGGATATCAACGTGTTAGCGCTTGGCGGCTTTGAGGAGCTTCTCGAGCTTCTCCGCACCCACGCACTCCTTGGCAAAAGCACACCACTCGATGCAGGACGTGCCGATGGGCCGGGCATTTAGATGCCCGCACTTCTTGCACTGGGTCTCGGGCTCATCGCTCCAGATCTCGATCTTTTCCCCGCACTTCTGGCACCTGATATCCTCAGGCTTGGGTTGGCGGATCTCTATGCTTCCTGGGCACCCTTCTTTAAACATAGGACAATGTTACACCTCTGCCGAGAAAATATCTATGATGCAAATCATACGAAATGATGAGCTTGGCGCCTGAGACAAAGAGCATCGTATCTAGCTGATCTGCGCCTCGTGCTTTCTGCTCTATGCTCATTCACTCCTTCATCACGTCTGTTATCTCTATCTTAAAATTGTATGGAAAGATCTGGCGGTCGATTCCCATGGGAATAAAGAGATAGAAAATTTTGCCCTTGAGGCCGGCCGCGGATTCGCTGTCAAGCGGGAACAGTGGCAGATTCTCATAAGCCTTCGTCTGCTGAGAATACATCACGTTGCTGGTCGGCATCACCGCCTCTTGCACCGAACCATGGGGAGGAACCGACTGAGAGGGCAGAGGGTTGTTCCTGTCCTGAGAGCGGATACCTGAGTGCATGAGCCGATGCTGACGGTTTTTGATATCGGTATATTCCGCACGGTCCCAGAGTATCCTGAGCTCGGAAGAAGTGAGATTCGCTAAGTTCAGATGAAATTGCCGGTCCTCGACAATGAGTGCGATGGACACAACCTTGTCCTGGAACTTGATCTCATCCGACGGTACAGGGCTGAGCAGCCGGCACTTCAGACGATACCGGACAGCCTTCTCAAGTTTTATATTCAGATTGTCGCCGTCCTTGATGTCCCGGAGCGCCAGGACCACGGATTTGTATTTGTCCCTGGTTATCTCCACCACGGCCTTCTTTTCAAGGACGGTGTCGTGCGGCAACCCCGCGGTAATTTCCGCCGGAGATCGGTACTGCGATTCTTTCAGGTCGCTTCCCGAAACGACCCTGATGTCGGAATCGGGTGGATCGACAACAAGCGTGAATCTTTTTGTCCTCTCCGATAGACATCCGAACAGCAACATGATAGCACATGCAAAAATCAAATGCCGTTTCATATGAATCTCCTCTGCTGCATGGAAGAGAATGAAATGACAGGACCGTCTGAATTATTGTAAGTGGACCTCGAACTCCAGCTCCTTGTCCCCGAGGAGGAAGCGTTTCCGCACCACCTTGACCTTGAGTGGCTCTTCTTTCTTCTTGTAGAAAAGGAAAAGCTTGATATCCTCTATGCTCGAGATGGAAACGCCGTCGAGCGAAACAAGGGTGTCGCCGACCTCGATCCCGGCCTTTTCCGACACGCTGTCTTGGGGAAAGCCGGTGATGATAATTTTGCCATCCTTTTCGCTTAGCAATACCATGATCTTGGGGGCGGTGACACCGTCGAGGGGTTGCGGGAAGACGAGGTAGTGGGCGATGTCCTTCACGAGCGCTCCGTCATTCAGGATGATCGTATAAGCGAATCCGTTCCTCCGGAACGCCCGCTTGGGAATGCCAGAACCGTAGGAGACGTGCCCCCCGCCCGCGAGTACAACCATGCGGTGGTCCGGGTTCTTTCGCAGGTATTCATCGATGGACATGGCCATGGTCTCGTCCCAGAGCACCTGGGACTCGTAGAAAAAGTCAAAGTCTCTCTCTCCCGCACTTTTATGCTGTTCAAAGACCTCTTTGAGCTGGTCGCGGTAATCGCTGTCCGAAAAATCCATTTGTTGAGGGATTTCTTTTTTCTCCTCATCCGAAAGGGAGTCTATGCCACCTTTCGAGACCTTCTCGGTGATCTCGCGCCTTAGGTTCAGGGCAACCACCGGAATCTTCTTAGCGCGTGCGAAATCAAGGATCGGTTTGTACAAGTTGTAATCAAAGCCCCAGCGCTTGAAATACTCCGTGTTCTTCAGGAACGCGCGCTCGTCGACGGCTCCCTTGATGTAGTCATCGAGCGTCTTCTGGAAAGGCCGCTGGAACATCTCCATGCCCACTGCAAGTTTCTGGTCCTTCATATAGAGTCCCTTAATGATATCGAGCTCAACAGTGTGATGACTGAACCGGTCGTGGTATTCACCTACATATATGATCTTTTTCCCCGCAGCGCCATCGATCATGTCCGGGAGCGTCCTGAGCGTGGAGAGGTCAACGGCCGCTGCCTGCTCTCTTAATTCCATCTCCATCCCTCTTTGGGAATCACCGATTTTCTTTAAAATGTTCCCGCCCGCGTTAAAGGCAAGAACGCTGTAATTGCCGTAATGAGAAATCTTGGGGAAAGCGGCCTCTGCTTCGGCGACGGAGTGTGAGTTGATGATTACGGCGACTTTTCTTTCACTCCAGGGGTTCTTCCTTACCATCAGACTAAATCCCGCTTTCACGCTTTCGGACTTGCCGAACAGTCTGTCAACGAGCGGGTTATCATCGCCGAGAATCACGACGGTTGAGGCTTTGATCTCGGAGTCCTTGATATCGGCGGCCTCTTTTTCGTCAGCTCCCGATTCTTTAAAGGCAGCTATGACCGTCTTATACGCTTCTTTGTTCGCAACAGGCAGCGCGATTAACGGCTTCTTGTCCCCAAGGAGGGAGGCGACGACCGGAGGCGTTTCCTGTTCCGTGAGCCTCCGGGCGACGTCATATGCTCCATCGATTACCATGGTCCGCGGCTCATCGTCTACGAGCACGTTGAAACTCTTCTTGTCTCCGTCGAGCGAGAGCTTCTCCTTTTTTATATCTCCCCGCGTTGAGATCGCTGCTGGCAGATCGAGCGAAAACCCCTTTCCCTTCTGAAGCACATCGAAGCTGATCTCGAAATTGTCGCCGTTGCGCTTGACCGATGCCTTCGTCACGCTCAGTTCCAGAAGTCCTTTTTCATCCACCCAATGCTTGAAAAAAGGGGCTAAGGCCTTGCCCGACTGTTTTTCGAACGCTGCCTTGATGTCATCCCATGACGCCTTTTGAGATTGATTCTGGCTAATGAATTCCCTGAGGGCGCTGTAAAACTGCTCCTCTCCGACCAGGTTCTTCAGCATATGGAAAACCAAGGCGCCCTTGCCGTACCCCACGGCACCGGAGACACTATCTGTCTTTTCCGTGAACTCACGGAGGGATATCTCGTTTTCTGGATTCACGTATGCATCATAAGCTATAAGCAGCTCCTTGCGGTATTCCCATCCTTTGCCGGTCTGTTCTTCGTAAAGATGGTCTGCGAGATAGGTGGTCAGCCCTTCAGACCAGTTGCCCTTATTAAGATCGACATACACGGAGTTGCCGAACCACTGGTGCAGGATCTCATGTCCGAGAGATGTTTCTTGAGTGAACGGAAGTCGAACCGCGTCCTGCCCGAGAAAGGTGTAAGTCGGGAAGGAATATCCCGAAGGCAAAAAGCTCTCCACAATAGAGAATCTTTCATAGGGATACTTCACGAGGAGCTTCTCATACAGCTCGATATATTTTTTCGCATACTGGAGTAAGGTCTTGGCCAGTCCCCGGTCCTCGGGAAAGAAGTAGGCATACAGATCGATGCCGCTTACCCGGTCCTTTGTTACCTCGAACCGGTCCGAGGCGGTGAGGCTGATACCGGTGAGCTGACGGTCGAAATAAAATGTAAATTCCGTGATGCTGCCCTTCGCGGTCTTGTCAATCCGCTCTGCCTCCGAGACGGCATCATAGCCATTGGGGAGGCTCGCTTTCAACCGGAAGCGGGTAAGGGACCCGGTGTGGGGATACCAGGTGCCAGTGAGGGATATGCCCCGCGCATCGATAATGCTTTGCTCCGCGACGTTATTAACCTTACTGCTGTGCTCACTACCCTTGAACACCCCTTCATATCTGATTGCGATCGTCCCATTCTCCGTTGGTTTTATTCGGAGCATTCCGTTGTTGGGTTCAATGGCGATTGTCCGATCGTTCAGGGTCACCTTTATAATCGCAAGCTTTCCCGTAGCGAACAGGATCTCCTGACCATTCCGCACTGTCATGGTTGCAAGGCCGGTAATCTGTGACGCGGGAATGTCGAACGACACGGCAAGACTGTATTCCGGGACAACTGAAGAGGAAGGCTCGTTCGGCAGCGCTACACAAGGGGCCAGTAATATAAGAAGAATATAAAGGGAAAATCGGCTCATAGTGCTCTCTTTCTGAAAGCAAGAATACTATCATCATATCAAAAAAAACTAATTATTTCCATATGTTGTTGCTATTTTTGAAAAGAATTATCTCTTTTCACTCGAGAGTGAAAATTCTTATTTTCTGACAAATTGTCTTGAATTTGCTTTAATAGATAACTATAATGTGTAACTTAGTTTTCCAGGTGGTCAGGAGGTATTGAGGATATGGCGGTAAAAAAAGGCGCAAAAAAGAAGAAGGCTGCTAAGCCCAAGGCAAAAAGGGTGATGAAAAAGGCCTCAAAGAAATCAATAAGGAAACCTCGTGTCACAACGAAGAAGAAAGTAGCCAAAAAGGCTATTAAAAAGGTGACAGGAAAGAAGAAGACCGCGACGAAGAAAGTTGCATCTACACCGACTTCGAAGGCCAAAGTTGTCCAGCCGCCGGTACGGATATCCGCAGCCACGCAGAAACGTCATGAGCTCTTGAAAAAGCTTCTGCTCAAAAAGCGCAACGAGGTAGTAGAGGGCCTAGAGGCAAGGATGGGGCGCAGGCTGGTCCCTGAGGCGGGACAGAAGATCGACTCGGCAATGGACAGCGCTGACCTGTCTTCCCAGGACATGGACCAGGGCATTGATTACTCGCTCCTGGAAATGAAGTACGAACAATATAAGGACATCGCCGATGCCTTCCGCAAGCTCCAGAACAATACCTACGGACTGTGCGAGGAGTGCGGGGAGGAGATCGACATCAAGCGGCTGCAGGTTAACCCTCTGGCCCGATACTGCATAACCTGTAAAACCCGCAAGGAAGAAATAGAAAAGATTCAAAAAGAAGAAACTCGATTTAAGGAATAAGCATTGAAAAAGAATAGCGCAGGCTGCATGATCAGGAAATCTTCTTCAGTATGACTTCGGGAGAGCGTGCGAATACAGTTTTTCTTGACAAAAATGCCGTAATACAGTATCTTTATCCTCTAAATTTTCTCGGGGCGGTGTAGCTCAGCTGGTAGAGCAGGGGAATCATAATCCCTGTGTCCGGGGTTCGAGTCCCTGCACCGCCACCATTTTCTTCCCCACTGAATCATTTTCTCCCTTTTCCATGTTACTTGTGAAAGTTAAACTGACCATCGACAGATTCGGCATGCTGAAGCCGGGAGAGAAGGTCCTTGTCGCCGTTTCAGGCGGCCCTGATTCGGTCTGTCTGCTTTCCGTGCTCCATGCTCTTTCGGCAGAGCTCGGTGTAAGTTTCCATATTGCGCACCTCGACCACATGTTCCGAGGCAGGGAGTCGGCGGATGAGTCCCTGTTCGTTGCGCGCCTTGCGGAAAAGCTGGGCACTCCTGTGACCATCGAACAGTTTGACGTGCCTGCCTTTTGCCGAGAACGCGGGATGTCTTCCCAAGCTGGCGCACGTGAAGTGAGATATGGTTTTTTGCATCGGGTCGCGAAAACGGTCGGAGCTTCCCGCATTGCCACGGGTCATACGGCTGAGGACCAGGCAGAGACCTATCTTATGAGGCTTCTACGAGGCGCCGGGGTCACGGGTCTCTCTGCAATACCGCCAGTGCGGGAGAACATCATCCGCCCCCTTATCGAGGTCACGAGGGAGGATGTGCTGGAGTATCTCCAATCGGGGGGGATTGAGTATGTGTCCGACATGTCGAACACAAAGCCGGTGTACACAAGAAACCGGATTCGAATCGAGGTCCTGCCTGTTCTCAAACGGTTTAATCCCCGGATCGTTGAAACGCTCGCCACCACGGCGGCCCTGCTGAGAGACGAAAATGAAGCTGCAGAAGCCTGTTTATCATCGATTGCTGCCGGGGTGATCGTGCAGGAAGAGAACAATGTTGCTCTAAACAGAGAGGAATTTAATGCTCTGCCGCAGGCATACAAGCGTAGGATGATTAGAAAGGCTGTGGATCTTGCATGCGCTGGCTCAGGAGGGCTTTCTTCGGTCCAGGTGAGTGACGTGATCAATTTCATGGCCGCGGCCCAGACAGGCAGAACCATGCGCATGCCGTACGGCCTTATAATGGAGCGAGAGTATGAGAAATTTGTCATACGCTTCGAAGCGGCCGCAGAAGGATACTCCTTTACGCTTAAGGCCTCCGGCGTCACCTTGATTCCCGAACTCGGGATGGAGGTCGAAGCAGGGGTTTTCGATGACATCCCAGCCGAGATGAACGTCAAAAATTACCGCTGGCAGGCACTGTTCGATTATGATAAGATAGGGCCGTTGTTAACGATGAGAAACAGGCGATCAGGGGACTGGTTCTGTCCCGTGGGTATGGGGGGGAAGAGAAAGAAGCTTCAGGACTACTTTGTGGACGAGAAGATCTCTAGACACAAAAGAGATAATGTGCCTATCCTCCTCTCAGGTAATGATATCCTCTGGGTCGTGGGACTCCGGACGGACAACCGTTTCCTACCGGAGAAGGGGACGAAGAGAGTGCTGGTGGTTCAAGTACGACGTGAACAACGATAGGGGGTCATGAGCCAGAGAATGAGGTGGCCATTCGAGGGTCTGAAGTATTGGACAAGGTTATCTGAAGTAATGATGTATTGACCCGTGCATCCAACAACCTGCACCTCGCCAATATAGTTTAATCTGTGCCCCAATTTATTTTCCATGGAGGACATTCAATGGTAGGTATTGATTTCGGGAAGCCGCTCTTTACCCGTGAGGAGATTCAGCGGAAGATACAGGAACTCGGCACGAGAATATCATCGGATTACGCGGAGAAGGACCTACTGGTCGTTGGCGTGCTCAAGGGAGCTATCTTTTTCATGTCCGACCTTCTCCGGGCGCTTAAGATCTCCGTTCGTATGAATTTTATCCACTGCACCAGCTCCAAAGGGAGCCATCCCGTACAGATGATTGCAGACATAAAGGAAGACATCAGAGGTAAAGATGTTCTGCTTGTTGAGGACATCATGGACTCGGGAGTGACCATTGATTACTTGAAGAAAATGCTCCTTGAACGCGGCCCCGCTTCACTCAAGGTCTGTGTGCTGCTGGACAAGACCGAACGACGGAAGGTCCAGATCGAGGCGGACTACGCCGGGTTCCGGATCCCGAACAAGTACGTCGTCGGCTATGGATTGGACTACAAGGACCGCTACCGGAACCTACCGTACATCGCCGTGCTGCCCTTAGAAGAGCGTCAGTCCCCGTAAGAGCGATTATTTAAGTCTCGTGACGGCATGACAGAATATCCGTTCGTTCTTGTGGTGGTTTACGCTGCAAACTAGGCATTTTATATACGGCTGTTTCGGGGCATGGATGATCACGACTCCCGCGCAAGCGGGATAAAACTATTGTTTCCCTGCGGATAATGTGTTATTATTTAAAAATATATCACAGGCAAAGGCCTGACGGTATTCAGGAGGTTTCATTCAGTGAGTGCATTCTATAAAAATCTAGCACTGGTTCTCTTATTCGTCGTGGTATCGGTGCTTATCTTCAATCTATTCAACCCGGTCAATCCTTCAGCGGTGCAGATCCCCTTCAGCGACGTCATGGACAAGATCCAGAACGGCGAAGTGAACGATGTCACGATCAAGGGGAGCGAGATGTTCGGCAATTATAAAACGGGAAAGTCCTTCAAGACTAACCTGCCTGAGTACCCTGACCTTGTCAAGGACCTCCGGGCCAGGGGCGTAAAGATCAATGCGGAGCCCGTGAAGGAATCAGCGTGGTATAACTTTCTCGTGGTCTGGGCGCCGCTTATCTTGATGGCTGTTTGGTTCATGTTCATTATGCGTAATATGCAGATGGGCGGAAACAAAGCCATGTCCTTCGGCAAGAGCAAGGCCAAGCTGCTGAACGAGAGCACCAAAAAGGTGACCTTCAACGAAGTGGCAGGCATGGATGAGGCCAAGGTGGAGGTCCAGGAGATCATCGAGATCCTCAAAGACCCTCAGAAATTCCAGAAGCTCGGCGGCAAGATACCAAAGGGCGTGCTCCTAGTCGGCCCCCCGGGCACGGGAAAGACGCTCCTTGCGCGCGCAATCGCGGGCGAGGCGGGTGTGCCGTTTCTTTCGATCAGCGGCTCTGATTTCGTCGAGATGTTCGTTGGTGTGGGCGCATCGCGAGTCCGTGACCTCTTCGAGCAGGGCAAAAAGAACGCACCCTGCATCATCTTCATCGATGAGATCGACGCGGTGGGCAGGCATCGCGGCGCGGGACTGGGAGGCGGCCATGACGAGCGCGAGCAGACCCTGAACCAGCTCCTCGTCGAAATGGACGGGTTCGAGAGCAACGAGGGCGTGATCCTTGTAGCCGCGACCAACCGCCCCGACGTACTCGACCCGGCACTCCTGAGACCGGGCAGGTTCGACCGCATGGTGGTGCTCCCGCGGCCCGACCTTAACGGCAGGATCGGCGTGCTTAAGGTGCATACGCAGAAGATCAAGCTCGCGCCGAACGTTGACATCGAATCCATCGCGCGCGGCACGCCGGGACTCTCCGGAGCGGAGCTGGCGAACCTCGTGAACGAGGCCGCGCTCCTCGCCGGCAGGATGGGGAAAACGCAGGTGGAGAACGACGACTTTGATCGCGCCAAGGACAAGATCCTCATGGGCCTCGAGCGCAAGAGCATGCTTATCAGCGACGAAGAGAAAAAGAACACGGCCTATCACGAGGCGGGCCATACCATGGTAGCGAGGCTTATTCCTGGCACCGATCCCGTTCACAAGGTGTCGATCATCCCGCGCGGCATGGCGCTCGGTGTGACGCTCCAGCTTCCCACGGCTGACCGCTATTCTTACGACCGTGAGCATTTGCTGAACAACATTGCGATCCTGCTCGGCGGCAGGGCGGCTGAGGAGATCGCGCTCAAGCATATGACGACGGGCGCCGGCAACGACCTTGAACGCGCCACGGCCCTTGCGCGCAAGATGGTTTGCGAGTGGGGCATGAGCGACGCGATGGGGCCGCTCTCCTACGGCAAGAAGGAGGAACAGATCTTCCTCGGCCGCGAGATCGCTCAGCACCGCGATTACAGTGAGCATACGGCCCTCGAGATCGACAATGAAGTAAAACGCATCGTCATGGACAATTACCACCGCGCCAAAACGCTCATTCAGGAGCGTGAGGCCGTTCTGCACGGCCTTGCCAAGGCCCTGCTCGAAAAAGAGACCCTCGACGCCGCTGACATCGACGAAATCGTCAACGGTCAGCCCACAGCGGCGTAAGGAGGGTGTATGGAGCCTCTCATCCGGATCTCCGGCCGCGGGGCGCTCACCATGACCCTGAACGGCCTGACCTCCGGGCAGGTGGTTGTCCTGCGCGATCTCATACGATCATCTGAAAGCGGGGCGGACCTTCATTCCGCCCCGTCTTTTGTCTCAAAACAGCAGAAAACGCCCCGTGGTGACACCTCTCTTGCGCTGACCCTTACCGGCACTTTTGAGCAACTAAAGCAAGTTGCTCGCTCAATCACTACGAACTACGTACCTGAAAATCTTGTCAAAAAAATCGACTCTCTGCTTGACAACTATATGCGCTCAGATTATAAGATTAACTGCAGGGGAAATATCCTCGACCTCGGCAGTCGCACGCACATCATGGGCATCTTGAACGTGACGCCTGATTCTTTTTCCGATGGCGGCCTGTATAACGATACGGCGAAGGCTTGTGTACGTGCCCGCGAGATGGCCGCACAAGGCGCGGACATCATTGATATTGGTGGAGAGTCTACCCGTCCCGGGGCGGAGCCTTTGTCTGAAGAAGAAGAGCTCCGCAGGATCATCCCGATCATTAAGCACCTCACGGCCGAGCTCACCGTGCCCATATCGGTCGACACCTATAAGGCGGCTGTAGCGAAAAAAGCGCTCGCGGCCGGCGCCTCGATCGTGAACGACATCAGCGGACTCCGCTTCTCGCCGGACATGGCAACGGTTGCGGCTGACTACGGCGCAGCCGTGGTTATCATGCACATCAAGGGCACGCCGCGCGACATGCAGCAGAATCCGGTCTATGATGACGTGGTTGTCGATGTCATGTCCTATCTCGAAGACGGGATCGCGATCGCTGTCAAGGCCGGTGTGGACCGCGAGAAGATCCTTATCGATCCCGGCATCGGGTTCGGCAAAACGCTCGAGCACAATCTCACGCTCCTGAACCGGCTCGACGAGTTCCGCAGCCTCGGCAGGCCGATTGTGCTCGGTACGTCGAGGAAAAAATTCATTGGTACGATCCTCGGCATTCCGGTTCCTGAGCAGCGTGTTGACGGCACGGCTCCAACGCTGGCTCTCGGGATCGAACGCGGTGCAAACGTAGTGCGGGTCCATGATGTTGCGCGCATGGCGCAGGTCGTGAGGATGGCGGATGCAGTGTTAAGAAGCCAATCGGAAACTCGACATACGAAATCCTGAGCAAATTGAGGTCTCAGCATCTTGATTTGGTTTGACTGATTCAAAGTACGCTGTATTAAGAATTTCGACATAAGGATTTCGGGTTTTTCCTATGCTGAACAACTTCACCGAAATAAGAGAGGCTCTCGCGCACTACCGCTGGTTTCATGACACGGTTGATATTGCACTCGTCTACTATATCATTTACCGCCTCCTCCTTATCATCAAGGGTACGCGCGCGTTCCAGATGCTGGTGGGTCTCGGGCTCATCGTGCTCGTGCTTATCGCATCCCGGGCGCTCGAATTCTATACCCTTGACTGGCTGATCCACAGTTTCTGGTCTCAGATCGTCCTCGCCATCGTGGTCCTCTTTCAGCCTGAGATCCGACGGGCGTTGGCGCAGGTCGGCGAGCGTCGTCTGTTCAAGTCGTTGTCATCGGTTGAAGAATCCAAGTTCATCGAAGAAGCGGTCAAGGCCGCAGTCTCCATGGCCAACAAGAGGATCGGCGCGCTCATCGTACTTGAACGCGATACGGATCTTTCGACAATCGTGGAGATGGGAACGGAGCTCGACGCCAAGGTAACGAAGGAAATACTCGTGAGCATCTTTCTCCCCTATTCACCGATCCACGATGGGGCCGCGATAATCAGAAGCGGAAGGATCATCGCTGCAGGTTGCTTTCTACCGTTGACCCTGTCGTCGAACCTCTCAAAATCTCTCGGTACCCGTCACCGCGCTGCGGTGGGTCTGACCGAGGAGAGCGATGCAGTCGTTGTGGTGGTTTCCGAAGAGACAGGGGAGATCTCGGTGGTGACTAGTGGGACAATCGCGCACAACACGGATGCCCCGGCTCTCCGGAAGACGCTCTCGGACATATTCGTGAAGAAGAAGGACAGGAAGACATAAATGGATTATCGCAAACTGCTGTTCGACAACTGGGGCATTAAGCTGGTGTCGCTCGGGCTCTCGCTCACACTCTGGTTCTATGTCACTTCAAAAGGCAAGACGGAAATGACGCTCACTGTGCCTCTTGAACTTCGGAACATACCCCAGGGCATGACGGTAGTGGGTGATGTAGCCGGGAGCCTGGAAGTGCGCGTGCAGGGACAGGAGCGGGTGCTTAGGGACATTTCGATCGGGAAAAAGGTAGTTGGTATCCTTGATCTGTCGATGACCAAGGTCGGCGAGAACACTGTTCGCATCTCTCCTGACGACATCAGACGTCCTGAGGGGGTCACGGTAACGTATATGTCTCTGTCGGAGATCAAGGTGAAACTCGAACCGCTCGTTCGAAAGGTCCTCACCCTGAAACCTGTCCTGCACGGCACTCCCGCCGCGGGCTACCGTCTGGCAGGAATTACAGTGACACCGCCGAAGATCACGGTCGAGGGGCCGGCGAGCATGATGTCATCACTGATCATACTCCAGACGATGCCCATCGACGTCCAGGGCGCTCAGGAGAGCGTGACAGTCGAACCCAAGATCGACTACCAGGGACAATCAGTAAAGATACTCGACAAGAGCATCGTCGTGCGAGTGAACGTTGAAAGGGTAAGCAAATGAGAAAACTATTTGGGACAGATGGCGTACGTGGGGTGGCTAACCAGGACCCCATGACCTCAGAGATGGCGCTGCGCATCGGGCGAGCCGCAGCGCACGTATTTCGCGATTCCTCCCGCCGTCATCGGGTTGTGATCGGCAAAGACACGAGGCTCTCGGGGTACATGATAGAAAGTGCGCTCACGTCGGGGCTTTGCTCCATGGGTGTGGACGTTCTCCTCGTCGGCCCTGTTCCCACGCCAGGCATTGCATTTCTTACAAGGAGTCTCAGGGCCGATGCGGGCGTCGTGATTTCGGCGTCGCACAACCCCTATGAGGATAACGGCATCAAGTTTTTTGGGCGCGACGGTTTTAAGCTTCCGGACGAGGTCGAGAAGAAGGTGGAAGACTTGATTTTCTCCGGTGCGATCGATTCCATCCGCCCGACGGCTGCAGAGATCGGAAAGGCCTTCAGGATCGATGACGCGATCGGTCGTTACAACGAGTTCGTAAAATCGTCCATCCCGCGCGGCATGGACTTTTCTGGCCTGCGCGTCGTGGTGGATTCGGCAAATGGCGCCGCCTACAAGATCGGTCCGCGCATTCTTATCGAGCTGGGCGCGGACGTCATCTCGCTTTATGACCAGCCGAACGGGATGAACATCAACCAGGGCTGCGGATCCCTCTACCCCGAGGTCGTCTCCCGGGCAGTGATGGCGAATGGTGCGCAGATCGGCATAGCCTTTGACGGCGACGCGGACCGTGTAATGCTGTGCGACGAAAGGGGGTCAGTCGTTGATGGTGACGCGGTCATGGCCGTCTGCGCGCTCCAGATGATGAAAGAGGGGAGACTCAGACAGAAAACGCTTGTTGCCACGGTCATGAGCAATCTCGGCCTCGAGATCGCCATGCAGAAGGCCGGGGGCAGGCTCGTCCGGGCTTCGGTCGGAGACCGCTACGTCATGGAGAAAATGCTCGAAGGGGGATACAATCTCGGTGGTGAACAATCCGGCCACGTCATTTTTCTCGACCACAACACCACCGGAGACGGGCTCATCTCGGCTCTCCAGGTCCTCGCGATCATGAAGCAGACCGCCAAGCCGCTCTCGGAGCTGGCCGCCTGTATGAAAACCTATCCCCAGACGCTTGTGAATGTGAAGGTGAAGGAGCGACGTGATCTGATGTCGATCCCAGAGATTGCACAACGAATGGCTGAGGTCGAGAAGAAACTGGGCGGTAGCGGGCGGCTCCTCGTGCGCTATTCGGGTACCGAACCGAAGGTTCGCGTCATGATCGAGGGTGAAGATGAGAGAGGGATTAAGACGCTTGCCGAGGATCTTGCCGGGATCATCAAGGAGAAGCTTGGGTAGGGTTTGCAGCGGCCGCGCCGTGTTTTTGTCATCACCGAAGACCGGAGATATTAAGATGTGAACGGAGTCCACGTGACTAAGAATACGCACCACCGCGCCATACTATTTTCTCTCTTTGTCCTGTCGGGATTCTCCGGCCTCATTTATGAGTCGATCTGGACGCATTACCTGAAACTCTTTCTCGGCCACGCCGCCTATGCCCAGACGCTCGTCCTGGCAATCTTCATGGGTGGCATGGCTATCGGCTCCTGGCTCTGCAGCCGCTACTCAGGCCGGTGGAAGAACCTGCTGATCGGTTACGCCCTTACAGAGGGCATGATTGGTCTCCTTGCGATCGTCTTTCATCCGGTCTTTGACCGGGCTGTGCAGTTCTCCTATGCCACGGTTATGTCACAGCTCGGCAACGCGTCCGTGGTCACGGCCTACAAGTGGACGCTGTCGGCGCTGCTGATCCTGCCCCAATCGATCCTGCTCGGCATGACATTTCCCCTGATGAGCGCCGGCATGATCCGTCTGTTCCCGCTCAAGCCGGGCAGGACCATTGCCCTGCTCTATTTTACGAACAGCATCGGAGCGGCCGTCGGCGTTCTGGCGAGCGGGTTCGTGCTTGTACGCCTTGTCGGACTGCCTGGCACTTTGCTGATCGCGGGTCTAATCAACATCGGGCTTGCTGTCACAGTCTGGACACTGATGCGAGGCCGTGAAATCGCCGAACGCAGGGGGATCGATACCGTACAGCCACACCCGGCACCATCCGGTGCATACCGGCTCCTGCTGGTGGCGTCGCTGATCACCGGGACCGCTTCCTTCATCTACGAGATCGGGTGGATCAGGATGCTTAGCCTAGTTCTTGGAAGCTCGACCCATGCCTTCGAACTCATGTTGAGCGCCTTCATCCTCGGACTTGCCTTTGGTGGACTATGGATTCAGCGCCGCCTTGACCGGCAGGACCAGCCGGTCCGCGTCCTCGTCTACGTCCAAGTCGTCATGGGCATATTGGCTCTGTCCACACTATCGTTTTACGGCCAGACATTCCCCGTGATGCAGTGGCTCCTAAAGATACTGCCGAAAACAGACGCCGGGTATCTGCTTTTCAACCTCTCAAGCCACGGGATCGCCGTCGCGATCATGCTTCCAACGACCTTCTGCGCCGGGATGACGCTGCCGCTCATCACCTATGCCTTGATCAGACAAGGCCATGGTGAGAGGAGTATCGGCGCAGTCTATGCCGCTAATACCGTTGGTGCCATTATCGGTGTCTTCTTCGCCATCCACTTGGGCATGCCTCTCCTAGGTCTGAAAGGATTGATGACCTTTGGCGCCGGCCTCGACATCGGCCTGGGTCTCGCTCTGCTGTGGCTAGTGATTCCGCGTGACCGTGGTTTACGCACGCCGGTTGCCATTACGGCTGCAGGACTTGGCGCCATTCTCGCAACTATGCTCCTGGTGAACCTCGATGTCTACAAGATGGCTTCGGGCGTCTACCGGGATGGCGCTCTGATCACACCGAACACCGAATCGGTCCGGTACCATCACGATGGGAAAACCGCCACCGTGAGCATAACGCTCCAAAGCTGGGGCATCATGGGCATCCGCACGAACGGTAAGGTCGACGCGTCGGTTTCCGTCTTGCCCGGTACCCCTTCAACCGGCGATGAAGCGACCATGATCCTGCTTGGCATACTTCCCATGGCGCTCCACCCCGGTGCAACGACGGCCGCCAATATCGGACTGGGCTCGGGCCTGACAACACAGGCGCTGCTCTCCAACCCCCATCTTACAAGGGTCGATACGATAGAGATCGAGCGAAGCGTTATCGAAGCGGCACGCCAGTTCGGCCCATTGGTATCAAAGGTCTATCAGGATCCACGCAGCAGCATCTATGTTGACGATGCAAAGACGTTCTTTTCCAGCCATAAACGCACGTACGATATCATCGTATCCGAACCGTCGAACCCATGGGTCAGCGGTGTTGCAGGACTGTTCTCCGAGGAGTTCTACCGTGACATCAAACGGTACTTGAACCCGAACGGTCTTTTCGTGCAGTGGCTCCAACTGTACGAAATAGACAACGATCTTGTTGTCTCGGTTTTAAAAGCTGTTTCCGCGAAGTTTGCCGACTTTGTCGTGTATGCGCCGAACGCTTCCGATCTCATCATCATCGCAAAAAATGGTGATGACATCCCTGATCCGGACCCCTCAATCCTGGCTCTCCCGGAGCTCGCCACGATCCTGGGGCGTATTAACGTGGCTTCCATCCAGGACATAGACATCCGCAAAGTAGGCAATAAAAAAATCCTCGGAAGCCTGCTTAAGACGTTTCCAATCATCGCAAACTCGGATTACTATCCTGTCCTTGATCAAAACGCTGCCCGTACTCGCTTCCTATATGCCACCGCACAGGATTTCGTCACTGTAGCTCAACAACCGATCCCGGCCACAGATATGCTCATGGGCATAGTCCCTCGTATGCCATTCCGGGTCACGCCGACCCCCTATTTCCAGAGACCGCTTTTTGTTTCTTACGCCGCTGCACTTCGCGAATATCTGCTACAGGGGAGATTTACATCGAAACAAGATGGCGTCCCGATCGAGCTCAAACGGCAGGCTGTCCAGTTCCGCAGTCTGTTCACAGACTGTAGAGCCCTTCCAGGTGAGTATAGAATGGATGTACTCTTCGACACGTCATTAATTATATTCCCCTTTCTCTCACCCGAAGAATCCGCCGAAGCCTGGCATGCCCTCGAATCAAAGAATTGCGCATCTTCTTTTACGGCTACGGAAAAGGACTGGATCTCGCTCTTTAAGGCCGTGGGACAGCGGAATGCCAATGCTATGGCTCACTCTTCGGCGGTACTGATCGAGCGCGGCGGCGACACGAATCCAGTGCGCATGAAATACCTTGTTGCGGCAAATATGCTGGGCAATCTGGTCTGCGGCAATGACGCGGACGCTGCACGGATCTGGTCGCAGTATCAGACACGTCTGTTCGGGGCCAGTGAACCGAGCTTCCTTTTCCAGTTGCTTTCGGCAAATAGCCGCAACCCCCGATAGCCCGCAGTAACGGATTGCAATCGTCTGGTGCGTCATCATTTAGCAGTAACTGAGGAAAACAATCGGCCATGTAAAACCCCTCATCACTTTCATGCTCGCATACCTTGAAGTCCTTCTGTTCTGGCAGGGGTTCCTCTACTTCCCTTATTCGATTATCATCCTCGACATCACCACCATCGTGCATTACAAATTTGCCGTCGCACGGGTATTATACTGGATAGACACCGACGCGCGGTGATGGTGAAAGTGTGTGGGGAGAAACGGGAGGCAGTACGATGGGGAGAACTTATCCTGCGGAGGTAAGTATCAATGAGCGCGCGTCATGGGGAGAAGGAGACCTGCGGAAGTGGATCAGACTCAGGGCAGTGGCGTTTTGATCGGATACACCTTCAGGAAGTTCAGGAATTCCTTGGCCGTATGTGTGCAGTAATTCCGCTTGGGCGAGATGATGCTGAAGTTCCGGTGGAATTTTACGTCCTTGAACGTCGTGGCTTTAAGCACGCCGTGCTTGATCGCCTGACGCGCGGCCCAGGCTGACACAATGGATACGCCTACACCCTCTTCAACGGCGCTCTTGATGGACTCGGTACTCCCGAGCACGAGAGCGATCCTGAGGCTATCGAGTTTGATCCCGTGTTCCTCAAGATGCTTCAGGATGATCTGGCGTGTGCCGGAACCCTCTTCTCGCAGGACGAGTGGTTCCTTGATCAGGTCCATACCCGGGATGTTGCGACGCTCAACCCAGGGGTGGGCCGGGGACATGATAATCACCAGCTCGTCCGAGAGGAAGGTGTCGACGGCAAAACGTTGTTTGCTCACGTCGCCTTCCACGAGCGCGATATCGATCTCGCCTGCGTTCAGCTTTTCGGTGATGGTCTTGGTGTTTCCCACGACGAGTGAAATGTTTACCTGCGGAACTTTTTTCTTGAATGCCGAAATGATCGAAGGGAGAAGGTAGTTGCCGATGGTCGAACTGGCGCCGATGGAGAGGGAGCCTTTGATAGCCCCGGTTATCTCGCTGATATTCTTCTGCGCCTCTGCATAGAGCGCAAGAATCTCCTTCGCTCGCCTGTAGAGGATCTCGCCCGCCGGGGTCAGGTTGATGGTATTCCCGGACCGGTCGAACAGGCGCGTCTCGTAAAGCTCCTCCATGGCCTGCACTTGAAGGCTCACCGCAGGCTGAGTGAGGTGGATGAGTTCAGAGGCCTTGGAAAAGCTTTTTGTTTCCGCAACGGCGCAGAAAACTCTCAGTTTATGGTCTTCCATAAATGATTAGACGTTACATATGGCATGTGCTGGGAATGTTGCGACTTCTTGAATGTTTATTACCTTATAATATTTATAAATCAATCTATAAGTATTGTCAAGAAGTTTATCCGGTGTGAGGGTCGCTGAGAGGAGCTCCAACCCGAGACTAGAGCAGCAGAAAAATGATAAGAGAAGATCTTATTCAAGGGTTTTAAGATATGCAATGGCTTCTGCTCGGTCTTTGAGTGCGCCCTCGGCTTGCCGCTCTTTGATTTCCTCCAGGATCTCCCGGAACTGCGGCCCGGGCACGAGCCCGTGATCGATGAGGTCCTGACCGGTTATGAGCGGCCTTGCTTCGACCTTCAGGAACTTTGAATAGTAATAATCCAGAACCACGGCCATGGGCTTCTCGGTGTCCGTAAACTTCTCTTTAAGCATGATCTCGGCCGTAGCGCGAGCGTCAGCTTGCGCCAGGATGAGGCTTTCCGACAAATCATCGCCGAGATCGCGACAGTAGCGGTACATGGCATTCTTGCTCGGCCCGCCGGGAATGGAGAGATTGAATAACCGCATGTGCTGCTTGATGACCGTAGTGACCGTCTTTTCCGTATCCCGTGATAGCCTGAAGCGTCGGCACACCAGCGCGGCCCTTTCCGCGCCGAGGTTATCATGCCCGTGAAACCGGATATGACCGTCAGCAGTGCTGAATGTTTCCGGTTTCGCCATATCATGCAGAAGGCAGGCAAAACGGAGAGCGGCTTTGCGTGGAATAAGATGCTCAAGCGACTCGTCCAGGTGTGCCAGCACCGAGGCGGCATGCTCAGGAGATATCTTTGGGAGATCATCGAGCACGCTGTCAAGATATCCCGCTGTCTTAATGGAATGGGTCAGGACATCGTGGACATGATACCTGCCTGGTGCAAATCCTCTGAGTGGTTCGAGCTCCGGCAGGAGCGGGGAGAGGAGACCGAGGGAGTCCATGAGTCGGAGATTATTTTCGGCACTCCGCTCCGCGAGAATCAGAAAAAGCTCGTCCCGCAGGCGCTCGGGAGAGGGCTTGGTAATGAGCCTGGACCGGCTTCTAATATGCTCAGCAGTCACGCGCTCGATAGTAAACCCGAGTGTTGCTTCAAATCGCACGGCACGTAAAAGCCGGAGCGGGTCTTCATCCAGCACCTCGGGCTTCACCACGCGAATCAACCTATCTTTAACATCCTGTATCCCATTAAACAGGTCGATCAGCCCATCGAGAGAATTATTTCTCATGAATCCCCGCAGGTCGAGCGCCATAGCGTTTACGGTAAAATCACGCCTCGTGAGATCAGCCGTAAGGTCAGACCCCTCGAAATTGGTGAAGTCGAACTGGATGAATTCTCCGTTAGTGCGCTTTACTACGCGAGTGATCTTACGCTCTTCATCAAGGAAGAAGAAGCTCCCGTTGATCGTGGCAGCAAATGCGGTCGCAATATTCTCCGATCCGGAAGGCATCACGAGGTCGATATCGTTAATGTCCTGCTTGCCGATCAACAGGTCACGGACTGAGCCGCCTACGATGAAGATTTTTTGAGAGGTAAGAGGAATGAGATGTGTCAAGTATGTGACAGCCGGAATATGCATAGCTGAAGTTATTATACTACATCTTGGTAGATAGGACAAAAAAGCGGGGGTGGTCGAGAAAAAGTGAAATCCAATCTGCCGAATGGGTAGCTCGTGACGCGATGCGATTTACTGCCATCAATAGTAAGGCCATTAGCTGGTTTATTTTGATATTATGATAGATGTATTAAACAACAATCTGAAAAATTTATCGAATGTTGGCAGTATTAAGTGGTGGCAACAGATGCTCAGTGGGTTAGAGCAAGTAAACCCGACATCTTCCCAGCCTTTTCCAGTATTTTTTTATTACCACTCTATCGTTATAACTTCTTGCCAATCCTCTTGGTCAAAACAACTCGACATAGGTCGTATCGCATGCACCATCAGTCCTCCGACCCCTTCTCAGCAACGCTCTCACCAGTGATCTGCCTGATCTCCTGTAAACGTCTTCGCCGGTCTTCCCGGGAAATGTACCAGTCCTCTATGAGCGTCTCGATCAAACCGATAAGCAGCTTCGCCTCGCCGGGTTCGGTATCGAGAATTTCGGCGCCTTCGCTCTCCATCCGAGCGCCGATCATCCCGCTCCTCCTGATGGATTCGATAGCCTCCCAGGTGAGGGGGTCCGCCGTGCCTTTGATCTGTCGAAACTCGTCGCTGAGACTCCCCGGCTGCACTTGCCAAAAGTCCCGCAGCATATTCGAGAGGCAGCGCCGGGAAAGGGCCGCTGCGACTTTCTGGCTAAACTCGACAGCAAGACAGGCTTCCTGGTAGTCTTCAAGGATATGGGGAGGAAGTGCGACCGGGAAGGATCGTGCTCGCGAAGGCGGGACGAGAGCCCATGTTTTGAGGTGTTTTCCCGTGTACGAGCGATTTCCGACGATCTCCAGGTCGTGGAGAGAGGCGATCAGGGAGAACCTGCGGCACTCGGGACTGGGGCAGACTACGAACTTGACCACGAGGCGGCGCGGGCCGTCCGCATTATCGATGGTAAGATCTGCGAAGGTTGCCTGCCTTCCCTTATCGGTCACGGTCAGGTCCCCGTTGCAGAACGGGCAGTGCCAGAGATATTCGCTCACGCTTCCCTCCTTGAACCGCTGCATTTTATTGCACGATCAGTTCCTGAAGCTGTTGCTCTTCCCACTCTCCAGTGACGACGACCTCGCCGATCTTCTTCGGGAGCACGAACTTTACCTTGCCCCCTTCCGCTTTCTTGTCAATCTGCATGGCACCCATGAGCTCGGTCATGGACGGTTTGCGGCTGAGGGCCGCAAGATCCGTCGGCAGGCCATAGGACCTAATAAGCCTCTCCACCCGGTCGGGCACCGAAGCGTCACAGAGGCCGGTCTTGTGGGCGAGCTTGGAAGCATAGACCATGCCGATGGCAGCGGCTTCGCCGTGGCGCATGGTATAATTCTGCGCCGTCTCGATAGCGTGGCCGACGGTGTGGCCGAAATTAAGGATCGCGCGAAGGCCGCTCTCGCGCTCGTCTTCACTCACTACCTCGGCTTTGATCTCGCAGGAGCGCTGGATGATGTGGCTGAGCACTTCGGGATCGAGAGCAAGGATCTTCTCCCGCTCCCTGTCGAGGTACTCGAAGAAAGATGCATCCCAGATCACTCCATACTTAATCACCTCAGCCATGCCTGCAAGGAACTCTGCCCGCGGAAGGCTCTTGAGCACATCAAGGTCCATCAGGACCTTCTTCGGTTGGTAGAACGCGCCGATCATGTTCTTGCCCATGGCGTGGTTCACCCCGGTTTTGCCGCCCACGCTACTGTCCACCATGGCGAGGAGCGTGGTAGGCACCTGGATAAAAGGAACTCCACGCATGAACGTCGCTGCAGCAAAACCTGTAAGGTCTCCGATCACGCCACCGCCCAGGGCTACAAGCGCTGACTTCCGGTCAAAGCTGTTGATGAGGAGCGCGGAATAGATGGCATTGGCCCAGTCGAGGGTCTTGTACTGCTCACCGTCGGGGATCTCGATGGAAAGCACCAGGAAGCCTGCAGCTTTGAGGCTGTCGACAACGCGTTGTCCGTAGAGCTTTTTTACTGTGGGATTCGTGATTACGGCGATCTTCTGGCCTAAACCAAGGCCCTGGATCTGCTCGCCGATCCGGCCCAGGCCTGTACCGATCTCGATATCGTAGCTCCTGTCGCCGAGGCTCACTTTAACAACGTGCATATCGCACCTTTTCCTTTATCTCTAGCACAGCCTCGTCTACCGATTTCTCCGAGGTGTCGATAATGAGGTCGGCCTGGCCGTAAAACTCCGCGCGACTTTCAAGCAAATCTCGTATCCTGGCCATGGTGTCGGGGACCTTGAGGAGAGGTCGGTGGGTCTCATGTTTGATGCGTTCGTAAATCACCTCGGGACGTGCCGTGAGACAGACCACGAGGCCGGCTTTCTTGAAAGCCTCGCGGTTCTCATCGCGGATGACCGCACCGCCGCCCGTGGAGACCACCTGATTCTCATTTTCCAAGACGGTTCGGATGACCCTCGCCTCCACGTCACGAAAGTAGGGTTCGCCCTTCTGCGCAAAGATCTCAGTGATGGTAGTCTTCTGGTCGTCTTCGATGAGATCGTCGGTATTTACGAAGGTATAGCCGAGGTCACTGGCAAGTCGCGTCCCGATGCTCGTCTTGCCGACGCCCATGAAGCCGGTGAGGATGATATTTTTGAACATAATCTATCAGCTCATTGGTCATAGCTAGTAGCTCACCGCCTTTGGAAGCGCTGTCGCACTGAGCTATGAGCCTTCTCTTACTTCTTCCCCGGTTCTTCCTCCACTCCCGTCCTGGACCGGAGGTGCCTCAGGTAGCCATCATAATTTCGCTTCATCTCGTCGATGCTGTCGCCCCCGAACTTTTCGATCATCGCGAATGCTATCTCGAACGCGGCAACGGCTTCAGCCACTACACTGGCCGCGGGTACGGCGCAGACGTCGGAGCGCTCAACGCTCGCTTTGAAGGGTTTCTTGCTTAAGACGTCAACGGAACGAAGCGGCTTCATGAGCGTGGGGATGGGCTTCATGGCTGCGCGCAGCACGATATTCTCACCGTTGCTCATCCCCCCCTCGATGCCGCCTGCCATGTTCGTCTTGCGATAGAATCCAACCTTCCTGCTCCAGAGGATCTCGTCATGCACGAGGGAGCCAGGGCGGTTCGCCACCCCGAAGCCGGCGCCGATCTCAACGCCCTTTATCGCCTGGATGCTCATGATCACGGAAGCAAGCCTGCTGTCCAACTTCCTGTCCCAGTGCGCATGGCTGCCGAGCCCTATGGGAACACCTGTGATGATCAGTTCGAATATACCGCCGAGGGAGTCTCCGGCTGTCTTCATCTCATCGATCTTCCGCATCATCCTCTTTTCCGCCTCAGGATCGGGACAGCGCAGCTCTGATGCCTCGGCACGTTTCCTGATCTCTCCGGGCGATACTTGGGGTACCTTGGAGAACACACCGCCGATGCTCACCACATGGCTTATCACATCGATGCCGAATTCCTCAAGGAGTCTTTTGGCCACAGCGCCCACCGCCACGCGCATGGCCGTTTCCCGCGCGCTTGAACGCTCGAGTATGTTCCTGATATCTGACATGCCGTACTTCAGGATCCCAGGAAGGTCGGCATGACCCGGTCGTGGCCGTGTGACAGGCTCTGCAGAGTTCAGGAACATGGGGTCTGGCGACATTTTATCCCGCCAGTTCTCCCAGTCCTTGTTACGAACCATGAGCCCGATGGGGCTTCCGAGAGTCCGTCCCCAGCGCACGCCGGTGAATATCTTGACAGTGTCTTTTTCGATCTTCATACGGCCGCCGCGGCCGTAGCCTGTCTGCCTCCTTGCAAGATCACGGTCAATGTCAGTCACCCTGATCAAAAGACCCGAAGGCATCCCTTCGATGATGCCCATCAACAGTTCGCCATGCGATTCCCCTGCGGTCAGGTACCGTAACATTACGTCTCCCCCCTTGAAAAACCCTTAAAATCGCGCTCATCATAGCAAATTTGCGGTAGAAGTGCAATCAAAAGTGTGGTATATTTTCGAAAATGCGGGGAATTTTAGGCCTTCTTTACTATTATGAAATGCTGTGGATAAGTTTTTCCAGTAACTGCGGCATAAGGAGAGCTCATGAAATACAAACAGGGGTCATTCGGGAGGGTATTCCTGCTCAAATTCGAAGATAAGGACGATATTCTGGAGGAAATGAAAAAGGTTGCGGTCAGGGAAAAGGTCAAGGTCGGGACCATCATGCTCCTGGGTGGCATGCGCTCGGCCGGGGTCGTCTCTGGCCCGAAAGAGGCGGTCATCCCGCCTGAACCCCTGTGGGTGAACTTCAGCGACGGCCGCGAAGTGCTGGGCATCGGTACCCTGTTCTGGAAGAGCGATGAGCCCGTCATCCACCTCCACGGCGCAATTGGCCGTATGAAAGAGACCTATACGGGATGCATCCGCAAGGACAGCACGGTGTTCCTGGTCATCGAGGCGGTGATCACTGAGATCCTTGGCATCGACGCGCACAAAGCCCTGAACGAGAAGACGGGGCTTGTGATGCTTGAATTATGAGGAGTTCATGATCGCTCTGCTTTGTTCAGTATCTGCTGAAGCAGAACTGCTTCTGTCAAAAACAACTACAATAGGAATCGCTACGTTTGGTTCCAAGTCCGTCATTGAGGGAACGCTGGCGGATCATCGGGTCCTTCTCTGTGTGGGGGGGATGGGCAAGGTCAATGCCGCCCATGCTGCAACGCTCATGATTGAGAAATTCAATCCCCGGGCGCTTATCGTCTTTGGCGTGGGAGGCGCATACCCCTCATCAGGTGCAATGGTAGGCGATATCGCCCTGGCGTCGGAAGAGATCGCCGGCGATGAAGGGGTTTTGACACTGGATGGCTTCAAGGACACAGAATATATCGGGATCCCCCTCGTACAATCCGATGGTGCGCGGCTATACAACCGGTTTCCTGTCTCCGCCAGTAAGCTCAAGTATGCACTGCAAGTTCTCTCGCGCGAACAGACAAATGTCCGGATTCATACGGGAACATTCGTTACCCTCTCCACCTGCACAGGGACCGCTCTTCGCGCGAAGGAACTGGAAAGGCGCTATCATGGCCTCTGTGAGAACATGGAAGGTGCAGCCGCGGCGCAGGTTGCGGAACTGCATGGAGTGCCCTGGCTGGAACTGCGCGGGATATCGAACATTGTGGAAGATCGTGATCTGAAGAAGTGGGACATCCTGGCTGCAGCAGAGGCTGCGCAGATGGCCGTTCAAAAGATTCTTGATGGGTGGGACCGATGATGAAAACCCTCACTATAGGCTATTCTCCCTGCCCGAATGATACGTTCATCTTCTACGCTCTCACGCACGGCAAGGTCCGTGTTCCCGGCATCGAATTCCGCGAGCAGTTGGAAGATGTCGAGACCCTGAACCGGATGGCACTCGGCGGGGAGCTCGACATCACCAAGATATCGTACCACGCCCTTGGTCATCTTCGGGAGAAGTATGCCCTGCTCCGCTCGGGCGGGGCCCTCGGAAGGGGATGCGGCCCGCTCATCGTTGCCAGGGCCGGGACAACGCTCGACGATCTGAAGACGTGCTCCGTTGCAATTCCCGGCAAGCTGACCACTGCATACTTGCTGCTCCGGCTCTTCGATCCCTCTATCGAGAACGTAACGGTTATGACCTTCGATCGCATCATGGGTGCGGTTTCGAAGGGAGACGCGTCTGCCGGGCTGATCATTCACGAGAGCCGCTTCACCTATCCATTCTATAAGCTCGAAAAAATTCTTGACCTCGGCGAATGGTGGGAGAGATATTCCGGGTTGCCTATCCCCTTGGGAGGGATACTTGGGAAGCGCTCACTCGGCCGAGATTTCCTGCTTCGAGTGGAGGAAGGCATCCGGGAGAGCATTCGTTACGCAGGTACACATCCGGACGAGGTTATGGGCTACTGCCGACGATACAGTCAAGAGATGGATGAGAGGGTGATGAAAAGCCACATTGATCTCTATGTGAACACGTTCTCGCTGGACCTGGCACGGGACGGGCTCTTAGCTGTACGCAGGCTTTTTGCCGAAGCAGAAGCACGCGGAATTTTCCTCTCCGCGGACGAGCCGCTTCTGGCGGAGGAGATGTAACATTCCTGATATTTTGTGAAGAAAGTTATGGTATAATTCAAAAAGTCCGATGCCTTGATCAGGGAAGTTGGAGCGGCAAAAAATACAGTTCACTAGGAGGTTCGTATGGTTGGGTGGATAGTGCTTGCGGTGCTCGGCTTGATCTTGGTCTGGCTCATTCTGATTTACAACGGCCTCATATCGCTCCGGAATGATGTGCAGAGCTCCTGGAAGCAGATCGACGTGCAGCTCAAGCGGAGACACGACCTGATTCCGAACCTTGTCTCCACGGTCAAAGGGGCTATGGAGTTCGAGCAGGATACGCTCGAGAAAGTGATCTCGGCAAGGGCGATGGCGGTGTCCGCGACCACCCCTGCATCCAAGGCCGGGGCCGAGAACATGCTTACCCAGGCGCTGGGAAAACTCTTCGCCGTAATGGAGAATTATCCTGCGCTCAAGAGCAACCAGAATGTGATGCAACTTCAGGAGGAACTTACCTCCACGGAAAACAGGATAGCCTTTGCCCGCCAGCTCTACAACGATCTCGTTGCAAATTACCGCACAAGGCTTCAGGTGTTTCCGAACAGCATCGTCTCATCGTTGCTCAGCTTTCGTCCCGAGGAATACTTCGAGACGGAAGAGGCAGCCCGCACAGCGCCGAGCGTGAACCTGAGCTTGAGGGGCAAGTAATCCGAGAAAGCGGGACAAAGGCCGGGGTCAAGGAACAGGAACTTTTTCCCGCGCCTCACGCCTGACCTCTCATCTTATCGACATACACTATGCCTTTAACGTTCATCGACATTGAGCGACAGAAGAGCTGGCGCATCTGGGCGTTTTTCCTGATCCTCGTGCTATTGTACTTCATCGTCACGGCGGTATTCACCTCGCTCTTTCTCCCTCTTTCAGTGCATGCCTCAGCGCATTTCTGGATCTTCGCAGGAGTAATTGCTCTTTTCGTGGCAGGCATCCATTTTTTGTTATCAGCCTACGATACGGTCAATACCGTTATCCGCGGCCTCAGTGCCCAGCCACCTGATCCTAAAGACGATATCCATAAAATGCTTACCAATATCATGGAGGAGATCCATGTGGTTACGGGGAACCAGCGGAAGATGCAGTGTGTCGTCATCCCGTCGCTTTCCATGAATGCGCTGGCCGCGGCGGACCTGAAGGGAGCGGCCGTCATTGGCATCACTGAGGGCCTGCTTTCCCGCCTGACGCGGCCGCAGCTCGAAGCCGTCATCGCGCATGAGGCGCACCACATTCTCTCCGGGGATTGCCTCGAGGCCACCGTCGCCGCCAGCCTTTTCGGCACCTACGCAGCGGCCCTGGAGAACTTGAGCGACACATCAAGTGGAAGAACGTTTTCTTCTCCTGCTTTCCTGCTGGCCGGGGGACTGCTCAAGCTCAGCAGTCTGCTCAATATGTTCATTTCACGGGAACGGGAATACCGGGCCGACGCAGCCTCGGTGCGCATGACGAGGAATCCGTTAGCCCTTGCCGAGACCCTGTACCTGCTGTCGCGGAGTTGGCGAGGTGCAGGTTTCATCGGGAGCGGTTACGAGATGCTTTGCATTGTGAACCCGCAGGTGATGGCGCTGGATGAGACGGAGGGATTCTGGGCCGATCTGCTTTCAACCCATCCGCCAATCAGAAAGAGGCTGGATATCCTGCTCGCCATGGCGCGAGTTAACATTACCGAACTGGTCGAGAAAACGAAGAAGAGGGCGGAGGACACACAGAAGCCTTCCCAACCTACATACTATGCCATGAACCCCCAGCAACAGTGGCAGGGGCCTTTCAACATGGCTGATCTCGGCGCGCTGCCGTGGCTCTCGCCGCTTACCTGGATCACGACGGGCGACAGACAGGCCGTTGAACGCGCCTGGAAGGAGCCCCTCATCAACGAGATATTTGCGTCACGGCTTGTTCAGAAGGAAGACGTTGCATCGGAATTCACTTGCCCGTCCTGCCGCCAGCCACTCGTTATGGAATCGTATGAGGGCACACAAGTCTATCAGTGCCGCTTCTGCTCGGGGACCCTGGTTGAGAACAGCAAGATCCCGAGGATCATCGCGCGGACCGGGCGGGAGAGGCCCTGCTCTGAGCGGATGAGTGCGCTCGCAAAGACGGTTGTGAAAGAGAATCAGATGCGGTATACACGGCAGAAGCTTGTGGCCGACAGCGGGGCCAAAATGCCGCTTCTCGCCTGTCCCAAATGCAAAAACCCTATGTCCCGGGGTTTTTACAGCCTTGCTTACCTGATCGAGATCGACCGATGCAGTTTCTGTGGCCTCACTTGGTTCGACCGGGATGAGCTCGAAATGCTGCAGTGCCTGATCGAATCGGAAGGATCTTTGGGGCAGGAGCCTCAAGATGTGAGCGTTTGACGCCGCAGAATTCATGAAATGAATGGACACCTGAGATGGAATTGGTCCTTGGGGCACCCGAACCGATACGAGCTCAGGAATCTGTTACTATGATTACCGTGATACTTTTTGCCATATTAAAAGATAGGGCGGGACGTGATGTACTGCGCATCAACGCCGGTCCCTCGACTGTGTCGGAACTGCTCAAACAGATCGCGACAGAGTATCCTGCTCTCAAGGACATGCTGTCTGCGGGAAGGATCACGGTCTCGGTAAACCATGAGTTCGCGAAGCAGAATTCTCGCGTGCAAGACGGTGACGAGGTGGCGCTCATGCCGCCGTTCTCCGGAGGGGATGAACCAACCGGGATCATCCGGATACAGACGGAATCGTTTTCTCTGGACCGGGAGATAGAGCGTCTGAAAAAGATTTCGTCCTCCATTGGAGCAGTTGTCACGTTTCTCGGGACAACACGGGATATCTCGCAGGGGAAGCAGGTGGCAAAACTTGAGTTTGAACACTATTCCGGCATGGCGGAGAAGACGCTATCTGGTATCAGGGAGCGGGCGATCAGGGATTTCGGAGTTATTGAGGTGACAATCATTCACCGGGTAGGCATACTGCCGGTGGGAGAGAACATTGTGCTCATCGCAGTTGCGGCGGAACATCGGGATGAGGCCTTCCAGGCTTGCCGCTTTTGCATCGATGAATTAAAACGGATCACGCCCATCTGGAAGAAGGAAACGACACCTGAAGGGGAAGTTTGGGTGGAGGAACATCCGTAGGAGCAGAAGACAGGGGTGAGAAGTGAGAAGAAAGGCAGGGGATGAAATTCCCCTCGCACTATTGGCTTGTCCCGATCTTATCCGTCTTCTTCACCCTATCCTTTTTTTGCCGCTTTTTTCCCGTTCTTCATGAATACCACGCAGGTCGAGCAGTCCTCATCCTTGCGGCACTTGGTGGTCTCCCAGCAGGGCTTGCCCTTGTCCGTGAATGCCGTGCAGACCACCCGGCGTTCGTCGGGACAATCTTTGATCTCCCAGCAGGGCGCGTAATCGAGGAGCTTCTTGATCCCTTCGATGCTGATCTTTTTGGAGTGGATCAACTCTCGTATGCAGCGCAGCCACTTGATATCGTTCTCGGTGTACAGCCGGTTCCTACGCTCCCGCGTCGGCAGGATTAATCCGTGCTTCTCGTACAGCCGGAGCGTCTGTGCCGTGGTCCCCACCAGCTTTGCAGCTACTCCCATGGTATAGAGGGGTGCATCCTTGTCTTTGAGTACATCCAGGCTATCCGCTACCATATATTTTCGTATTCTCCTCGGTACATTACCGTATTATCAGTAATGTCATCTTGTCTGATATAAGAAGCAGGCCCATGATTATCAAGATGATCCCGCTCACAATCTTAATGGCCTTGAAATGCTGTCTCAATTTGCCGAACGAAGTAAGGAACGCGCTGATCGCTATCGCCGACAGGATAAAGGGGACGCCCAATCCGAGCGAATAAAAGCTGAGTAGCACTACTCCCTTCCCGAGCGTATTGGCCTCGATTGCGAGCGCCAGTACCGAGCTCAGGAACGGGCCGGTGCATGGGGTCCAGCCCGCGCCGAAGATTGCGCCGACTAGGAGCGTCCCGAGGTACCCCGCGGGCCGCGTTTTGAGCTGCAGCCTGGCTTCCCGCTGGAGGAAGGGGATGTTCACCACGTCCATGACGAAGATACCCATGATGATTATGAGAACACCGCCGATGATTCTGATCACGCCCAGATGCTCGGTCAGGACCCTTCCCATGAGGCTTGCAGTCGCCCCCAGCAGAACGAAAATGATGGAAAAACCGATGACAAAGACCACGGAGTGGAGCAGGGTGGTGTTCATGTTCTTTCTGCGAGAGTCCCGGCTCACGAGTTCGTCATAGCTTATCCCTGTAATATAGGAAACATACGAAGGGATAAGAGGCAGGATACATGGAGATGCAAATGAAACAACTCCCATGAGGAGCGAGAACAGCAGCGCAGACAGCGTCAAACCTTGAGAAAGGTCCATGAAAATGAAACCCCCATATTTAGATTCGTATAATACCAAAGCACAATAAGTAGAGTCAAGGAAAAGTTATATAATTTTTCCTTGACTTGTTTTAAAGCTCTGATTATAGACATTTCGTTTTCCCGATGAATACGGGCGACACTGAAAATGACTCCAATATGCGCATTCCGTATGTGCCGAGGTATTTTTTTTAAAATGTTCTTGACATTTTTTCATTTATAGCTAGAATGCACAGGTTTGCGTGATTTTAAAACGGAGGTGAAGATCTATGGCAGAAATGAGCAAAACCGCAAAGGCAGCCACGAAAAAGGCCGTTGTGAACCTCAACGTGCCGCAGTGCTGTGGCAAACCTATGCAGGCAGCGAAAATGATGACAACGACCGGCAAGGTGCGCGGCATGATGTGGCTGTGCGATAAGTGCTGGAAAGAGAAAGCCATCTAAAGCGGTTTTTCAAATACACGGTAGATGATAAGGCGGTGACTGTTCACCGCCTTTTGCTTTTTGTGCGCGCATACTTCTTGTGCACGTGCCTTTGCGATTTAACTGCCTGCTTCAAATCGCGTTTAAACTCCCTTTTTCTATCCGTATCTTCGCAGTAACATCTGCGATGCCAGAGTTAAGCGAATTCATGAGACACATGAACTTATCGCATTCGTCCCATAGACTGAAGTATTGGACAAGAGCTTCTCGCGGTGGTTTTGGTAATATTTCCCGAAGATTGAAGAGAACATGCTGAGATTTCATTGCGTTTCATGTACTTCGGTCAGGCTGTGTTTTTCCTAAACTGCTAAGGAATGAAATATATTTTTCCGATTATCATTTCGCTGTGCTGAGGACGGTCTTAACATGCAGTTGACTGCTTGTGAGGGGAAAGGTTCCATATTTGTCAGATCTTTTTTCCGGTATGCAGCGGATGCTTGACTTTGCGGCACAGGTGATGATATTATCCAGCCTGTTTTGATTTATGAAAAAGAAGGGATATTGAACCGGTGAAATCAGCCAATAAGACCCATACCTGCGGAGAATTGACCAAAAAAGAGGTGGGCGTGACCGTGACCCTGATGGGCTGGGTGCACACACGGAGAGACCACGGAGGCCTCATCTTCGTCGACCTTCGGGACCGCGGCGGCATCACGCAGGTGGTCTTCAATCCAGAGACGTCCGCTGACGCCCACAAACTGGCGCACGAGATCCGGAGCGAGTTTGTGCTGGCGGTGACAGGCAAGGTTTCTCCGCGGCCGGGCAATACAGTAAATCCCAAGCTCTCGACCGGAGAGATAGAAGTGATCGTGAGCGATTTCGCGATCCTGAACCAGTCAAAGACACCACCGTTCATGATCGAGGACGCGACCGACGTGGCTGAGAATCTGAGGCTTAAATACCGCTATCTTGACCTCAGGCGGCCGAGCGTGCAAAAGGTACTTATCACGCGCCACAAGATAACGCAGACCGTGCGGCGATTCCTTGACAGCCAAGGCTTCGTGGACATCGAGACGCCGTTCCTTACAAAGAGCACACCCGAAGGCGCGCGGGACTATCTGGTCCCAAGCAGGGTGAACCCAGGCATGTTCTTTGCGCTCCCGCAGTCTCCCCAGCTCTTCAAGCAGATCCTGATGGTTGCGGGGTTCGAGCGCTACTACCAGATCGTGAAGTGTTTCCGCGACGAGGACCTTCGTGCCGACCGTCAGCCAGAGTTCACCCAGATCGATCTCGAGATGTCCTTTGTCGACGAAGAGGAGATTATTTCCCTGATGGAGAAGCTTCTCGCTGCGATTGTCAAACAGGTAAAGGACGTAGAGCTTCAGTACCCTTTCCCGAGACTCTCATATCAAGAGGCTCTGGATCGCTTTGGATCGGACAAACCCGACACGCGCTTCGGGCTTGAGCTCAAGGACATCTCCGACATTGCTAAGACATCGGACTTCAAGGTTTTTCTCCAGGCCGTGGAACAGGGCGGCCTGGTCAAGGGCTTTGCTGCCCCTGGCCAAGCTGGCCTGTCGCGCAAAGAGGTAGATGATCTCACGAACGAGGCAAAGGTCTTTGGTGCAAAGGGTCTCGCCTGGATCAAGGTGACCGACTCCGGTTTTGAATCACCGATCGCCAAGTTCTTCAAGGACGGCCAGATCAAGGCCATTGCCGAGCGGCTCGGGGCAAAGCCCGGCGATCTCATGATGTTCATTGCCGACAGCCGGAAGACCGTTGCTGAGACCCTTGGCTACCTTCGCTTACTCATGGGCAAGCGGCTGGACCTGATCGACGAGGGCAAGTTCAACTTCCTGTGGGTCACGGACTTCCCGCTCGTGGAATGGAATGCGGATGAGAAGCGCTACGACGCTATGCACCATCCTTTCACAGCGCCCAAGGACGAAGATGTTCCGCTCATGAAAACTGACCCGCTCAAGGCCAGGGCAAAAGCCTATGATATAGTTCTGAACGGCTCGGAGATCGGCGGCGGCAGCATCCGTATCCATCAGTCCGAGATCCAGTCGCAGATGTTCGGTCTCTTGAACATTTCTGAGGAAGACGCAAGAAAGAAGTTCGGATTTCTGCTCGAAGCGCTCGAATACGGCGCACCGCCCCATGGTGGCCTAGCCTTCGGCCTGGACCGCCTTACCGCAATTTTGACGGGTGTTCAGTCCATCCGTGATGTGATCGCTTTCCCAAAGACACAAAAGGCCATCTGCCTCATGACCGAAGCCCCGTCGCGCGTTACTGCGGCCCAACTCCGGGAGCTGTCGATCAAGCTGGATATTGTTGAATAGTCATAGAGAGAGACGAGAAACGATCCGATAGGCCATAGCTCATGCTTTCGGCTTAGAGGCAATGAGCAAAGAGCTATGAGCTGAAACTATTGAGGGTATTATGAAGTGCAAGATCTGCGGCAAGAAAGTCGAACTCCGGATCGGCTGACGCACAGTGACGCTGCGCTGCACGGCGTGCGGCAAGGATTTTTCAATCAAAGATTATATCAACGAAATGGACGTAGAAACGTGGGAGAAGATTTCCAGCCGTCCCTGCAACCGGGCGTGAGGCATCTCCCGTGCTGCAAGTTCTATATTAGTAGTTCTGCTTGAGGGACCTCCCACCTTCCCCTGAAAAATCCAGACCATACAGCTGTGCTCGTTTGACTTTTTGCTTTCTTTCGCGTTACAAAGTTAAAAACGGACAGCGCGTTATGTGATATCCTTCGGGAGGAATGAATCATGGACTTTTTCCATGTGACGTTTCCCATATCAGGCGTCACTACGAATGTTTTGCTTCCCCCGTTGATTTCTTTGGTGATTTCCTTCTTCACCTCCATGGGCGGTATCTCCGGAGCATTCCTTCTTCTCCCCTTTCAGATGAGTGTACTTGGTTACACGGCCCCTTCCGTGAGCGGGACGAACCATGTCTTCAACATTGCTGCAATTCCAAGCGGGGTCTATCGCTACATCAAAGAAGGCCGAATGGCATGGCCTCTCACGTGGGTTGTAATCGTCGGCACCCTGCCGGGCGTATTCATCGGATATTACCTGCGCGTTCTTTATCTCCCTGATCCGAAGGTGTTCAAATTTTTTGTCGGATGTGTTTTACTCTATATTGGTATCCGGCTTTTTAAAGAACTCATCGGCAGGAAAAGAGCCCAATCACCCGATGCACAGGCCTTTGCGGAAAAATTCAGGGCAAAGGCGGAAGAAATAAAAAAACGGCGGGGAGCAAGAGTTGCGGCCGGCTTGCCGGCTGAGGCGGTCGTGAAAACAATCATCGTATCGCTCAAGAAGGTTGAGTACGAATTCTGGGGAGAAATTTTTTCATTCGACACTGTCGGTATGTTTGCTCTTGCATTTATCGTGGGCATCATAGGAGGCGCGTATGGAATCGGCGGCGGGGCCATTATCGCACCGTTCTGTGTAGCATTTTTTCGCTTGCCCGTTTATACTATTGCCGGCGCTACGCTCATGGGCACATTCATAACCTCGGTTGCGGGAGCGTTGTTTTTCAGTGTCATTCCAACAACCATCGGGGTGTCACCCATGCCCGACTGGCCTTTGGGAATCCTCTTCGGTCTCGGCGGGTTCGTGGGTATGTATCTTGGCGCACGGGCACAGAAGTTCGTTCCTCAGAAGTTCATAAAAGTAATCGTTGGCACTTCCATCATGGTTCTTGCCGTAAAATATATCGCTCAATATTTTTCATAATGCAGGTTTGCACGTTTACCTGCTGAGGAGCTTTTCACATGAATAAAACTAAGGCCATTTTTAACAGCGCTATTGTGCTCTACTTTATCATTGCTCTTGAGATATTGATTATGATAAGCCCCTTTGCAGGTTTTTTCTACTCAGTTTTCAATCCTGTTCTCCTCGGAATAGCGAGGTATCCTGCAACGAAATGGCTGAGTGCTTTTTTCCTTCCCCATATGGTTCTTCCGCCTGATGATTTTCTAAAATTCATACGGATAATGGGTTCTGTGCTCTTTGTGCTCGGTATGGCTGTCTTTTTTATCTGTGCAATTCAGGTATATGTAAATAAGATTCACAGGAGAGGGGCCGCATTAAAAGGTCTCTACTCGATCATCAGGCATCCCCAGTATGCCGGGCTGGGAATCGCCGGCATAGGACTGTCCATACTCTGGCCCAGGTTCCTGGTCGCTGTTCTGTGGCTTGTAATGATACTGATATATTATTTCCTCTCTCGGGATGAAGAAAAAAGAATGCTGAAAGAGTATCATGCCACATATTCGGAATATATGAATAAGACCGGGATGTTCCTGCCAAAGACAATCGAGAAGCTCATCGTTCCGGTAAGCCTGCCCGGGAGAATCGCACTGTTCTTGCTGATTCCTGCATTAACGATCGGAAGCGCATTTTCCCTGAGAGACTACACTGTAAAACACCTCCCGCTCTGGAGCGATACTAATGTGGTTGCGCTCGCGATCCTTCCGGAGGACAGGCCGAAGATGGAGCACAGGATGGGGGATATCCTGCGGATGAAAGAGGTCAGCGAGCGGCTAAAGAGCAATGAGAATTTTCTTGTCTACTTCTTGCCGCCCCATTACATAATGCAGGGGCTTATTGCAGATACGGGTGGGGAATGGAAACTTTACAAGCAGCATCACGCCATAAGCATGATCACTGACTGGATTTTCCATCCCTTCAGGCACCTGCAAGAAGGACATCATGCCATGCACGGTACGTCGGATCATCCAGAGCACCAGATGAACGCAGGGATCGAGAGGAGACTGGTTTTTTTGAAAGTCACCAATATGCAAGGTGACAGACCCCTTGATGCGTTTTCCATAAATGCCATCAGGACTCCGGTATTCATGGCAGATGTGGACATACACAATCTGGACATTCTCTCCTTACAAGATTTGCCACAGGATACTGGGTGGGGAACCCTGCCAACACCGATCTTCTAGATTCGAAGAAACATAGACGTCTGACAAGACACACAATCGACCTCTTCCGCATTCACTCCATTTTTCCCATCTTCCTTTTTTATCAACAAAACATATTCGTTGACATTTCCATAAAAATATAATAATGTTTGCATATATTTTGAAATATGCAGATAAACTCTCACGGCGCAGGAGGCAAAGTATGGTCCCGATAGAAAAAAGGATTGAGTTGTTGAAGATTATTGCTCATCCCATGCGGATCAAGATACTCGAAGAACTTATCGAGGGCGTGAAGTGCGTGAGCGACTTTGAGGAATCCCTCGATATCAGCCAGCCGAATGTTTCTCAGCATCTTTCACTGCTTCGCGCACATCATGTGATCGATTATTTCGTCGACGGCAGACTCAAGTGTTATTTCTTGAAAGAACCCTTTATCCCCGACCTGCTTGAAATTCTCAAAAGACAGTATGAGGACGATATCCCAGCTCCGGCGTGTTGTCCAGTGACAAAGCGAGGCACCTACCCTGGAGAAAGGCGGCGCTAATGAAAACAGGAATTATTATCTTCTCAACTGTTGCGAGAAGGTGCAGAGTAACGCTGTTTAATCTGAGGAGGGAGGAGCCATGCAAAAAGAGATCGTGATGTTTCTTTCGACAACACCGTACAGCTTTGAAAACACTCATACCATCATAAGGCTTGCCGATGCCGCCTTGAAAAAAGGACAGAAGGTGAGGCTGATTGCCTCAAACGACGGGGTATTTTCGATCGTGAAAGGTCAACTTCCAAAGGCCCTTTCCGCACTTGAAGATCTTGTCGGTAGGGGGCTCAGGGTAGATATTTGAACAGGTTGCATGCAGACCCGCGGTCTTGCGGGTGACGATTCCGTTGAAGGTGGGAATATGAGTTCTCTCAAAGGGCTTTTTAATGTCATCAAGACAAATCCCATCTTTTTAAATTTCGGAATATAGGGGGAGATATGGGAATCGTAAGCATAATTTTAAGAAGACCGCCGTACGGCACTGTCGATGCATCTGAAGCCATCCGGCACGTCCTCGGGGGGATAACGGAAGATCTGTCGATAAACCTTATCCTTGTGGATGGAGGTGTAAACGCAGCGCGGAAACAACAGGAAACATCCGATACCGGATATCTCAGCGCAGAAACCGGGATAAAAGATTGCATCGATATGGGTGCCGCTGTATACGCCGACAAGAATTCGCTCATGGAGGAACATATCGGAGCCGATACTCTTGTCGAGGGCGTTGTGCTGGCAAGTGGCCCCGAGATCGCTGAGATCATTAAGAAATCAGAGACGGCCATGATATTTTAGAAAAACGGGCGAAACCGTTCATAGAGGTAAGCGGAAGACGGTTTGATCGGTCAACAAGGAGGCTACGATGCTAGTGATGGTAAAAAGTTCACCGGAGTCGACAGAAGGGAAAAGGGGCATTGAACTCGCGATGGATATGGCTACGGATTTGATTCTTATTCAAAATGCCGTCTATTTTTCTCAGAAGAGTAGGTTGCAAAGTTTTGGAGGGACAGTGTATGCACTTGGTGAAGATATGAGACTGAGGGGAATAAGTTCGGATGGAACAGGTAGCAAAATCAAAGAGATAGATTACGATAAACTTGTTGACCTGATGACGAAAGAAGAAAAAGTGTTCGGCGCGTTCTAACAGTCAAGGGGGAGGATGCCATGTCGAAGATCGTTGTTCTAGGGGGATCGTTCGGGGGGCTGACAGCGGCCTTTGAATTAAAACGGCTCCTCGGCCAGAAGGCTGACGTGACCGTGGTGAGCGAGGACGACCGGTTCGTGTTTCTGCCATCGCTGCCGTGGCTCATCATGGGCTGGAGGAACCCGGACGAAATCACGCTCAAGGTCAGTGAAATACTCAAACCCAAGGGAATTGATTTCATCCACGAAGCTGCAAAGCAGGTTAACGCCGATGCATCGAAGGTTATTACCTCAAAAAACAGAGAACTACCCTATGATTATCTCCTGATTGCTACAGGACCCTATCTCTCGTTCGAAGAAATCCCCGGCCTCGGACCAGAAAAGGGGTACACAGCCTGTACATTTACTCTCGACCATGCGGTGAAGACCAGAGAGACATGGCAGAAGATACTGGAAACACCCGGTCCTGTAGTCCTCGGTTCCTCGCAGATGGTGAGCTGTTTCGGCCCGTCCTACGAGCTTGCGTTCGAGATGGACGCGGAACTGAAAAGGCGCAAGATGCGCCACAAGGTTCCCATCATCTACCTCACCTCGGAACCTTATCTGGGCCACATGGGCGTGGGTGGCTTGGGCAACTCTAAGAGATTTATCGAAGATGAGTTTGCCGAGCGGGACATAAAACCGATCGTGAGCCAAGCCATCGAAGAGGTTACTCCGGGAGAGATCAAACTCAAGGACGGCAATAAGATACCCTTCAAGCTCGCGATGATCGCACCGCCGTTCAAGGGCGTGCCGGCAGTCACACCGCTCGGGAATCCAAGAGGCTTCATTCCCGTGGACAAGAATTACCGCCACACAAAATATAAAAATATATTCGCTGTTGGCGTAGCCATCGCTATCGCGCCGTCGGAACCTACGCCGGTACCCACGGGAGTCCCGAAGACCGGCTTCATGACGGTCACGATGGCGAAGATTGCTGCGGCAACGATCGCTTCCGATGTTACCGGGAAAACACCTCCTGCCGCAGCAGAGATCGGTGTGATCTGCCTCATGGACATGGGGCAGACGGGAGCCTTCATGAAGGCCTATCCGGTGCTGCCGCCGAGACAGAGCTCTTACATGAAGAAAGCACTATGGGCAAAATGGCTGAAGTTGAGTTTCGAAAAATACTTCCTTTGGAAAATGAAGAGGGGGCTCAGTCAGTTGCCATGAAAAGAGAAGGAATGTATGCGTTCCATGCGGAATTCTGCAGACCCTTCGCGAACCTGAAGTGGATCACGATCCTAGACCTTCTTCGGGAATGTGAATATGACGGTCACCACCATTCTGCAAAGGCCTCTGACAGTTATTACTGCAATGGTAATAGACTGCAAACACAAAAAGGAGGAATGGATATGACTAAAATTATGGTGATGGTAATTCTTTTGACAGTGATGGTAGTGCCGCTGTCTGCCTTTGCCGGTGCGGTGCAGCTTCCTGCGACCGGCCAGACGTCAAGTTACGGGACCAATGACGATGGAGCACTTCAGAAAGGTATCGCCTGGCCGAGCCCGAGGTTCACGGACAACAGTAACGGAACGGTTACGGATAACCTTACAGGTCTAATATGGCTGAAAAACGCAAACTGCTTTGGTGTGCAATGGACTGATGCTCTGAAAGACATCGGCAGCCTCGCAAACGGGCAATGCGGCTTGACAGACGGCTCCACTGCCGGGCAGTGGCGCTTGCCCAATGTTAGAGAGCTTGAGAGCTTGGTGAATGTAAGCCAGTCGAACGCTGCGGCATGGCTTAACATACAGGGTTTTAGTAGCGTGCAGTCTGGCCACTACTGGTCCTCTACTACCTACGCCCCTTCAAATGGCGACGCGTGGTACGTTAATATGTCCGACGGCCATATATACTGGGGCAATAAAGCCGTCAGCTACTACGTCTGGCCGGTACGTTCTGGAAAATAATCGGCAATGTGAGCATCTGGAAGATTTGACGCAGAAGTTGAGCTTCATTCAATGCAGTTGAGGTGTCCAGGCATGCCCTGGGTGCGGTATCATGCGATCTGATCGTTGACCTGATCCTGGAACGATGGAGTGAGCGCCTACGTTGCCGAGAGCGCTCAGCTGATCCAGAATGAATTCTTTGAACGTATCTTCATCCTTGGCTGCATGTCTCACATGCCTATCTGTGAAAGATTGCTGATGAATTCCCTCACGGTCACGAACAGGTCTCCGGCAATCGGGTGTACGCGCGGCGCCGAACGGGTCTGGTTCAGCTTCATAAGCGGCGCTTCGATGTCTTTGTTGAAACAGAGGATCTCGGCGCGCGTGCCTATGTAGTCGATGTGCTGAGGAGCGCCCGAGATGCCGAGGGCGATGATGAGCTTCGGGTTCACCCGGACGCCGGTCTGTCCGATCTGCGTCTCAAGCGGCAGGAGCTTCAAGTCCTGTGTTACCTTACGCGTTGCGCCGAACATCGGCGCCAGGCCTAGGGCCTCCATTTTATTCTTGAGCTCCTGCGCCAACTCGAAGCCCGATCGGTCCTTGATGCCGTAACCGAGATCGATGATCACATCGGCCTGCGAGAGCGTTGGCGCCGCAACGGGCGGCAAGGGCATGATCCAATCGCTGGAGACGGTGAAATCGAGGACCTGAGCAGTGAAATCAGCGCTTCGACCAAGCGCAGGAAAGTCCGCCTCAGAGGCAATCGTGATAAAGGCAGATCCCCCGTTCAGCACATGGTGCCGCACGAGTTTGCCCTCATATGTTGGCAGCGAAAAGGTAAGAAGGCCTGCGCTGTCTTTCTTAATATCCGTGACTCCCGAGCAGAGCAGCGTCTTCACGGCCTGCGTTTCCGGATCACCTGCCACGTAAGCGAAGGGGCCTGCCCATTCCGTTCCGGCGAAGATGACAGTCGCTCTCGATGTTTTCAACAGGTTGCGGATCAGTTCGCGCTTCCCGTCGTTCGAGAGCCTGCCTTTTTGTGTGTCAACGCAGAACACCCGCTCGCATCCGTTCGCCTGCGCAAGCCCCAGAAGCCGCGGCCACATCTCACGGGGTGCGGGGATAACAGCATGCGCCTTCCTGCTGGTCAGGTCCGCCGCAAGCTTTGAGGCGCGGAGCCCGATGAGGTTCGACTTGTGTCCATGAGGGTCAAGTACAAACCAGACTGAATCGCCGCGTGCAGGGGCTCCCGGCACGAGTTCTCCCTTGTACTCCTGGACCGCAACCGCGCTTGCTGACGCCGCGTAGGCCTTGAGATATTCCGCTGCTTGACCGGCGTTGGTGATCGTCCGCATAACCGTCTCCGTCCCCGGGGGCAGTTCAAAGCGGGAAGGCCACGCAGCCGGCACACCTGCAGTCCTCATCGCCTGGATGCGGAAGAAGGCCGAGCTGACGGCCTCGGTCATGTTCATCACCGGATCAGCGGCGGCGGAAGTGATGCCAATTACCGCCGGCAATTCGACATGACTTAGTCCACTCCCATCCGGCTTGACCTCGATGCGTCCCGTTCGGTAATAGAGCCGCTTCAAGCTGCCGGCCAGATAAGCGCCAAGGCTCCTGTCGCCGTTCAGGCATTCTGCTCCAGTGACAATGAGATCGTACTGCTGCAGTACCTCGAGATCCCTCACACCCTTTGCGTATGCAGCGGGTCCCGCCGCAGGATCAATGTACAGCTGGTGCAGGTTGTCTGCACGAATGCCTGCAGCCGTTGTCAAGAGCGGTTCATGTTCGGGTCCGCCGGGCATGAGCACGTCGACGGTTACCCGAGCATGACTTTCAGTCTTGATCTCCAGGATCTGTGAAAGAGCTGACAGGTCAGCAGGATCAATACGCCAAACCAGCTCACGGAGCTTACCATCCGCAATCCTCGGATGGGGAGAGAGGTCAGCGACGGGCCGGATGATCGAAAGAATATGAAACGGTGCGCGTAATATTCCCCCTGCTTCCTGCTGCGGAGCATGCGTTTCCGACATCTTGTCAAGAGCAGCATCGGCAGCGCGAACCTCGGGCATGTCCCTATTGCTTCTAACCAACGCCCATGAGGACGCATATTTCAGGTCGAGGTGGCCTAGCCGAGAGATTGCCCGGCCAGCTGCGCGCTTGGCCGCAGCGATCATCGCAGGTACATAGGCAGATGAATTCTGAGAAAGAAGCGAGATTCGTGTATTGATCCACTCCAGTCGATAGGAGACGCATTCGAGTCTCAGTATCTCGCCGGCCATTTCAGCGAGCGGAAACATAACGGGTTGGAGCATGGCATCGGACCAGCACGTGTCGCCGAGCACGGCAGCGGCGTCCTTGACATGTCTTCTGAGCTTGTTCTTCCACGCTGCCAATGTCCGGGCTGCATCGTCGCTTTGTGATTCTGGAAGCTCAGGCCAGTCAGCGGCCTGGGCGAGCATGTCTTTTAAGATGAGGAAGCGCTGCACCTCGTTCGTGCCTTCATAGATCGTGAGAATGCGGCTGTCCCTGCGCGCTTTCTCGAGCAGGAACTTCTCTGTCTGGCCTGTGGGGCCAAACGCACGCTCTATGAGCGAGATGAGCTCATGGATGTCCTCGGAACAGAGGTACTTGGCAATAGCCGATTCCATGCGCACGGACTCGTGCCGCCGGTCGAAAAGCCCAACGAGGTAGTAGGCAAGGGATTCGCTTCCGAAGAGAATTGCCGCGCCCTCGCCGAGGAGATTGTCTCGCTCCGGCGAGGGAGGAATACTCGCGGCTGCCTCATGCATGAGTTTCCGCATGAGCGCGCCGGAGACCACTGCTAGACCGCACCGGCCGACATTCAAGGTTTCAAGGGCGTTCACCTGACCGTGGCCCTCGTAGCCGATCACAGCCTCACGCGGAACGCGTACGCTGTCTATTGAGATCTCGTTCGTAGGGGAGCCGCGCTGGCCGGTTTTCTTCTCGTCGGCGCCGACCTTGAGCCCCTCGGCATGCCGGTCTACCATAAAACCGGTGACGCCTTCCGGTGTCTGGGCGTAAAGGCAAAACTGGGTCGCGATGCTCCCGTTCGTGATCCACATCTTGGCGCCGGTCAGGCTGTAGTACTCATAGAGAAACCCGGCACCCGATTGCCGCACCTGGCTGATGTCGTGGAATATGCACTCCTTGCCCTGGTATATGTAATAGCGCGCTCCCTGGTCATTCGCGTAATCGTATTTATCATATCTGATTACTGTTGATTGACCATCGGCTGTCTGATATGCAATGCCTAGATCAGTGAAGGTTATCTTGTCCGCATCGATCAGGTACCGTACGCTTGTTTCATCGCCTTCAGTAAGATGGAAGGAATACCTGCCATCATCGAGCGGAGCGAGTCTCGTACTCATTAATTTTGCCGTGGTCTTGACGCCACCTGAGTCTGAACCCGCTGTTGGTTCGGTCAAGGCAAAGGCGCTCACTGCACCGTGGCCGAGAAAGCGGAGAAAGAGCTTGTGGCACCGTTCTCGTCGCGGGAGCTCATCGAGCGCCGCGCGCACGTCGGGTATGAGTTGCGAGAAGAGTTCCCCAGCAAGTTTGAGGTCCGCAATAAATGCGCCAAAATCTCCGCCTCTGCCTGCCATGCCTGCACCATAGAAAGCTCTAAGGAAATTTGCTGCGAGGTATTTTACTACACGCGTATGGCGGATGAGCTCGTCAACGAGTTTCATGACCGCTTCGTATTCTTTCTTTATCCATGCCGGGTCGGGATTAGCAAGGCTTTGGATGATCTTTGCGAGTCGCGTTCCGATTTCACCGAGTTTCTGTTCGTTTTGCACGAGCGGCGCGAGCTCTTCGCGTACCCGCGGAAGCTCGTCCTCGAGTCCGAGCAGGATAGGCGTGGTGCCGATGCTCGTGCTCGCCATGATCAAGAGGTCGATGGATGCATCGCCGAAGCTCCCGGCAGCGGAGTTCAAAACGTAATACTCTGCTTTACGCCAGCCGAGCCCGTCTAAAGATCTGGGGATGTACGTGGCTAGCCAACTATTCTTTTTTACCGCCGCTATGATTACGTCGGGCAGACGGTGAATCTTGTCGATGTAACGCTCTATTTCGAGGCCGTCGAATTTTTTCTCCCTGCAATTCTTCCTAAACCAAGCGGTGAGCTCTGTCCAGCGTGCAACAAGTTTAGCGTCGTGGAGTTGCATCTCGGGTACGAAGCGAGGAGAACGGTCAAAAACGGTTGTAAGGAAACTGCCGGAGCGGTGCGGAGCGCCGGGTGCCGCGCAGAAGGTTTCATAGTCAATATCCAGCGTCACTTGACTGCGCATTGGCTCGATGGGGAACACTGCCGAGGGGGGGACGGTGCCCCGGCCCACGGACATCCCGGCTTTTTCCACGGCATCCTCGGCCAGCCCGAGCAGCACTTCTACGGCAGCGGCTTCTGCCTCCATGCTTGTGCCTTCATTGAGTCCTTTCTCGACTGCCACGAGTAGGCCGCGTATGCCGAGCGCCATGGCCTTGGCTTCCCCGGCAAGAGTATCATCGGCATGAGGCGAGAGCGCCATGCATAGTCTTGAGATAGCTTTTAGCCTCGACGCGAGCTGCCCAAGCGGTTCTCCGAGAACGGTGTCGAGGCTGCCGAGAGCGGGGATCACGTGATCAAGCTCACGGGACCCCAGTGCTGCGTGCAGTTTCCGTGCTGAACCGTATCCCGGAGGCAGGAATCTGAAAAGCGAACTGTCGCGGTAGAACCGCGAGAGGAGATCGTCCTCGGAATAGGCAAAACCACCGAAGACCTGGCCGGCGTCGTATCCCATGGTGCCGTGCTCAGGACCGAAGGCAATGGCCGATAGCGCGGCGCAGAGAAGGTCGAAATCAAGTGCGTGACGAGGATTGTGGAGTGCCCCTTCATCCCAGCCACGAGTGGCCGCCTCCGCTCTTAGGCTATCCCCCCCGGTGGCAGGGGTTGCTGATAATATTTCGTACAGGGTCTCCAAGAGGAGCCGCCAGGCATCGGTCCGGGCGATCATGGCTTTGACCGCTCCAAGCTTTGCTATACCGTCTCTGCCCTCGGTGTCGAGCATCTGACCGGGAAACTGGATCCGGCCGGCAGCATGCTCCTTTACTCTCCTGCAGAGATAGTCAGCGGCACCGATGGCGATCGCGAGATAGGAAGCCGAATCCGGTACGTCTTCTTTCATCGGCATGGTGACAGCCTGCGTTTCAATCGTGCAATACAGGGAGATGTCGGACAACCCAGCCGCTCTGAACCCGATTGCCGGCGTCGGAGAGATCGTGACGCCCGGTGTAGCGATCGGCACGAGGTATCCTTTGCTGTTCGCAAGGATGAGGAGAGATCTGCTTGCGGCGCAGGGAACGAGATTGAGCCTGCCCTTGAACATCACACTGTCACCGCTCTCCCGGATGTCGAGGTGGCGGCCGTCTACGGCGCAGACGCCTGGATCACGAGAGATGCCTGACTTCGTCAGCACTTTGAGTGCGAAGAGATGGTGCGCCTCGATCAGGCCGAGCGCCGGGCTTACCGATGAGAGCGCGCGCAGGGTCTTCAGTGAAGCATCCTGATGTTCTCCGATGAAGTGCCTGAGCTTCATAGCCCAGTCTTCAGGGAGGGGCTGCTCTTCCCATTGCTTCACGACCCTGTCGGGGAATGTCTCCAAAACCTCTTCGTATGCATGATTGCTGCTTGTTATTGCTTCGGATAGTCCCGGTGTAGCGCTTCCAATTTCACCGTGATCATGATGCCATGCTTTAAGCTGCCGTTCGATCCTTCGCGTGGAGTACAGTGCGTGAAACAACCTGCCTTCCGTGAGCCTCAGCGTGATATCCTCTCTGGCAGATTGGACAAGCCTGTCCAGCCCATGTCTCCCATCGTTCGCGAGCGCAGCTTCGAGCTTTACAAGCTTTTCTGAGAGCCTTCGGCCGAGCGCGAGCGGCCAGTCCCTTCTTCCGGCATCAGCCGACGCGGGAAGTTTTGCTATCGAGTTTCTGAATGCGACAGATGCATTCAGTACAGTACGGCAGGCGCTTACGATATCATCGCTCAGGTCACAGAGATTCATGTCGATAGCTTCAGGGAGTTTGACTGCTGAATTATCGGGTACGGGCATTGTTTGTACGGTTTCAAGGAGACGGTCGATGGCCCCTGTTTCCGGCCGGAAGATGAGCTTGTGGTCCGTGTGCTTGCCCCAGATCACGCGTGTTGGCTCGGCCCTCCAGCAGGATTCGCACTTGATGCAGTTCTCGAAGTTAACGGTCACTCTTCCGCGGCCGAAAATGGGTATGTCATAGACGTACACCCTTGCCGGGCAGACCCACCAGAGCCCCGCCTGTGCCATGTCGGGATGGGCTGCGATGGATTCGGGCCAGAGCGTCCTGATGTGCGATACCGTTCCGATTCGATAGGTGTTCGTCGCAAGCTTCGCCTCCAAACTAATGGAGGGTCTGACTGCGTCTAGCTCCCGCGCCTTTTTTTGCGATTCATGGTATGCCATCACTGGCTCTGCTAGGAGTCTTTCCACCGGTGTCTTGAGTATGTAGAAGCGGAACGCATCACGGATGGCCGTACCGAGGGCGATGAAAAATAGCGCGATGCCGAAACACGGAACGATCACGAGGTCGGTCAGCCTCATGCCGCGCAGCATGAGACGGATGGCTTTCGCGAACTTCTTCTGTGCTGGCTTACCATCATTGGCGTAGACCTGTTCGAGGGCGCACAGGAGTGCCGGGGAAAGCCTGATGAGCAGCGAGCCCATGGGCCAGGGAAGCGTTGCAGCGTCAACATTCCTGCCGGAGATGTAGAGAATGATGCCGAGCTTCCGATCGTGGGCAGGCGCTTTCTTCAGGAAATTCAGGGTCCAGTGACCTATCGTAACAGGATGGACCAACGATTTCATGATCGGCTTCCAGAGCCTGAGCGTGCCGATCGCGCGTATGGTGTCCGTGATCGATTCCCTGATCCCGCGGAACGAGAGGATGTGGCTCCTCAGGAATCTGCCGGTCTCTTTGAAGCTTCCGCTCGATAGAAAGTGGGCAGTGCCGCAGGCCATGTCGACGGTTCTGGTGAAAAGCACTTTCGATTTTCCGAAGTAGCTGGGCCACTGCGCGAGATACTCTGCGTTCTGACCGTAAACGCTCTTGAGAAGGGGAGCCAGGTATTCCTTCGTGAGATTCTTCGCGTCCGGCGCACGGTCATGCGCGAGGATTGCTTGAGCTGCCCGTGCGAAATAAAGCCCCGTTGCCGACGCCGGGCCCGTGAAATTCGGAAAGGGAATATCCACGCCGAGCCCGACCGAAGCGCCACCAACGGCAAGGCCGTCCTCGACGAGCGTCGGCCGCTCGCGCCATCCGCCGCTTCTGATGATTTTCGTACCGTAGGCTGAAAGCAATGCTCCTTGTGCCAGTTCTTTTATATAGGGAAGGCCCCTCATCCATTCGAATAGGCTATCGTGATTGCCATGGTAATTGTTCCGAACGTTGTCGAGAGGGACCACGTAGCCGAGCGAGAGACTGTCCCGGTTCGTATAGAGAAAACCGCCGATGTTCAGCCTTGCCGTCCTGCCCGCGATCAAAGCGTTTCGGATGAGCAGCTCGTATGCCGCGGCCTCGCCCGGCCTAAGCCCGAACCGCTGCTCGATCTCTTCGGACCTGAGCGAAAGCACGGCTTTTACGCCCTGGAGATAGTGCGGCTCCCGTACGCGCTCGAGCTGTTCAGAACGAACGAGGTGCGAGGCGTCACCTTCAGCAAGAAAGGTCAAGTCTGCATAGAGCGGTCCTCGATTCGTATCAACGCCTATGACCCTTCCGTCTTTGCGGTTGAGCGAAGTGACCGTGGTCCCGGTGAGGTAGACGGCGCCCTTTGAGCGTGCAAGATTTGCGAAGTAAAGATCGTATACCGGCCTGAGCACGGTGTAGGAATGCTTGAACGTCTCGGGACTCGTGAGCTCCACTCCGACGACATCAAGACCGTTGTGCAGGAGCGTGCCGCGCCGGTGAACACGGCGCTCAAATGGCGCAGATTCGACGGCCTGAGGACCGAAGCAGTCCTTTTCGGCGAGGCTTTCGGCAAAGTAGACACAGCCGGACCAGTTCTCGGCCCCGGCATACACGCCTGCCTCGAGCAAGGCAACGGATATCCCTGCTCCTGCGAGCACGCCCGCTGCGGTCACTCCGGCAGGACCTGCGCCGATGATGATGACGTCGAATTTATATTGTTTCATGACCGCTCCTTCGGGAGATGACGCGATGTAAAGTTTGAAGTTGAAGTCTCGGGATGGAAGGTTTTTTTGTCAGACCTCTCTCAAAAAGATTATAGCAAAATCAGAATGCGCCGGCTATAGATTCCGGCCCTACCTCTCTACTGAATGCAGGACAAAAAAAGTTATTGGCATGATTAAAAATTCAGCTGCGTGATCCAAGTCGTGGGCAGAAGCGACTTGCCGTACAGAGAGTTTGTGATCATCTCTCGCATTGCCTTTTCCCATAAGAGGAACACACATATGAACAACACTCTAATTCTAATCGGATTTGACTTGTCCGTAGCTCCTCTCCTTTTTTTCGCTTTCAAGCAAAAAGCACCCTGCCGTGACTCATGCTGAATTTGACAGGAATCTGACCACAAATTCCGCTTGTGCCGCATGCCATCCTCCGAGCTTGCAGGACCAACCGAAGGATCCCCCCTCCGAAGGAAGATTGTCTGCGATGACATAATACAAAGAAAGCCAGTGAAGCCGCGGTCATGTATCGGCCCATCGCGAGAAAAATGTGGATGTAAAAGAATTGATAATTGTATAATTGCCTCCAGTCGCTCTCCTTCCCCTCAAATTTTAAGTTTACGTTGACAAGCCCTTGTGGGTTTGTTAATTTGGATTGCAGAATTACATCAAGCCCTGCACATCCCCTGATATATTCATTGTTGACCGCTCCTTAATCGAGAGAGTGGTGTCGGCCGTAGGTGGGATGATTTCCCGCCTCAAGACGCCAGCGTTGTATGTCCCCATGAGGCAACACATTATAGAGGGAAACACTGCTGTCGACTTTTTGTGGCCGCGGTGAATAGGGAAGAGGAAATACCATGGAAGGCTACCGGTACCAACAGCTCGTGTATTTGATTATCCCGCTCATTGCGGGGATTGAGTTTTTCCGATGCGCACGGTCGGTACGAAAGAAGACGGGAAATGAATCGGCGCGGACGGTCACCATGGACGCCTGTGGTTATGCGTTTATAGCCTTTATTCCTGCTGTCTTTCTATTTACTATCTTGAGTCTCGAATACCGTCGGTTTCCACTCCTCGTTCAGGTGCTCCATCGTTTCGACCGCTATGGGGTCATGTTCTTTTTCCTCGGATCATGGTGGCAGGTGTTCCTGATCACCGCGCTTAGGGCGAGACGAACTGCTGACAACGGCGGGTCGTTGCTTTTTTCCGTGTGGGTGCCATACCTGGTGCTCGGGGCCTTTATTTCTGCACTCATTCTTTGGGTCGCGCCCTTTAACCTTATGTGGGTATCCATCTTCTGGTTCGTGGCCAGTTTCGGCCTCCTTGCGGCCATCCGGGTATCTGCAGATAAAATATGCAAGGTATTTATGATTCTTGCCATTGTAGTTTTGGTTGGAGAGAACATCCTCTTCGTCATTCTTGATGCCATCGTATGATCCCCGGCCATGTTTGCATGTCTGGATCCCGCCGACCGGCATGCTTCCCCCCTTCCCGAATCCCAACACTGTCCTGGACAGCTCCTCGCGGGTTCAGAAATAAGCCCGGGAAGGCGCATGAACAGCTCAATGGTCGACCCTGCCGTATCCTATCCACAATACATTTGACAATGCCATAATTGTTTGATAATATTGAACATATCTTTTTATTTGGGGAACGATGCCCTTGACCCGAGCTGATGCCTTCACTAGGCTGGGGATATCACAACCTCTTGAAAAGCCCTTGAGCAGTCAAATTATTTGTATGCATGCCTGCATTGTCACAATGACATACATGTGTGGACTGTGGTAATTCATACGTCCGCCTTCTCTCATACTTTTTATGAAATTCCCATTACCGCAGGCCATACTGGATGCATTGACTCCAAACAGGATCTTTGCCAAGCTGAGCATAGCCAGCAAGATGCTCCTTGGATATACAATGCTCGTGGCACTCACCGTTGTCGTGGTGGTGTATGTACTGATCAACCTCCAACGGCTCAACAGCATGAACAAAGACGTAATAAAAATCGATATTCGTGTTCAAGAGTCGGCCGACAAGATGCTCGATGCACTTCTCGCCCAAGACACCTATGAGAAACGGTACCTAATACTCCGGAGAGAAGATATCCGAAATCTCTTCTGGAAGCGGGGGGAAGAATTAGATGCATGGATTGCAGGTCTCAAGACTCTCCCGGAGCAAGAAGATCTTCCACTCAAAAAATTAGAGGCGCTCCACAAGCAGTACAGCGACCTGTTCATGAACGAGATGAAGTTGATCGATAGAGGCAACATCGCCGAGGCGACGGTTATCTCAAACGGTGAACTCAAGGACAGATTCGAAACATTGCTGGACGTTCTCAGGTCGATGTCTGCCGGGGCAAAACAGTCTCAGGACCGCCAAATGAAGAGCATGAGCCATCTCAGCAGTTCTGCGTTTGCTGCTACTGCACTCCTGTGTGTTCTCAGTATCATCCTCGGGGTGCTGGCTGGCATGGTCGTGACGCACCATATCTCCTCATCCATAAACAAACTCAGGGAAGCCACAAACCACTTCGCTGAAGGAAATTTTAAATATGATCCCCGGATAAGCACGGAAGACGAAATTGGGAACCTGTCTTCGGCGTTTCTTGCCATGGGCAAAAGGCTTGTGAAGCTCGAAGAGATGTATCTCGATGCCAGTCCTCTGACGCGCCTGCCTGGGGGTATCGCAATCGAAAATGCGCTCAAGCTGCGGCTTGAATCCAGACAGCCAATTGCATTCTGCGTGATCGACCTAGATAATTTTAAGTCATTCAATGACCACTATGGCTATGCTTATGGAAACGAAGTGATCAAAGAGACGGCAAGAATCATAGAGGTCGCTGCGAAGGCAAAGGGCACGCCCGAAGACTTTGTCGGGCATGTGGGTGGAGACGACTTCGTAGTGATCACGATTCCGGAGCACATGCGCGAGATTAGTTCCGAGATCATAAGGCAGTTCGATGAGCGTGTACCGCATTTCTACGACGAGGAAGACAGAAAAAATGGTTTTATTCTTGGTAAAAATAGGCAGGGCGAGGAGGTTGCGTTCCCGCTCATGACAATCTCCATAGCGATCGTGACGAACGAGCAGCGTACATTGACGAATCCTTTGGAGGCGTCAGAGATCGCCGCCGAGCTCAAGGATTACGCAAAAACAATCGCTCAGAGCGTCTTTGTAGTTGACAAGCGGAGGACGGCTTGAAGGGACACACCATATTCACTCAATCGGTCACGAGACGGAAGGAGAGGACCGTCCTCAAGGGTCTTACGCCGCTGCTCCTGGTACTTACGCTGGCTGGTTGCGCCTCACTCATGCAGAACCAGTCGGGAGGGGAAAGCGCTGGGAAATTTCAGGATGCGAAGACCGCCTACGAGCAGGGGAAGTTCAAAGAGGCATACAATGAGTACCGAGCACTTGCCGAAAGCACCACGGACCCCGGCTTGGCCGAACAATCGAAATTCAATGCAGCGTATATCCTTGTAGACCACAAGAACCCCGACAAAAATTATGTTCGCGCCTCGCGAGAATTTGAGGAGTTCCTGATCCGTTATCCGAGGAGCGCTCGTGCCGACGAGGCAGGTTCATGGGTCGAAATTCTAAAACAATTCGAACGGTCACGAACGAATGAGCTTCTGCACCAGGTGGATGACCTCACCAAGCGAGTGGACGATCTGACAAGGGATCTGCGGGGAATACAGGCGGAGAACGAAGAACTGAACAAGGAGCGGAGTACGCTCTTGATCGAACGGTCAAGACTCACGAAGAAAGTGGATGATCTCCTGAACGATAAGGACGATCTGCTCAAAGACAAGGCGACGCTCATCAAGGAACGGGAAGGGCTGACGAAAAAGATCGATGTGCTTAACAGGGACAGGGATGCTCTGGTGCTAGCCAAGGAAAAGCTTGAGAAAAGCCTCCAAGACCTCACCATGGTCGATGTAAAGATGGAAAAGCAGCGGAAAAAGATCACGAAGGAGGGGAAATAAGGACCATCCCATGCCGGGGTGCTCCACCTGCTAGGTCTGTCCCCGTGCTTCTTGTATTTAAATAGACAGGTAGAACTGGATATAAGGAATGCAGTGCAATATTGTGGTGATGGTTTTTGCGGTGCGAAGAGGTTTCACTGGGGCAGCAGATGTCGGGTGGCCGTGAACTATGACCAATTGTACAGCGGTTATGATCTCCCCTGCCTGCTCAACCTGAGATTCTTCATTTTTCTTTTCTGAGCTTCCCGCCGCTTCCGTTTCTTTTTTAGAGATGGTTTCTCGTAAAAACGTCTGTTCTTCAGCTCCCGGAAAAGTCCATCATGCTGCATCTTCCGTTTGAGAAGGCGTATGGCTTTTTCGATGTCCCTGTCATATACCCTTATCTCCAATTATTCTGGTTCCTTCCCCCCCGATCGAATCCCCGTTGGCCGCCTCTTCCGCCGCCCCCGGATCTGCCCCGCTCTTTCTGGGGTCGTGCTTCGCTTACGGTGATCGATCTTTCTTGGACGGTCGTGCCGTTCAGGCTGGAGATCGCCTTGTCACCGTCCTCATCATTGGCCATTTCCACGAAGCCAAATCCCTTGGACCGTCCCGTCGACGGGTCCGTTATGATCTTGGCCGAGAGGACCTCCCCGATGGGGGTGAATATCTCCTTCAGTCCCTCTTCGGTCATTTTATACGATAGATTGCCTACATACAGCTTCTTTGCCATGTTCCGCCTCCTGTGAAATATTGAATGCCTGCTCTATGTCCTGCATTCTTCGAACACGAAGTTGTCATCCAGACCGATTGCCGGGAATTAGAGCTTTACGACGTTGACTGCCTGGAGGCCTTTCGGGCCTTTTGCTATATCGAAACTCACCGAATCCCCTTCTGCAAGGCTTCTGAAACCATCACCCTGGATTGCCGAGAAGTGGACGAAAACATCGCTCCCCTCTTCGGACGTTATAAACCCGTAACCCTTTGCATCGTTGAACCACTTTACCGAACCGTTTGACATCTGCTCCTCCTTAAGTGAAATGAAAAGTCCCTTATACGCAAAAAAAAGACCGCAAACCTACGATGTAGTTTTTGCAGTCAACCAGTTAACAAAAACTCACGAAATCCTATGTACCGTGAAAATAATAGCCCGAGTCGAAAGATAAGTCAACCTTTTTTTCCGCTTTGTAGCTGCCCCATGCTGCTGAGGCTCATGATCTCGGCTTTCTTTTCCTGCTCTGCCGGTCCTCCGGTCTCCGCCTCTTGGCGAAGATTCGTATGGGGGTGCCGCGGAATCCGAATGATTGCCTCAGATTGTTCTCGATATAGCGGAGGTAAGAGAAGTGAACGCCATCCGGATAATTTACGAATACGACGAATGTCGGAGGATTGATGTCCACCTGGGTGCTATAATAATACTTTACCCGCTTCCCTCGGTAGAGCGGCGGTTCGTGACCGGCAGCAAGTCTCTCGAAGACCCTGTTAAGATCGGCTGTGGGAACGCGTTTCTCTCGTTCCGCTACTATCCTATCGATCTCTTCAAAGACCTTGGTGATCCGCTGGCGGGTGACGGCCGAAATGGTGAGGACAGCGGCGTAATCAGCAAACTTGAGCCTCTGTTGAACGTCTTGCATGAACCGCTTGAACGCCTGTTCTCTGTCAGGGACAAGGTCCCACTTGTTGAGTCCGATGATGATGCCCTTTCCTGCCTCATGTGCGAGACCCACGATCCGTTCGTCCTGCTCGGTGATCCCTTCCGAGGCATCGATCAGCACGATAGCGATATCGGCACGGGATATGCTTTTCATTGCGCGCATCACGCTGTATTTTTCGACTCCTTGGCTGATCCTGCCGCGGCTTCGGATGCCGGCGGTGTCCACCAGCACATATTTTCTGCCGTAGTACTGGTAGACACTGTCGACGGCGTCCCTCGTTGTGCCTGCTATGGGGCTCACGATCATCCGGTCCTCGCCGATGAGCGCATTTACGAAGGACGACTTACCGACATTTGGCCTGCCGATGATCGCGATTCGCGGCATGGCACCAGTCTCCTTGTCCTGTTGTGGTTCGTCTGTCGCTGGCAGCATTCGGGAGAGCTCGTCCATGAGCTCGGAAAATCCGGGGCCGTGCTGTGCGGACACGGGAAAGAGGGCGTCGATGCCGAGACGGTAGAAGTCCGGGAGGAGCGCTTCGTGCCGGACTCCGTCAACCTTGTTGACGGCGTAGATCACCGGTTTGCCAGAGGCCCTGAGTCGCTGGCACACTTCGATGTCTGACGGCACCAGCCCCTGTTGCCCGTCCATGAGGAAGATGATATGGTCGGCTTCCTCCACGGCGAGCGTGGTTTGCTCCCTCATCCTGGTGTACATGGGATCATCGGTCGCGGGCTCGAACCCTCCGGTGTCCACAAGCAGAAAGCGCTTACCTTCCCATTCAGCCTCTGCGTAATTGCGGTCACGAGTCACGCCCGGCATGTCCTCTACGATTGCGAGGTTTCTGCCGATGATCCGGTTGAACAGGGTTGACTTGCCGACGTTTGGCCGGCCGACTATGGCTACAACTGGTTTCGACATGGTTTTAACCGCAGTCTCTCAATACTTATGTCATAGCTCCCACCGGACTTAAATTGCAATTGCAACTGCTCAAAGATTGAAGTCATTCAATATTATTTCGGATTCAGGTTTCGAATTAGGGAGTTGACGTCACGCACTATATCATTTTTACGCGCGTCAGTTCAAGAAAAAACCTTGCGAAGCCCTGCTATTTGTGTTATTTTTTATCTTCATACCATTCCAAGAGGCCACCATGCGAAGATATGCTGTTCTGGTTGTGTGCATAATGCTTTTGTCCGTTTCACGCGCTTCGGCGGAGTTTTACCGGTGGGTGGACAGAGACGGAAAGGAAAATTTTACCAATAACCCTGCGACGATTCCCGCGGAGTACCAGAGCAGATCAGTACCGGTTAAGATCGATGAAGCCCGGGTAAGCGTAGGGGACAATCCGCCTGTCGCTAAGAAGATGCCCGTGTCCGTCATGGAGAATAAGGACAAGTACGGCAAGGGAGAAGAGTATTGGCGTGATAAGGCCTCAAATCTGCGAGTGAAGCTCCGCGATCTTCAGGCTGAGCATGATCTGGTGGTGAAACAGCTGGAAGGCCAGGATCAGAATCCGAAGAAGACAGGCAGCAAAAAGAAGTCCAATTCAAGTGTTGAGAAAAAGAAGTTGAAGCTTGACAAGGACATTGCTAAGACCAGAAAGATGCTTGAAGTCGACCTCCCGGAAGAGGCGCGCAGGGCAGAAGCATATCAGGGGTGGATAAGAGAGTAGCGCGGAACTCACAGTTCGGAGCACCGAACTGCGGTAGCCCAGATCCAGCCGTAACCGTCCCCTGCATCTCGGAAATCTCTGTGAGGGGGGACCAAGGATCCGGCGACCGAAGGAGTAGAAAAAGATCATTAGGACATGCGATAGCACTGCAGAGAGATCGTCGCGAAAAATGTGGTCATACGAGTTAGCTAACCCGCGCTGGGCAAAGTTCGGCACGGGATAAAGTTTATAAATCCTGACACCAGATCACTTATCATCAGTGAGCAATTTGTCAAGGGACGCATCAAGCATTGACACAGGTATTGATGCAGTATTTTCCTTCATTCCCGCAGCCTGCTGTGGAGAGGTTCAGTGCAGTTTGCAATGTCGTGGAGGCATCAGTTGGACGAACGGTACGATTTCAGGAAAGTTGAAGAACGCTGGCAGCGCTACTGGGAAGAGCAAAAGACGTTCAAGGTAACAGAAGATGCATCGAAGCGGAAATACTACTGCCTTGAGATGTTTCCCTACCCCTCGGGCAGGATCCATATGGGCCATGTGCGGAATTACGCTATCGGGGACGTGGTCTCACGCTATAAGCGGATGAACGGGTTCAACGTGCTCCACCCGATGGGATGGGACTCCTTCGGCCTGCCGGCCGAGAACGCGGCCATCAAACACGGTATCCATCCTTCGAAGTGGACGCTGGAGAACATCGCCTTCATGCGGGACAAGCAGCTCAAGCGCATGGGCCTCTCCTACGACTGGGACCGCGAGGTGACTACCTGCCTCGAAGACTACTATCGTTGGAACCAATGGTTCTTCATCAAGATGTACGAGCGGGGACTGGCGTACAAGAAACTCTCGTACGTGAACTGGTGCCCGTCTTGTGGCACCGTGCTTGCGAACGAGCAGGTGGAGGGCGGCCTCTGCTGGCGCTGCGGTTCGGTCGTCACACATAAAGAACTCGAGCAGTGGTTCTTCAAGATAACGGCCTACGCCGAGGAACTGCTCTCTTACTGCGACAAGCTTCCCGGCTGGCCAGAGCGTGTGCTCACGATGCAGCGGAACTGGATCGGGAAATCCATCGGCGTGGTGGTAGACTTCATTGTCGAAGGAACCGGTGAGAAGCTCACAATCTTCACTACGCGCCAGGACACGCTCTACGGCGTAACCTTCATGAGCGTCGCGCCCGAGCACCCCATGCTCGAGTCGCTCATCAAGGGCAAGAAACAAGCCGACGAGGTGCGGGCCTTCTGTCAACGGGTGATGCGCGAGGACAAAGCTGCGCGCACCGACGAGAAACAGGAAAAAGAGGGCGTTTTTACCGGCTCCTATGCCGTCAATCCCTTGAACAACGAAAAGGTGCCGGTTTGGGTCGGGAATTTCGTGCTTATGGAATACGGTACCGGAGCGATTATGTCCGTTCCTGCTCACGACCAGCGCGATTTTGAGTTTGCCAAGAAGTACGGATTGCCGATCCGTATCGTGATCCAGAATCCTGAAAAGAGACTCGAGGCCGAGACGATGCAACAGGCCTACGTTGAGGACGGCGTCATGGTGAACTCCGGCAGATTCGACGGACTCTCGAACACTGTATCAAAGGAAAAGATCGCCGATTATGTCGAACAGAGCAAGCTTGGCAAGCGCACCGTAAACTGGCGGCTTCGCGACTGGGGCATCTCGCGCCAACGCTACTGGGGTACGCCGATCCCAATCATCTACTGCGAAAAGTGCGGTGCTGTTCCGGTTCCGGAGAACCAGCTGCCCGTAAAACTGCCGATGGACGTTGAGTTCACGGGCAAGGGGCTTTCGCCTCTGGTGGAGTCCAAGACGTTCCGGGAAACGACCTGCCCGCGGTGCGGCGGGACAGCCCGGCGCGAGACGGACACCATGGACACCTTTGTGGACTCGTCATGGTATTTCCTTCGCTACTGTTCGTCGAAGTATGATAAGGCGCCCTTCGACAAAAAAGCGGCGGCCTACTGGATGGGCGTGGACCAGTATATCGGCGGCATCGAGCATGCCGTGCTGCACCTGCTCTATGCACGGTTCTTTACCAAGGTCATACGTGACCTCGGCCTCTTCGATGGCGACGAGCCGTTCGAGAATCTCCTGACACAGGGCATGGTGATCAAGGATGGCGCAAAGATGAGCAAGTCCAAGGGGAACGTGGTAGACCCGGACTTCATCCTCTCGAATTACGGTGCGGACACGGCCCGGCTTTTCTCGCTTTTTGCAGCACCTCCGGAGCGCGACCTCGACTGGAGCGACCAAGGAGTGGACGGAGCGTATCGCTTCTTGCATCGTGTCTGGGCGATTGTGTACAAGTTCAGTGGAGATGTTAAGGACATAAATCCTGCCGGACCTCAGTTCCGGGGCGATAAGCTCTACCGTAAAACTCATCTCACAATCAAAAAAGTGACCGAGGACATCGAGCGTGAGTTCCATTTCAATACCGCGATAGCGGCGCTGATGGAAATGGTGAACGAGATGTACGATTATACATCGAGCGGGTTTAGTCCTAGCAGGCAAGGACCTGTGCTACGGTCGGCCATTGACGCGCTCACGCTGCTCATTTCTCCTTTTGCGCCGCATTTCGCAGAAGAGCTGTGGGCATCGCTCGGCGGGGAGGGCACGATTGCGCATGCCGCTTGGCCCCAGTATGACCCAGATGCGATCATGGCAACGGAGATCACGATTGTGGTTCAGGTGAACGGCAAGGTCCGGAGCAAGCTGACGGTGCCGGTCGGCACATCGGGCAATGACATTGAAGCAGCGGCGCTTGAGGACTCGAAGGTCAAGGATTTCATGAACGGCAAGGCTCCGAAGAAGGTGATCGTGGTCCAGGGAAAGCTCGTGAATGTGGTGGTGTAAAGGACAAACTTCAAGTCATGAATTCCAAGTCCAAATAACGTCGAAAATCCAAGCTTAAATAACTGCGCGAGTCTGAATTTCGATACCGGGAATTGACTATTACTTGGGATTCGGACATTGGGATTTGACATTTATAAAGGGACATTATGCAAAAAAAAATCAAAAAAGTCATAACGGCTGTTACGTTGGCTGTGATTGCGACAGCACCTGCCTGCGGTTACCATTTATCCGGGACCGGCGATATCGTGCCCCAAGGAGTGAAGAAACTCTCTATCCCTGTATTTTTTAATGCCACGAACGAACCCTATGTGGACGTGGAAATGACACAGGCTGTGGTCGAGGAATTTCTCACCGACGGCAGGATGAAAGTCGTGAGCCTCGAAGATGCTGATCTTGCACTTCGGGGGAAAATCACCAAATACGAGGTGATACCCCTCTCTTACAACCCGCAGTCCTATGTGCAGCAGTACCGCATACATCTGGTTGTAGAGGCCGTCCTCGAAGACCTCAGGTCAAAAAAGATCCTCTGGAGAGAACGAGGTATCGAGTCCAACCTCATCTCTGATTATGCCGTTTCATACAACCCCGCGGGGCAAGCCGACATCACGTTGACGAAAAATGCGAAGGATGCGGCCATCAAAAACGCCAGCAAGGACATTGCCCAAACGCTGCGCAGCAGGGTGCTGGAAGGGTTCTGAGTGACAGTATAGTTCAAGTGTCAAGTCAAGTTCAATTGGACGCGCGTCAAATTGTTTTCGGTCAACAGTGACCTTTGAATGTTGATATTTACCCTTTGGAGTCTATGTAGGATCGTATGCTCAAGTATCATGATCTCATAGCTGGCCTCAAGCAAGGGAAGTTACTTCCCCTCTATTTATTTTACGGTGAAGAAGAGTTCCTTATCCAGGAGGCGCTCGATATCATTATCAAGAAGGTCGTGGAGCCAGGAACGAGGGACTTCAACTTTAGCGCTCTCTACTGCCGCGACACTCCGGCCTCGGAAATCGTGAATCTCGCCCAAACACTCCCGTTCATGTCTGAGAAGCGGCTCGTGATTGCCAGGGATATTGACGCACTCAAGGCCCCCGACCTTGAGGAGCTTCTTCCCTATCTCAACGACCCTTCACCGAGCAGCTGCCTCGTGATGGTCTCGAACCAGGGAAGGTATGAAAAAAAATCCGTCACTTCTGCAGTAGAGGCTCACGGCGCGGTAACGAGATTCTTTCCACTCCTGGACCGCGAGGTCGTGACGTGGATCGAGGGATGGACAAAAGCGCGGGGTCTGTCCCTGCCGCGAGACGCAGCACAGTATCTCTGGCAAACGATCGGCAACGACCTGCAGATGATTAACAACGAGCTCGAAAAGATAGAGATCTTTATAAAAGAGAAAAAGGCCATCACCTTGGACGATGTTAAGGCGGTGGTGGGGGACTTCAGGGAGTATTCGTCCTTTGACCTCGCTGCTGCCCTCGGGTCAAAGGACCGGGCAAAGGCCTTCCTGATCCTCTCCCGGCTCCTCCAGGAAGGCGAACAGCCCGTGGGCCTGCTCGGTGCGATCGCATGGAACTTCCGGCGTCTCATGCGCGCCAAGTCCATGGAGGCGGCAGGCAATGGGTTTGACGAGATAAAAAGGAAACTGAACGTGATCTTCCATCAATCCGCCTCGTTTCATGAGCAGATGCGGAGGTTTAACGTGGAGGAACTGCGTAAGGCATTTGATGTGATGCTGTCTGCGGATAAGGCGCTCAAGTCGAGTGGCCTCTCGGGTAAGCTAGTTTTGGAGCGGATGATCCTCGAATTGTGCGGCTCTGCGTAAGGGTTGTGAAAGGGGAGAAGAGGGGGAAAAAAGGTCCTAGCGAAAGCGCAAGGAACGCCAAGGCCTATTAACTGACTTCTTGGCGACCTTTGGGTGCTTCGCGAGGGAATCTGATTACGCAGCGGAAATCTTGCTCACCTTTGTAGAAAGGCGGGAGATTTTCCGGGAAGCAGTGCTCTTGTGCAGGATGCCCTGCGATGCGGCCTTGTCATAGGCCTTCATGGCCTTTACCATGGCTTCTTTCGCCACATCGGCGTTCTTGGCTTCCACGGCTTGCTCCACCTTTTTGGCCAGGGTCTTAAGCATGGATTTTACCGATTTGTTGATCTCATGCTTCTTCTCGGCCTGCTTCTGCCTCTTGATCGCTGACTTGTGCGTTGCCACTTTCATGCCTCCTTCGGGGTTAAAAACAGACTAACCTTTTAGCATAAAGGGCCGATGGGTGTCAAGAAAAAAAACCTTTTCTTGCAGTCAGTTTTCTGGTACAGTTACCACTTATTTTCGCTGAGTTCCAAGGTGATCGGGTATGTCTGAGAATGTAAAGGTCGCAAAGGCGGCGGGGATCGTGGGTTCTGCGACACTTGCGAGCCGCGTCATGGGATACATCCGGGACATGGTTATGTCCTGGGTATTCGGCACAAGTCTGGCCGCCGACGCCTTCTACGTGGCGTACCGCATTCCGAACCTCCTCCGCGAGCTTTTGGCAGAGGGCTCCATGTCGGCAGCGTTTATCCCCGTGTTCACAGAGACACTCACCAAGGAATCCAAGGAGAGTGCCCATCATCTGGCAAATGCCGTGTTCGCCCGGCTGCTTGTGATCCTCGTCGTCTTGACGGGTCTTGGCATCATTTTTGCCCCCTACGTGGTCAAAATGATCGCATTGGGTTGGGAGTATAAGGTCGAGTACCACGACAAGTACCTTCTCGGCGTAAAGCTCACGAGGATCATGTTCCCCTACCTTCTGTTCATCGGCATTGCTGCGCTTTCCATGGGTATGCTCAATTCGCTCCGCGCATTCCTCACACCCGCGCTCTCGCCGGTCATGTTGAATGTGATGATCATCTCAGCGGCTGTCCTGAGCCAGCAGTTCCTGCAACAACCCATTCTCGGTGTAGCTGTCGGCGTCGTCATTGGCGGACTATTCCAGTTCCTGATCCAGGTGCCGGGGCTCAAGAAACAGGGAATGATGCTTAAGCCGCAGGTCAGTCCAAGTCATCCGGGCGTAGGAAAGATTGCAAGGCTTGCAGCACCGGTCTTCTTCAGTTCCTCAGTGAACCAGCTCAATATCTTTATGGGTACCATCTTCGCGTCGTTCCTTGCGACCGGAAGCATCAGCTATCTGTTCTACGGCATGCGGTTCATCCACTTTCCGCTCGGTATCTTCGGTATCGCTATCGCAACGGCTGTGCTCCCGACCATGTCGGCCCAGGCCGCTCAGCGCGAGATGACGGAGTTCCGCAAGACACTGTCCTTCGGGCTGCGATTGGTGTTCTTTATCATGTTCCCGGCCATGGCCGGGCTGATCACGCTGCGGGTACCGATCGTGAACCTTTTGCTCGAACACGGACAGTTCGACCGCATTTCCACGCAAGGCACGGCTGTGGCGCTTCTATACTATGCCGTGGGGCTCTGGTCCATGGCAGGTGTGAGAATCGTTTCCCAAGCTTTTTATTCTCTCCAAGATACACGCACACCTGTTAAAATCGCTGTTCTTGCTTTGGGTACGAACATCGTGCTCAGCATGATCGCGATCCTCTGGACTCCCCTCGCACACGGCGGCTTGGCGCTTGCCACGTCGCTCGCATCAATGCTGAACCTAGGCCTGCTTACTGTAATGCTCAGGAAAAAGATCGGCCGCATGGACGGCAGGAGGATTATGACGTCCCTCATCAAGATCGTTCCCGCTTCCATTGCAATGGGCGCGATCGGTTGGTGGATCAGCGGGAACCCCGTCTGGAATATGGGCCGGAATACATTGCTCAAGAGCGAGCTCCTGGTCGGTGGCATGGTTGCGAGCGTGCTCTTCTATCTTGCCGCCATGTGGGTGTTAAGGAGCGAAGAGCTTACGTTCATGTGGGCAATGGTGAAGAGGAAGCGACAGCCGTGAGAGCGATGAGGAAGGAGGATGATGCCATGTACCACGACTGCAGTTTAGCAGTATTTAAGACCAATTTCGGCTGGGCCGGTATCGCGGTCTCGGAGCGGGGGATATGTAAGATTGTCCTGCCCAAGAAGGATAAGAATGCCGTCAAGAAGGCACTACGATCGGAGACTGGTGCTATCTCCCAGAGTGCCCCTAGCAAGCTTATTGAGCAATCCACAAAACTTCTCCAGAAATACTTTTCCGGCGAGCGCGTATCATTTGAACTCCCGCTCGATATGCGTTATTATACAGGTTTTCAGCGGGCAGTCTGGCGGGCCGCTGTGGAAATCCCGTATGGCGAGACGCGGGCCTATGCCTGGATTGCGAAGAGGATCAAGTCCCCGCGGGCTGCGCGGGCGGTGGGCCAGGCGATGGGTGCGAATCCCATCCCGATCATCATTCCCTGACACCGCGTGATCAGCTCGGCAGGTACGCTGGGCGGGTTCTCGGGAGGGCTCGGGATGAAGAAGAGGCTGCTGGACTTGGAAAGCCATGAAAAGGGTGGCCACTGAGGCACAGAGATATAGAGCAAAAACCGTATCATTATTTCTTCGCGATCTTAGTGACGCTGTGGTTATACCGGCTTTTGATTCTTCATCGCAATCAAGGGACAAAAAAGGATATGGTATTAATTAGACTCATCGTAGGCCCGCTCCAGGTGAACTGCTTCATCCTTGCGGACGAAAAGACCAAGGACAGCGTGGTCATCGATCCCGGAGACGACGCAGAGGACATCCTCAAGATCATCAGGGACAAGGGTTTCAAGGTAAAATATATTGTGAACACCCACGGCCACTTCGATCACGTGGGCGCGAACAAGGCCATCAAGGATGCAACGGGCGCTGAGTTGCTCATTCATGAGGGCGATGCCCCCGTGCTCGCATCTGCGCCGCAGCATTCCCGTGCCTTCGGCATGATGCCCGTCTCCTCGCCGCCTGCGGACAGATACCTGAAGCACGGGGACGTGATCACCGCAGGTGAGGTCTCGCTCAAGGTCCTGCACACTCCCGGCCATTCGCCAGGCGGCATCTGCTTGCTCGAAGCAGGCATGGTCTTTACAGGTGACGCTCTCTTTGCCGGCTCTATCGGAAGGACCGACCTGCCAGGCGGGGACCTCTCGACCCTTCTCCGCTCCATCAAGACAAACCTCATGACCCTGCCGGACGACACCAAGGTTTTCTGCGGCCACGGACCTGCCTCGACGATTGGCGATGAGCGCCGGGATAACCCGTTCCTGAACGCGGAATCGGGGTTTGAATAATCCGGTTTTCCTTGAGGTTTTTCGGGTTGTGTGGTAAAGTGAGGGGCAACGGCATAAGGAGAAATGAAGAAAAAGAAGAAAAAGCGGAAAATTGATTTTTGCCTTTTCCCTAATCTTTTTACTTCCCCCTTTCCCCTTAGGTTTATTCGTTAAAATTCGCGGTAAAAATAATTCTGAAGGAGAAATTCCATGGTTGTCGGTCCGATTCGAGAAGCTCTTACATTCGACGATGTGCTGCTTCTGCCTGCTAAATCCGATGTGCTACCCAAGGACGTGGATGTCCGAACGCAGCTTACCAAAAGGATAACCCTCAACATTCCGCTCGTGAGTTCGGCCATGGACACAGTGACCGAGGCAAAGCTCGCTATCGCCCTGGCCCAGGAGGGAGGCCTCGGGTTCATCCATAAGGCGCTCTCCATCGATGTACAGGCCGAGGAAGTGGACAAGGTCAAGAAGTCAGAGAGCGGCATGATTATCGATCCCATCACCATTTCGCCCGACGCCAAGATATCCGACGCCCTGGAGGCCATGAAGAAGTATCGCATCTCGGGCGTCCCGGTTACCAAAGGCCACAAGCTCGTTGGTATCCTTACCAATCGCGACCTTCGATTTGAGACCCGGATGAACCTCAAAGTATCCGAGGTGATGACCAAGGATCGCCTGATCACGGCACCGTTGGGCACCACGCTCGAGAAAGCCATGAAGATCCTTCAAAAGTACAAAATCGAAAAGCTCTTGATCGTGGACAAGGACTTTAGTCTACGGGGCCTTATCACCATCAAGGACATCGAGAAAAAGATCAAATATCCGCTTGCCTGCAAGGACAAGCTTGGCAGGCTGCGCGTAGGAGCAGCTGTCGGCGTGGGTGATCATTCCGAGCGCGTACCCGAGCTCCTCAAGGCGGGTGTTGATATCATCGTAGTGGACACAGCACATGGTCATTCTCAGGGTGTAATCGATGCGGTCAAAGCCATCAAAAAAAGATATCCCGAGATGGATGTAGTTGCGGGCAATATTGCAACGGCCGAGGCTGCAAAGGATCTGATCAGGGCAGGTGCGGATTGCGTGAAGATCGGCATTGGACCTGGCTCCATCTGCACAACGCGGGTGGTGTCCGGCGCAGGCGTGCCTCAGATCACGGCGGTCATGGATAGCTCCAAAGAGGCGGACAAGGCCGGCATCCCTTGCATCGCTGATGGCGGTGTCAAGTTCTCCGGCGATATCACCAAGGCACTCGCTGCCGGCGCATCATGCGTCATGATCGGCAGTCTCTTCGCTGGCACGGAAGAGAGCCCGGGCGAGAGCATTCTATACCAGGGCAGAAGCTACAAGGTCTACCGCGGCATGGGTTCTATCGGCGCCATGGAGCGGGGCAGCAAAGATCGCTACTTCCAGTCCCATGAAGAGGAAAAAGCCAAGCTCGTGCCGGAGGGCATCGAAGGCCGCGTACCGTACAAGGGAACCCTCGCGGCGAGCGTACATCAGCTCATCGGCGGCCTGAAAGCGGGCATGGGGTACAGCGGTTGCGAGAGTCTCAAGGCGCTCAAGGATAGGGCGAAGTTCATCAAAATAACAAGCGCCGGCCTTCGCGAGTCGCACGTGCATGACGTGGTGATTACTAAAGAGGCGCCGAATTACAGGATGGAGTAGGACCAGACGAAGCAGGCGGTCTTTCAGAAGACAGATGACAAAGGGTAGTCAAGACTGTAGTCAAAGAAGATTTGAACAGGATAACAGGATTGGCAGGCTATTAAAATCCGGGTCTCTTGATCCGTCATCCGTGTGAGAGTTGGAATCGGTTGACCTTTTCATCCACCTTTATCCATTCGCGCCGTAAAACACTGTCTCTTCAGGGCGAGGATATAAGGCGCCGACCTAACATGGTTAGATGCACTGTTAGGCCACTGCTTTCTGTTTGACTAATAACAAATCATCCCATACATTTGAGGTAACCGCACTACAGGGGAACAAACCCTGTTTTGTTTTTTGAAACCATAAGTATGGGGTTCCGGCAAGAAGGTTGCCGGGCAAAACTTCTGCCGTCCAAGAAATAACTATGACACCGGATCATGAATTTCGCTAAATCTACAGGTCGCGATGCATATGCTCGCGGTACCCCAACGATCAACGTTGGTAACCTTAAGAACAATGGTTTAGCAAAAATCCGTGGTGTCATAATTAGCGCATCTGTACAAAAGGTATCTCCCGAAACCAACAGGTGGTTTTTGGAGTAGTGGCTGCTTGGCACAGCCTGCAGTCAACCGGTTCGCCCGGAGAAACACCAGACCATCTGCATCAGTCCATGAACCGGAGACGCGGCAAACATCTCTGCCGCATCTGCAAACAGGATCAGCTTTGGCTCTCAGTAGCTGTAGAGCCTGATTCAGGAATCCTCGGCCTTTGAGGCCGGGGAGGATGTCAAGCATAATTCTATCAAAGTGTAATATAGAATCATGTCAAAAGCCACAAGCATCGAGCAGGCACAAAGCGAAAAGACCAAAAAAACAGCGAAAACCCACAGCGCTGAAGGTTTTACACCCTGCAGTCAGGATATGACCATATGCGGGGATTGCGAAGGGAACCGTGCGAAGAAGAAGTGCCCACGGTTAAAGGAGTGGCTGGCGAAGAGAGGGGGATGACGCCGCAAGAAGCGCTGCTCATTAATATTTATAACTGCATATCATCAAAAGAACATTTTTAAGAGATGTCCTATCCAATCATATTCCTTGCCAAAGTGTCCTGCCGTTAAGGTCGATCATTATTCACAAACAATAAGATTAAACGTCAACAAGGTCGAGATTGTATTTACCCGAAATTAACGGTATAATTAAAAACTATGGAAGAACGATTACAAAAGATCATATCTGCCGCAGGAGTGGCATCGCGCCGTTCCGCGGAACAGCTTATCATTGAAGGGAGGGTGCGCGTAAACGGCAAGGTGGTGACCGAGCTCGGGGCCAAGGCCGATGCGAGCAATGACCATATTAAGGTCGACGGTAAGCTCATCAACCCCAAACAGCCGCGGACCTACATCGTGCTGAACAAGCCCGCGGGCTATGTCACGACCATGTCAGATCCCGAAGGACGACCCACGGTGCAGGACCTGCTCAAAGGCATCAAGACCCGCGTCTATCCCGTCGGCAGGCTGGACTACAATACCGAGGGACTGCTGCTCATGACAAACGACGGGGACTTCGCGCACCTGATCACGCACCCGAAACATGAATTTCCAAAGACCTATCTGGCGAAGGTCAAGGGGGTGCTTGATGATCAGGCGATCGTGATGCTTGAAAAGGGGATATTCCTTCAGGACGGCAAGACCGCGCCCGCGAAGATCAAAAAAATCCGGAAGGAAGAAATGAACTCCTGGGTAGAGATTACGATCCATGAGGGGCGGAAGCGCCAGGTGCGACGCATGTTCGACCATGTGGGTCGTTCGGTGATCAAGCTCAAGAGGATCAGAACGGGCGGCCTGTCGCTCGGAGATCTCCCTGAAGGAAGATTCCGTCACCTAACGCTTGACGAAGTTAAGACGCTGAGGGAGACTGCCCTGAAAACAGATGACAGCGGTCAGCACATCCGAGTATATAAGCCTGCAGTCAAAGCTCAGCGGACAGCGGAAGGCGTAAGTCGAAGGACGGTGGATGAAGGACGCCACAGGACGGTTGCCAAAACGCATGGAACTGAAGATAGACTAAGCTCGCGAGAGGGTAGCAGTCGTCAGTCAAAATTCAGAGGCCAGAGGACTGGTGAAGGCCGGGTTAGGCGCCCAGCGACAAGGATCATGCGGGATACGAGGAGAGGGCGAAGGCGGAACCAAGATCCAGAGCCAAATCAGGGTGTGCGACGAGGAATAAGCGGCACGGACAGAAGTGAACGTCAGGACAGCTTAATTACACGGCGAGGCAGCGGCCCGAGGCTGGATGTCAGGAGACAGCATTCAGGCGAAAGCCGTAGCACATGGTCCGGACGTGAGACGAAGAGCAAGGGCCCGGGCGGATACACGGGAAACTTCAGCGTTCGCGGAGAGAGCGGCCATAGCCCAGCAACAAAATCGGCCATCCGCAAGCCTGAAAGGGGGACCGCCACGTGGAGACCGAAGGTCAAGCGAAAACTGGGACAAAAGTTCAGCAACCAGGGGCCAATGTCCGGGGGCGGAGGGCCATCCCAAGGAGCGAGGCCAGAGTCGAGGGGCTGGGGGAGAGGCGTCGGCAAGAGAGGGCCAAGACGCTAGATGAGAATAATCCGGAAATCATAGGTCGAGGTGCATAGCGCGAGGGAGTTAACAATAATTATCAGGCATCAATAATCAAATAAACGCCAATGGTCAAACGACAATGATCAATAATATAATGTGTTTGGGCCTTGAGATTTGGTTATTATTTGTCATATGAGTTTTGACGATTGGAGCTTTACTCTATGGAGACTCTTCGCGCACAGGTGATCATCCACGGGATGGTGCAGGGCGTGTTCTTCCGCGCCAGCACCAGGGACGAGGCCGTTCGGCTCGGCGTCGGAGGCTGGGTCAGGAATCTTCCTGACGGCGCGGTGCAGGCGCTCTTCGAAGGGGAGAAGAAAAAGGTCGAGGAGATCGTCGGTTGGTGCCACAAAGGCCCCTCCGGTGCGCGAGTGAGCAAGGTTGATATTTTCTGGGAACCATATAAAGGAGAATATACGCATTTCGATATCCGCTATGGCAGGTAGATCCCTTTTGCTAGGCTTGGCTGTCATCCTCGGCCTAATATCATGCAGGGCAGAGAAGCCGCAAGCTCCCAGGAAGTACACACCTGTCGTGATTGTGAAGCCGAAGCCCCCGGTGCTTACCCAAGATCAACGCGCAGAGCTTGATTTTCCTCCCGCGATACTATCTCAGATAGAGCTTGCCGCAGGTGCAGAGGCTGAGCCCTTCTTTATTACTGTCGTCATCCCCTCGGAAAATCTGAAGGGCGAAAAAAGTATTGAAAAAGACAAGCTCGCGGGTTTTAGCGTGCACACCAAAAAAGCCGATGAAATCATTTCTTCTTTCCGATCGGCCCTCCGCGCTAAAGGATACCTCCTCTTCAGGAGCCGTAAGGGCTACGGCACGTTGCCGGACATCGTCACGGTGATCAAGGGCAACAGCACCTATGACATCCTGAAGATCCAGGGGACAGAGGCGACGAACTACCAGTTGGACACTAAAGAGATCATTACGTGGCTCAAAGAACAGCAGAAACATGCCTCCTTCGTGATAACAGGAGCGGGGACGGACTGGCTTGAAGCGCGATTCATCAAGCCGCCCACAAACATGCAGGCTTTTGCCCGGATCGTCCGGTCTTTTGCTCCAGACGTTATCGATCCGGAAAAGGGGACCGTCGACAAGCTGGCGGAGCGGATGGAGAAGATGAACGGATTTTACCTCAAATGGGATTGATCTGACCCATGGTGAATGACAGCCCTCAATGTTCAGCAAAGACAAGACCAGTCAAAAAAATAATTATGAACATTCTCCTCTCTGTCCTCCTTCTGACAATCGTCCTGCCCTTCATCCTCGTCTATGCGAATACCCACCCTACGCGGTATACTCTTCACGTCGCGCCATCCGAATACCAGGCAGATTATGAAACGATATCTTTTGTCAGCGCGGATGGTGTCCCTTTAAAGGGATGGCTCGTCAAGCCGCCTCATTCCCGGACAAAGTCTCCGGCCATAATCATCTGCCACGGCGTAAGCGCGAATAAATCCGATTTTACCGAACTCGCGGCATCACTCGCCAAGCGGGGATATTTTGTGCTCCTATTCGATTTCCGGGCGCACGGAGAGAGCGGCGGCAGCAGATCGTCGCTCGGTTACCATGAGCAGAAGGATGTTCTCGCGGCCCTCAGCATGCTCAAATCGCGCGAGGACATTGATCTCGAGCGTATCGGTATCTATGGGTTCTCCATGGGGGGTACCACGGCAATCCTTACTGCGGCACAATCCGGCGCATTCTCCGCCATCGTGGCTGACAGCGCATTTACGAGCCTCAAGGACCAGGCAAGGACCGCTGTCACAAGCTTCTACCACCTTCCATCGTTTCCATTCCTTCATCTCGCTGTTATTGGTTACGAGCTCTACTTCCTGACCCGGGTTGAGAACATCGCGCCAATAAATGTGATAGCTAAGATATCTCCTATGCCCATTCTCATCATCGCTGGAGAGGGGGACAAACTCATTCCCGCAGAAAACGGGCAGCAACTCTTTGCTGCGGCAGGCGAGCCAAAAGAGCTCTGGATCATCCCTGTCTCGGACCATGGCGGTACGGTCGTAGCTGCGGGAAGCATGTATGGGAAAAAAGTGGGGGAGTTTTTTGATACGCACCTGAGATAGCATTCGCTACAGAAGCACAGACGAGTACGGAGGTCGTATCGTTACTGATTTTGTCGATAATTTATTTTCCCCACGGCCGATCGTTATTCCGAATCCAAGGAAGCCGCGTCTTGTTTTGACATGATTGCATTTTTACGATAAGATACTTCTGTGAACATCCTTGGCATCGAGACATCTACAAGAACCGGCAGCGTCGCTATCGTTTCCGAAGAGGGCGTCGTGGCTCAGTACAGTCTGAACATCGAGGTGACGCACTCTGAAAGATTAATGTCCACCGTCGACCGTGTGCTCAAGGACACGGGACTCGCGGTACACGATCTCGACGGTTTTTCCGTGGCTATCGGGCCGGGCTCATTCACGGGCCTCAGGATCGGTCTGTCCACGGTCAAGGGGCTTGCGCTCGCAACAGGCAAGCCGATCGCTGCCGTGCCTACGCTCCAAGCGCTCGCGTGGAACCTGCCGTATTCTGTATACCCTGTCTGTCCCCTTCTCGATGCCCGCAAGAACGAGGTGTATGCCGCGCTCTACCGATTCGCTGGGACAACGCTGGTACAGGTCCTGCCGGAGACTGCGATTTCCATTCTCAGGCTCGCTGAACAGATCAGTGAAAAAGTGGTGTTCACCGGAGAGGGGTCTCGAATCTACCGAAACGGAATTCAGGATCTGTTCGGTGAGCGGGCGGTGTTCGCTCCGCATTCCGCAGTTCTCCCATCCGGGGCGAAGGTCGCGGAGATAGGGCTGGACATGATAAAAAGCGGGAGGCAGGCTGAACCGGACAGATTGACACCTTTGTACATTCGCAGACCTGAGGCCGAGGTGGCGTGGGAAAAGAAGGAGAAATCACGATAGACTTCATGAGGAAGGTGGACATTGACCAGGTCCTCGCCATCGAGCGGACCTCTTTCAGCATGCCCTGGTCTCGGAACCTTTTCCTGTCAGAGTTCCGCAGTCCCCTTGTCTCTACCCTTTTTGTCTCGCTCTCAAGCACGACACCCAAGCGTATAGTGACGGGCTATATCGTATTCTGGCTTGTGGCTGATGAGATGCACATCTTGAACCTTGCCGTTGCGCCGGGACAGAGGCAGCGTGGGATAGCCAGGCGTCTCGTACTCACCGGGATCAGGCATGCCTATGCCAAAGGCGCCCGCCGGGCATTTCTAGAAGTGAGGTCCTCGAATATGTTTGCCCAGAGGCTTTATTCGAGTCTGGGATTTACCGGCACTTCCGTAAGGAGAAACTACTATGATTCACCGGTAGAGGATGCTGTAGTAATGACGCTCGAGCATGGCGCATTCCTGAGTCTTGCCGAGCGCAAAGAACTATGATAACAAATTGTTTTTAAAGCTATTTTAGGTGCTTGCCTTTTTTATGGAAATGTGCTAAATACTTTAATAAGAAAAATGCTCTTCGCACAACCTTCTCATCTACATTAAACCCTAAAGGAGGGCTGCATTATGAATGTGGAGGTAAAAGAAGAAGTACTTAGGGAAAAACTCAGGGTGGAGAATCCTGAGTTTCAGAAATGGGAGCAGGAACATAGGAAGCTGGAAGACACTTTAATGAGTTTTGAGTCCCACCGGTACCTCACTCCTGAAGAAGAGATGGAGCGGAAACGGCTCCAGAAGCTGAAACTGGCGGCGAAAGATAGGATGATGGAAATACTCAGGCGTTCGAGAGTCGGGCAGGCCTGAGAGCGTGGAGGCAAGGTAAAAGAAACCTTGCCTTTTATGTTTTTTCCTCCTAAAGGGACGAGAGAATCCCTCTTTACAAGAGAGAGTAAAGGGGGATTTTTTTATTGACTCTCTTCCTGTATCTATGTTAAAAATAACAAATAACGGCTTGGAAAAGTGCATCTTCTGCATTGCGCGGCGTTCTCCCTTATCACGGCGTATTTGTCTGTACGCCTCATTCGTCAGAATGTGTGCGCCCATGTGGGACTATTTTCTGTGCCGCTAAATTTTTTTTAGGAGTGCTAATTTGAGAAGTGACAGGATCAAGAAAGGCCTGGAGCGCGCGCCGCACAGGTCTCTTTTGTTTGCAACGGGGATCACGAGAAGTGAACTCGACAAGCCCATGATTGGCATTGCGACGAGCTTTACGGACCTGATACCGGGCCACATCGGCATGCGCGATTTGGAACGGTTCATCGAAAAAGGCGTGCACACAGGCGGTGGATGGCCGCTTTTCTTCGGCCTGCCAGGCATCTGCGATGGTATCGCCATGGGGCATATGGGCATGCATTATTCGTTGCCGTCCCGAGAACTCATAGCAGACATTGTGGAGTCAATATCCATGGCCCATGCCTTCGATGGGCTCGTATTGCTCACGAACTGTGACAAGATCACGCCGGGCATGCTCATGGCTGCGGCCCGGCTTGATATCCCGGCGATCGTCGTCACTGCCGGTCCCATGCATTCCGGCAGTTACCGCGGCAGCCGTGTGAACCTTATAAGCGCATTCGAGGCCGTGGGAAAGGTCCGGAAGGGCGAGATGTCCGAGGCCGACCTTGCAGAGCTCGAGGTCTGTGCTTGTCCAGGTCCAGGTTCGTGCCAGGGTATGTACACGGCGAATACTATGGCCTGCGTCACCGAGTCGCTCGGCATGAGCCTACCTGGATGCGCGACCGCGCTTGCTGTTTCGGGTGAGAAGCGGCGGATTGCTTTTGAGAGTGGGAAACGGGTCGTCGGTCTTGTGAAGGAAGCGCTCACGCCACGGAAGATTATGACGAGGAACGCCTTTGAAAATGCTATCCGCATTGACATGGCGCTCGGCGGCTCGACGAATACGACACTGCACATCCCCGCTATCGCACACGAGGGGGGCATCGAATTGCCGGTCGAAACCTTTGACAAGATCAGCCGTATGACTCCGCATGTGTGCAATATGCTTCCTGGCGGGCATCACTATCTCGAAGACCTCGATGCCGCAGGCGGCATCCCGGGCGTGTTGTCGCGGTTTAAGGATATGCTCAAGGATTCACCCACGGTGAGTGGCAAGTCGATTGTTGAGCTTGCGCGGTCTGGCCGAGTACTGAACGATGATGTCATCCGGTCGCTTGACAAAGCTTATCATAAAGAGGGCGGTATCGCCGTGCTGTCAGGAAATCTTGCGCCGAACGGGTCGGTGGTAAAGCAGACAGCAGTGAGCGACAAGATGATGAAGTTCGATGGTACGGCTATCGTATTTGATTCAGAAGAAGAGGCAATGAAGGCCATTCTTGCGGGAAAGATCAAGGCAGGCCACGTGATCGTGATACGCTACGAAGGACCGAAGGGCGGTCCTGGCATGCGTGAGATGCTATCAGCTACTTCCGCCATATCGGGCATGGGGCTTGGTGAATCCGTTGTCCTGCTAACCGACGGGAGGTTCTCGGGCGGTACGCGCGGTCCCTGCATCGGCCACATCTCTCCCGAAGCTGCTGAAGGCGGACCTATTGCCGTAGTGCGAAACGGAGACCGGATCGTTCTCGACATCCCGAACCGTAAGCTGGAGATTAAACTGTCCAAAACTGAAATCAAAAAACGGCTTGCAAAGTGGAAGCCGAGGGAACCAAAGATTAGGAACGGCTGGCTCGCACGGTATGCAAAAGTGGTTACGTCGGCCAATACCGGTGCGATTGTAAAAGCATAATTAAGTCGGCAAGCTGGCAACCTTTCAAAAGGTGAAAACATGTCCAACAAACAAATTACCGGCGCTGAAATTTTTCTTGAATGTCTGAAGAAAGAGAAGGTCGATACGCTCTTCTGCTATCCTGGTGGCGTGGTGCTCAAGATTTTCGACGTCCTCTATGATCAGAAGGACATCCGCATGATCCTGCCGCGACACGAACAGGGCGGGGTCCATATGGCCGATGGCTATGCCCGTTCCACGGGCAAGCCAGGCGTTGCACTAGTCACGTCCGGTCCTGGCGCTACGAATGTGGTCACGGCCCTTGCCACGGCATACATGGATTCCATCCCGATCGTGGTTTTTACCGGACAGGTGCCTACAGCGCTCATCGGGAACGACGCGTTCCAGGAGGCGGATATCGTCGGCATTACCCGTCCCTGTACCAAGTATAATTTTTTGGTGAAGGATGTGCATGACCTTGCGCAGACTATTAAAGAGGCGTTCTACCTGGCTTCGACAGGAAGGCCGGGTCCTGTGCTCGTTGATTTGCCGCGTGACGTAGTGACCAACAAGGCAGAATTCCATTATCCCGACAAGGTCGAGATCAGGAGCTACAACCCTACGGTCACTGGCAACAAATGGCAGATTAAGCAGGCAGCAGAAGCAATTGCCAAGGCAAAGAAACCGGTGGCCTATATAGGTGGCGGCGTCATCCTCTCGAATGCAGCACCAGAGGTCCTCGAGTTTGCCGAGATCACGAAAATTCCGGTGACCCATACCCTGATGGGCATTGGCGGATTTCCTGGTACGCATCCTCTTTCGCTCGGCATGCTCGGTATGCACGGCACGTACTATGCCAATATGGCGATCCACAACTCGGACCTTATCGTCGCAATTGGCGCACGGTTCGATGACCGCGTAACTGGCAAGGTGGAAGGTTTCGCGCCTGAGGCCAAAATCATCCATATCGACGTGGACCCGACCTCGATCAGGAAGAACGTGCGCGTGGATATCCCGATCGTGGGCGACGTGAAGCATGTGTTGGTGGACCTTAACAAAGAACTCCACCATATCAAAGAACCCTGGGAAGCGATCCGCAAAAGCTGGCTCAAGCAGATCGAGGCTTGGCGAGAAGAACGGCCGCTTACGTACGAATATACCGATGATGTCATCAAACCCCAATTCGTGGTCGAGAAGCTTTACGAGATCACCGGCGGGAACGCGATCATCGTGACTGATGTGGGCCAGCACCAGATGTGGGCCGCACAGTACTACAAGTTCGATAAACCGAGGAACTGGCTCTCTTCAGGCGGTCTCGGGACCATGGGGTACGGGTTCCCGGCAGCCATTGGCGCAAAGGTTGCGCATCCGGACAGGAACGTGTTCAGTATCTCCGGCGATGGCAGCATCCAGATGAACATCCAGGAGCTTGCCACGACTGTTGAGAACAATATACCGGTTAAAGTGGTGATACTTAACAATCGCTACCTCGGCATGGTACGGCAGTGGCAGGAACTGTTCTATTCCGAGCGCTACTCGTCAGTTGATCTCGGCAGCACGCCCGACTTTGTTAAACTGGCCGAAGCCTATGGCGCCGTCGGTCTGCGGGCGGTGAAGCCCGTGGAGGTTGTGCCGGTGCTTAAGGAGGCGCTCAAGGTGAAGAGGACCGTCTTTATGGACTTCGTCACCGCACGGTACGAAAAGGTCTACCCCATGGTGCCGGCAGGTGCTGCCATCCACGAGATGATCTTTGGGGAAGAAAAGAAGAAGGAAGAGAAGAAGCTGAGGGCAGTGAAATAGGCCTGAATAAAAATTGCCGTAGACCTGGACGGGATGGCGGAGAGCGAAGGCGGAGGCATGGTGACGGTTCCCGTCCCTGTCCATCCGTGGTCAGATTAAGGATAACCCCATGAAACATATCATATCCGTACTGGTAGAGAACAAATTCGGTGTGCTGTCGCGCGTGTCGGGTCTCTTCAGCGGCAGGGGATTCAACATCGAGACGATCTCGATCGGGCCGACGCTTGATCCTACGATTTCGCAGATGACGATCGTAACCACAGGGGACGAGCGCATCCTTGAGCAGATCATCAAGCAGCTCAACAAGCTGATCGATGTGATCAAGGTGACGGACCTCGCGGAGAAGGAATATGTCGAGCGAGAGATGTGCCTCATTAAGATCAATGCCCCGACGGAGCACCGTGCCGAAGCGCTCAGGATTGCCGATATATTCCGGGCCCGCGTGGTCGATTCTACGCAGAAGACCTATACCTTCCAAGTGACGGGAGACGAAAAGAAACTGGAGGCCTTCATCGAGCTTTTGCGACCAATCGGGATTAAAGAGATCGTGCGCACCGGCAAGGTCGCCATCACCAGGGAATAGCCCGAGTGGAGGAGGAGAAAATCGGCGTGAGAATTTCACGGGTGTACATCTGCATTGCAGTCCTTCTTGTAGCCATCCTGTCAGGGTGCGCGCAGAAGGGGCCGGTGCTCCTTGACAACATCAAGTACCAGCCGCCCGAGGGCTTGGCTGCCGGGACGCCAAAACTGGTAGTCGGCGTGAGTCCCTTTCGGGATGATCGCGGCAAGACTTTTTCAGTGCTCGGTAAACGGACGATCCCTGACTATGTGGAGAACGACCTGGTCGTGCAGGGCACCGTGGCCGACCTGGTGACCGCTGCATTGAAGGACGCGCTCAAAGCACGGGGCATCATCGTCAAGGATGTCCCGGCATGGGACATGAATGCCGAGTCGATAAGGACCACCGGTATTGATATCCTGATCGGCGGTGAGATCAAGACACTCTGGGTTGAGGCCGTTTCTCAGACGCTGAATTTCAAGGTGAGCGCCGTAGTCCAACTCAGGGTGTCGGCAGCCGATGTCGCTGAGAAGAAGATAATCCGGACACTTGTCCTGAACAGCAAACTTGAACGCCAGGACGTGGCATTCTCGTTCGAATCGGTCAAAAGCGCGGTTTCTGAAGCGTTGTCATCGGCGCTGGACCAGCTTCTCAACGACGAAGAGTTCAAAAAGAGGATCAGATAATCCAGAATTATCTATTGTGAAAGGGGATACGATGAAGATCTACTACGAGAAAGACGCGGACATGGGCCTGCTCAAGGGCAAGAAGGTCGCTGTGATCGGCTATGGCAGCCAGGGTTTTGCGCACTCGAACAATCTCAAGGAAAGCGGGGTTGACGTGATGGTCGGACTGCGGAGGGGTAGCAAATCTTGGGACAAAGCCTCCGGCGCAGGGCTTAAAGTCGTAGAGGTTGCTGAAGCTGCGAAGATGGCCGATATCATCATGATCCTGGTGCCTGATGAACTTCAGGGGGGCATGTATCGGAAGGACATCGAATCGAACATAAAAAAAGGTGCATTCCTTGCTTTCGCCCACGGGTTTAACATCCATTTCGGCCAGATCGTGCCGCGCGAGGACGTGAACGTGTTTATGGCGGCGCCCAAAAGCCCCGGCCATCTTGTACGGTCCCAGTATGTAAAGGGCGAAGGCGTACCGGGGCTCATCGCGATCCATCAGAACCCCTCGGGCAATACCAAGGACGTTGCGCTTGCGTATGCCTGCGCGATCGGCTTGGGAAGGGCGGGTGTCATCGAGACCACCTTCCGTGAAGAGACGGAGACAGATCTCTTCGGCGAGCAGGCGGTGCTCTGCGGCGGGGCCACAGCACTAATCATGGCCGGCTATGAGACACTTGTCGATGCCGGGTATGCACCCGAGATGGCCTACTTCGAATGCCTTCATGAGCTCAAGCTTATCGTGGACCTTATTTATGAGGGCGGTATCTCCAATATGCGTTACTCTATCAGTAACACGGCCCAGTATGGCGACCTGACACGCGGGCCGCGGCTCATCACCGAAGAGACCAAGAAGGAGATGAAAAAAATTCTGGGCGAGATCCAGTCCGGCCAGTTTGCGAAGGAGTGGATGCTTGAGAATATGGCGAACAAGCCGACGTTCAATGCCCTCACGAAGAAGGGTCAGGCACATCCGATCGAGGAAGTCGGCGACCGACTGCGGAAGATGATGCCTTGGCTTCAGAAGGGCAAGTTGGTGGATAAAAGTAAAAATTAAGATGCAAAATTGCGGAAAAGGTTATTTAAATTTCCCGGATAACGTATGATGAAAAATTACGGGATACCCATAGCTTCGGAAGGATGGCCCTTTATCATCCCGCTGGTGATGCTCACGGTTTTGCTGTTTGCTGTCGGGTGGAAGAATATCGGCTGTGTTTCACTCGCGCTCACGCTCTTCATCGTGTTCTTTTTCCGTGATCCGGATCGCTCGGTTCCGGAGGGCAAAGATGTTGTTGTCTCACCGGCGGACGGTAAGGTCATCGTGGTCAAGGACATCTATGAGCCTGATTACCTGAAGCAGGATGTGAAACAGATCAGCATCTTCCTTTCCGTTTTTAACGTGCACGTGAACCGCGCCCCGTGCGGAGGAACGGTTGAAACCGTGAGATACAATCCGGGGAGATTTCACGTTGCATCAGTGGATAAAGCCTCGCTGGACAATGAACAGACGGCCGTTGTTATCACGAACGGGAAGTACAAAGTGCTCGTGAAGCAGATCGCCGGGCTTATTGCAAGACGAATCGTGTGCTATGCCAAGCCTGGAGATACGATCAAAACGGGCGAACGCTATGGTCTGATCCGTTTCGGATCGCGCGTGGATATTTTTCTGCCGAAGGAAGCCGAACTGAAGGTCAAGGTGGGAGACCGGATCAAAGGGGCGCGGGACATCATCGGGGTGCTCAAATGAGAAAAGGGATTTATGTCCTGCCCAATCTTATAACGCTGTCCAGCATGTTTGCTGGCTTCTATTCCATCGTGGCCTCGCTCAACTCCGATTATGAGCGTGCTGCATGGGCCATTATGATCGCGTCCGTTTTTGACGTTTTGGACGGTTGGGTCGCAAGGATAACCCATACGGCCACGCGGTTCGGCATCGAGATCGACTCGCTGGCAGACGTGATATCCTTCGGCGTTGCTCCGGGTGTCCTTGTCTATACTTGGACGCTGTCCTCGTTCGGCAAGATCGGGTGGCTTGGGTCGTTCTTCCTGGTTGCCTGCGCTGCGCTCAGGCTTGCGCGGTTCAACGTGCAGATGGGAAGTACCGAAAAGAAGCATTTTACCGGCCTCCCCACGCCGGCATCGGCGTTGGTGATCGCCACTACGGTGTTGGCATACGAAGAGATCATCCATATCCTCGAGCACCTGAAGTTGGTTCAGCTGGCGGATGTGGTCGGAAAGGATTACTGGATACTGGCACTGACATTCATCCTGGCAGGACTCATGGTGAGCAACATCACCTACCATAGCCTGAAGGAGGCAAACCTGAAGGAACGTCGGCCTTTCGGGATCCTGGTTGTCATCGCGGCTTTTTTGGCGGTGGTGGCATATCATCCTGAACTCGTCCTGTTTCTGGTCTCCATTTCTTATGTTGCGGTCGGCATTCTCGAGGCGCTTTTCAAACTGTTCAAGAGACAGAAACCAGCCGCTGCTTAATCCGTTCTGATCACAGTGGCGATAGAGACGGTGAGCAGGCGAGAGATTAAGAATGCGGCCTTAATCTCTTTTTTTCATTATTATTTATAGCGCATCCTACGGGGACGGCGGCTGCATGATATTGAGGAATCTATCATGAATACAATCATTAAAATATTCGATACAACGCTCCGCGACGGAGAACAGTCCCCGGGAGCGAGCATGAACGTTGAGGAAAAGATGACTCTTGCCAGGCAGCTCGCTCGGTTGGGAGTGGATATCATCGAAGCGGGCTTCGCCATCAGTTCTCCCGGCGATTTTGAGTCCATCAAACGGATCAGCGCAGAGGTAGAAGGGCCGGTGATTTGCAGCCTTGCGCGGGCGCGCAGCGAAGACATTGACCGAGCCTGGGAAGCGCTCAAGGACGCACCGAGACGGCGTATCCACACCTTTCACTCGACATCCGACATACATCTGAAGTATCAGTACAGGATCTCGCGCGAAGAGGCACTGAGGCGTTCCGTTGAAATGGTTTCCCACGCCCGTTCCTATGTGGATGACGTAGAGTTCTCGCCTATGGACGCCACACGGACAGACGAGACATACCTCCTTGAGGTCGTGGAAGCGGTAATCGCAGCAGGTGCGAAGACCGTCAATATCCCGGACACCGTAGGATATGCCATGCCCGAGGAATTCGGTGCGCTCATTAAAGGTATCAAGAGCAGGGTCAAGAACATCGATAAAGCCATCATCTCTGTCCACTGCCATAACGACCTGGGGCTTGCTGTTGCGAACGCGCTTGCAGCGATTCGGAATGGGGCAGAGCAGGTGGAGTGCACGATCAACGGCATCGGCGAGCGGGCGGGAAATTGCTCCATGGAAGAGGTCGTGATGGCGCTCCGTACGAGGAAAGACCTTTTCGGCGCAGACACGAGAATTCACACCGAAGAGATCACGCGCACGAGCAGGTTGGTGACAAAGATCACCGGCATCCCGGTCCAGCCGAATAAGGCCATCGTGGGTGCGAACGCCTTCGCACATGAGTCAGGCATCCACCAGGATGGTCTGCTCAAAGAGCGAACCACATACGAAATCATGACGCCCGAATCGATCGGCCTCGTGAAGACGAACTTGGTGCTCGGCAAACACTCCGGCAGACACGCGTTCCGCGATCGGCTCAAGCAGATGGGTTATGAACTCTCTGATGATGACCTGAATAAGGCCTTCGAGCGGTTCAAACGGGTTGCAGACCAGAAGAAAGAGGTTTTCGACGAGGATCTCGATGCTATCGTCTCCGATGAGATGCAGCAGATTCAGGAAATATATGTGCTCAAACACCTCAGCGCCCAGAGCGGTACAGGCATGACACCGACGGCGACGGTGGAGATGCAGATCGGTGGCAAGAGTGTTAATCAGACAGGCAAGGGTGACGGCCCGGTCGATGCAGTGTACCGGACGATCGCTGCGATCACGGGAACCAAGAGTAAGCTTGATGCTTATCTCGTAAAGGGGATAACCGGCGGTACCGATGCCCTTGGTGAGGTGACCGTGAAGGTCGAGGAGGACGGCAAGAAAGTCGCCGGCCACGGCGCTGATACGGACATCATCGTAGCGAGCGCCAAGGCTTACGTAAATGCTCTGAACAAGCTGGAATATTGGAAAAAAGGGAAAACGAAAAGCAGCTAGAAAGCGCCGCTTGTTTAAATTAATTTTTTTGCAAACCTCTTTCGCCCATGTAAAAGATCCAATATCCTTGCCACAAATGACACGAAGGGACGAATAAACACGAATTAGCACATTGCTTCCCTCCGTGACATTCGAATAATTCGTGCAGTTCGCATACATGCATGTACAGGTTTCGTATTAGGAAAAAACAGTTGAATCTGACAAAGGGATAATGTATATTCAAAAAATATGATGACGATTACTGAAAAAATACTGGCTGCACACAGCGGCAAAAAAGAGGTCGTTCCGGGCGAGCTGATCAACGCGAAGCTCGACCTCGTGCTCGCGAACGACATCACCGCGCCCATCGCGATCAAGGAATTCAAGGCCGCAGGCGCTAATACGGTGTTCGATCCCGAGCGTATCGCGCTTATCCCGGACCACTTTGCTCCGAACAAGGACATTGCCTCGGCAGAGCAGTGCAATATGCTCCGTCAATTCTCGCGGGAACATGAGTTGTCGCTCTACTTCGAGGTCGGAAGGATGGGTGTGGAGCATGCGCTTCTGCCTGAGCAGGGGATTGTTGTACCCGGCGACGTGGTGATTGGCGCTGACAGTCACACCTGTACCTATGGCGGGTTGGGTGCGTTTTCGACCGGTGTCGGCAGCACGGACGTTGCTGCGGCCATGATCACGGGCGAAGCCTGGTTCAAAGTGCCCGAGAGCATGAAGTTCATCTACAAGGGAAAGCTTGGCAAGTGGGTCGGTGGCAAGGACATCATTCTCCGTACCATTGGCGACATCGGCGTGGATGGTGCACTCTATCGAGCCATGGAATTCACTGGCGAAGTGATTCGGAAGCTCTCTATGTCGGGACGGCTGACGATCTGTAACATGGCGATCGAGGCAGGGGGCAAGAACGGCATCATAGAACCCGACGAGATCACCGAGAAGTATATGGCCAAGCGCGCGCGGCGTAAGTACAAGTTCTATAAGAGCGATAAAAAGGCGAACTATGTGGACGTGCGCGAATACGATCTCAACGGCATGGAGCCTCAGATCGCCTGTCCGCACCTTCCAGAGAATGTGAAGCCCGTGAGTGAACTTGCAGCTATCAATATCGACCAGTCTGTCGTTGGCTCCTGCACGAACGGGAGGATTGAGGATATCCGCGAGGCAGCCAAAGTCATCAAAGGGCACAAGGTACACCCCTACGTACGCATGATCGTAATTCCGGCTACCCAGGCTGTATTCAAGCAGTCCGTCAAGGAAGGCCTCGTCGACGTCTTCATCGATGCCGGTGCGGCATTCAGCACGCCGACCTGCGGTCCCTGTCTCGGCGGTCATATGGGAATTCTTGCTGCGGGCGAGCGCGCTATCGCCACGACGAACCGAAACTTTGTCGGCAGGATGGGCGACCGCAAAAGCGAAGTATATCTGTCCAGTCCGGCGATCGCGGCTGCATCCGCAGTGCTTGGAAGAATTGGCAGGCCGGAAGAACTGAAATAAAATATTTAGCAACAGGGGCCACAGAGAATTCCAGGGAGCATAGGAAAAGGAATCCAAGGATGTCTGCCGCAGAGGACGTTGAGGGAACAACAAACGGACACGAATAAGACGACTGACATCCTTCGTTTGTGTCATTCACACCATTCATGCTGTTCGTCGTAAAAAGAATAGAGGATCTTCGATGAAATTCAAAGGTAAGGCATGGAAATTTGGAGCTGACGTTGACACGGACGCGATCATTCCTGCGCGCTATTTGAATACGTCTGATCCGAAAGAACTGGCTAAACATTGCATGGAAGACTCGGCCACGCCCGATTTCGTGAAAAAGATGAAGCCGGGCGATATCATCGTTGCTGAGAAGAACTTCGGGTGCGGATCATCGCGCGAGCATGCACCGATTGCGATCAAGGCTGCCGGCGTGTCCTGTGTCGTGGCAAAGAGTTTTGCGCGGATCTTCTACCGGAATTGCTTCAATATGGGGCTACCAATCTTCGAGAGCGCGGAGGCTGTTGACGGTATCAAAGAAGGCGATCAGATCGAGGTAGATGCGGACTCTGGCGCAATCCGGAACCTTACCTCGGGAAAGACGTTCAAGGTCGCACCGGTGCCACCCTTCATGCAGGACCTGATTGCTGTAGGTGGGCTTATGGCATATACGAAGAAAAAGGCGGGACTTCGTTGACAGCCTGTTTCAAGCTGATGAAGGCTCTCCACCCGAAAATCATGCAGCAACCCGGACATTCTATCTGCGAACCCTGCGTGTACTTCAGCCGTAACCTCGATCTCACGACACTTCAGCCAGTTGCTCCGCCTGCGCAGCCTGACGCCTGCGGCCTCGGCTTCATGCCAGGAGACGATGGCTGCAACGAGATGCGAACAAATAACTGCAGCACGAGGAAAAGATAGTCAACATATCCATCATGTCATCATGGCGGGGGGGCATAGTGACGCAGCAATCTCATGCTGTCAATATCGAAATTACCATGCCCTTCGGTCGCTCGCAATAACAGCATTTAGGAAAGGGCTATACTTAAATGGCAAAGACCTACAAAATCGCAACGATCCCCGGTGATGGCACCGGGCCGGAGGTTGTTAGAGAAGGCATAAAAGCTCTCAATGCAGCAGCGACCAAGGGAGGGTTCAAGCTCGAGTTCGCCGAGTTCGACTTCGGCGGCACACGCTATTTAAAGACCGGCGAGACGCTCCCTGACAGCGCTATCGACGAGTTCAGGAAGTTCGACGCCATGTTCCTGGGCGCTATCGGTCATCCCGACGTAAAACCGGGCATTCTCGAAACAGGGATCCTCCTCAAGATACGCTTTGCCCTCGATCAGTACATCAATCTTCGGCCAGTGAAGCTCTATCCTAACGTCGAGACCCCGCTAAAGGACAAGGGCCCCGAGCATATTGATTTTGTGGTCATCCGCGAGAACACGGGAGGCATCTATACGGGCCACGGAGGGGCGACGCGCGTGGGTACGACCGAGGAGATTGCGACGCAGCTGATGGTGTATGATCGCCGCACGGTTGACCGCTGTCTCAAGTATGCCTTTGAGCTTAAAAAGAAGCGCAACACTGAGGGCAAGAAATACTCTGCAAAGCCAATCACGCTCATTCACAAGCGTAATGTGCTTACCCATTGCGGCGATCTCTGGTACCGCGCTTTTGAAGAGATGGGAACGAAACAGTATCCAGAGCTAAAACGCGATTATAACCACGTTGATGCCGCGAATATGTGGTTCGTAAAGAATCCCGAATGGTTCGACGTGGCCGTCACCGAAAATCTGTTCGGCGACATCATTACCGACCTTGGCGCTATGATCCAGGGCGGCCTCGGCGTAGCGTCAGGCGGGAACATCAACCCCGAAGGCGTTTCGATGTTTGAGCCGATGGGCGGTAGCGCGCCGAAGTATGCCGGCCAGAACGTGATCAACCCCATGGCGGCGATTGGTGCGGCGATGATGATGCTTGATGCCCTCGGTGAAACAAAATCTGCGCAGGCTATCGAGACGGCAATGATCGCGGTCATGAAGAAGATGACGAGCCAGGCTGCCGGGAAAATGGGCATGTCCACCACAGAGGTGGGGGATATGGTGGCGGGTCTCGTTTAAAGAGGACGCTATGGTGCTCAATCCGATACTTCGGGCTAAGACTCGTTCGCGTTCTGCTTCCTAGTCGGCATAAACTCTGTGCGGGGAGAATGAATCAGCAAATAAGATGATCGAACAATATTATTTCCAGTATCAGGCGACAAAAAGCTTAGAATATGGCATTTACGGGAAAGGTTCATTTGAGATGTTGCGTAATTAAAAGGCCGATTGTTCTTTAGCTGAAGGGATTCGTGTTTGCCGCTTAGAGTTGAAACGCTTGCTACTGAATACTACGGTTGTGTCAGGCGTATAGAGATGTTGTTCTGAAAGTAATGATAATAAAAGTGAGAATTTAACATAGTCCTTTGCATGACAGCAGGGAGTCAGAAAGCTCCTGATTCCAGGGCAAGCTCGGAAGGTTGGATTAAAAAACAGAATTCATGTTCGGGAGTTATACAATGATGCGAGTAGGCTTTATCGGTTGGCGCGGCATGGTGGGCTCGGTGCTCATGGGCCGCATGAACGAGGAAAAGGATTTCAAGCTCATCGACCCTGTGTTCTTCACGACATCGAACATAGGCGGTAAGGGACCGAACATCGGCAAAGATGTCCCTGCCCTCAAGGATGCGAAGAGTATCGATGAACTAAAGGCGATGGATACCATCGTCTCATGCCAGGGTGGTGACTATACCGGCGAGATCTATCCTGCACTCCGTGCAGCTGGATGGAAGGGATACTGGATCGATGCAGCATCTACGCTACGTATGACGAGCGACTCCATTATCATACTCGATCCGGTCAACTTGAATGTGATCAAGAACGGCATGGCCAAGGGGATCAAGAACTATATCGGCGGAAACTGTACGGTATCGCTCATGCTCATGGCTTTGGGCGGATTATACGAGCGCGATCTCGTTGAGTGGATGAGCGCCATGACGTACCAGGCGGCATCGGGCGCTGGCGCAAATAACATGCGCGAATTGCTCAAGCAGATGGGTTCTGCACACGATTCGGTCAAGAATCTTCTGGACGATCCGGCAGGCGCGATCCTCGAAATTGACAAGAAAGTCGCCGAGCATGTGCGGTCCGATCGCTATCCTACGAAGTTCTTCGGGGCACCTTTGGCATGCTCGCTCATTCCCTGGATCGACAAACAGCTCGACAATGGCCAGAGCAGGGAAGAATGGAAAGGCCAGGCCGAAACGAACAAGATCCTCGGTCGTGAAGACAAGCCGATCCCGATAGACGGGACCTGCGTGCGCATCGGTGCCATGCGCTGCCACAGTCAGGCGCTTACGATCAAGATGAAAAAGGATGTACCACTGGACGAGATCACCGACATGATCGCAAAGCACAACAAATGGGTGAAGGTTGTGCCGAACCATCGAGAGATAACAATGAGGGATCTCACTCCGGCGGCCATTACCGGCACGCTTACCGTGCCGATTGGACGCTTGCGCAAGATGAACATGGGACCCACATTCCTGAACGCATTCACCTGCGGTGACCAGCTCCTCTGGGGCGCCGCAGAGCCGCTCCGAAGAATGCTGCGGATCGTGGTGGAGAAGTGAGAACGAGGCACCCCAGTGTTTGAACCGTGATAGCCTTATGTCAAAACCGGCCACTTGAGGCGCTCAAAGTGCGAAGGTTTTAGGATCTTATAACAATTTTCCTGTATTCCTTTGATTTTTCGCGGTTAAGGCATTTATTAATCCCGTATGCTTAAGAAAAAGAATGCATATGTAGTTGCTGTTGCGGGCGCCACTGGTGTTGTCGGCAGGGAAATGATCGAAATCCTTGCGGAACGGAAATTCCCGGTGAGCGAGCTCGTTCCGCTCGCATCGGAGCGTTCTGAGGGCGAGCGAATTCAATTCGAGGGCAAAAATTGGATTGTCAAGAGATTGGCGAAGGATTCATTCAAGGGAGTAGATATCGCTCTCTTCTCGGCTGGTGCCGAGCGCAGCCTCGAGTTCGCACCCGAGGCTGTGAAGTCCGGCGCTGTGGTTGTCGACAACTCGAGCGCCTTCCGCATGGACCCGAGCGTCCCGCTCGTGGTTCCCGAGGTTAACGCCCATGCTATTACGGCACGTGCAAGTATCATCGCGAACCCCAACTGTTCGACCATCGGCATGGTCGTGGCGCTCAAACCCATCCATGACGCGGTGAAGATCAAGCGTATCGTGCTCACCACCTTCCAATCCGTGTCCGGCACAGGTAAAGAGGCCATAGACGAACTCGCAGGGCAGACAGTAGCGCTCCTGAATTTCAGGGATGTTGAGAAGAAGGTCTATCCTCATCAGATTGCATTTAACTGTCTTCCGCATATCGGTTCCTTCCTCGACAACGGATACACCGAAGAAGAAATGAAGATGGTGAACGAGACGAAAAAAATAATGGAAGATGATTCGATCCGCGTGACAGCGACAACGGTACGAGTGCCAGTGTTCCGCTGCCACTCCGAATCCGTGAACATCGAGACAGTGGAAAAGATTTCAGCCAACGAAGTGAGGGCGATTCTGTCGACGGCGCCAGGCGTTATCGTGTACGACGATCCGAAGAAGAACATCTATCCGCTGGCGATCGACGTGGCAGGCAAGGACGAGATCTATGTGGGCAGAATACGGGCAGATGAGTCTATCCCGAATGGAATCAATCTCTGGATCGTATCAGACAACATGCGTAAAGGTGCCGCACTAAACGCGGTGCAGATCGCGGAGCATTTCATCAAATAATATTCTCATGTATAAACTATTTTCAAGGATATTCGACAAGCTGGAACGGGGTCTGAGCCCGAGAGACAAGATCGTTCTTGTTTCCCTTATGTTCATTATTTCGATCCTGGGTATCGTACTCGCTGTCCGGTATTACAATTATATCCAGAAGAATCCCGAGTTCTGCAACAGTTGTCATCTCATGGAGGAAGCGTATACGGCGTGGAAGCTGAGCGGGCACCGAAACATTGTGTGCCAGGAGTGCCACCAACTCGGCATGATCGAACAGAATAGACTGCTTGTCAAGTTTATTTTTACCACAGACCGGAAGACTCCCGAGCCCCATGGAAATGAGACGCCATGGAAAACATGCACGAAATGTCATTGGGACGAAGCCGCCCAAGGATCGCTGGCCGTGAACAAGTCAACGGGACATGCTCGACACGTTTTTATGGAAAAGCTCACTTGCAAGGACTGTCACAGCCGCACGGTGCACTCCTTCAGGCCGGAAAAAGAAGCATGTCTCCGTTGTCACACTGACTGGAAAGTTCATGGGGTAGGCATGGAAAATATTTCCTGCCTTCGGTGCCATGCTTTCTCACCGAAGCAGTTGGAACCCTTTATCCCGGACCGAGAACGTTGTCTGACGTGTCATCGAAAATCAGCGAAGACGAGCTTTCCAGAAAAGGTTCCGATGGCACGGCTGAACTGCTACGAATGCCACAAGCCTCATGCCCGAATAAAGCCGACCGATGATGATTGCCTCCGCTGTCATACCCCGGAGGTGCTGGCACGTAAACCGGTCCATCGATCAGTTAAGCACTGCAAGACCTGCCACGTGCCTCATCGATGGACAGCCCGTTAACGTTGTAGTGTAAAGGTCTCAGGGGGCCAGTTATGTGAGCCTATAAATAGTTCATCCAGTTCGATATCATAAATCCTGCAAAGCGTCAAGCGCTTCACAATGTTCGGATTATTCTATGTGGGATTCCAGTCGTGAGAAATTGCCTTGGGTCATTTTCCCGCTACTGTTAACGCAAGTCTCTGAAAGCCGCAAAAATATTCGCTCATGCTTCATTCCTACCTCTTAAGTTCCGGTTTTTCTGTAAGCATAATATCGGATAATATGTATCCCCTTTTTTTATAATTTAGACAAAAAATAACAAAAAATTTCTTGCCGAAGTGTAAAAAATGCAAATATTTGTGCTATAGTAATAATTGTAATTTTAGATTTTTTCTATTCCTAGGCTTAATCACGTATATGTGGTGCGACCTTATGAGCGGAGGAAAAACCATGTACAAAATTGAAATTCTTGAGAAAAAGCGTCTGGAAAAGGGATTAAGCTATACAGAAATTGCTGATAAATTAGGAATGCATAAAGTTACCGTATCACGGACGCTAAAAGGGATGACTACGAAGCCCAGGACCGTGAAGCTTTTGGCGGATTACCTCGGCGTGGAGATGGAGAGGATCGTCCAGTAGCTGCTTCCTGACGCGCTGTTCCGTATAAAACATAATCAGGACAGTCTTATTTATTATTTCAATGAGAAGGGTAAGGCATGCGTGCGCCTTACCCTTTATTGTTTTTGAGATCAGCTCGAATTGTGGTAATATCCGTGTGCTTTTAAAATCACAGCACATCTTTGTAATATATCGGGGGTTGCATGAAGGATTTTATTGCTGTAGCCAGGGATGCGGCGCTTCAGGCGGGCAGAATGCTGCGGGAAAACATCCATGGTTTACGCGAAATCACCTACAAGGGCGATATCAACCTGGTCACCGAGATGGATATGCGCTCTGAGCGCATGATCGTCGAAATGCTGCGTGTCGCTTTCCCAGACCATGGTGTCATTGCCGAGGAGGAAACGAAGCTAAGCAATGCCTCCGGCTATACATGGATCATCGACCCGCTTGACGGCACCACGAATTATGCACATGGATACCCCTGCTTTGCTGTGTCCATTGCGCTCAAACACGAGGACGATGTTATCCTAGGCGTTGTATATGATCCGATGAGAGACGAGCTGTTCGCGGCGCAAAAGGGGCGGGGTGCTTATTTGAACGGGCAACCAATAAAGGTCTCGGAAGCGGACACACTCATAAAAAGCCTCCTTGCTACGGGATTTCCCTACGACCGCAAGGTGAGCGATAAGAACAACCTTTATTACTTTTACAATCTTCTCATGGCATCCCAGGAGATCCGCCGCGATGGATCAGCAGCGCTCAACCTCTGTTACGTTGCTAACGGGCGGCTTGACGGGTTCTGGGAGCTCAAACTCAAGCCCTGGGACGTGGCCGCCGGAAGCTTGATCGTTAACGAGGCAGGGGGCGTGGTATCGGATCTGTCGGGAAAGAGATTCGACATGCATACCGAAGAAATCCTTGTAAGCAACGGCAGGATCCACCGGCAGATGATCGAGGTTTTGCAGAAGTCGTAGGAGCGTATGGCTTTATGTCCGTAAAGAAGATAGAGAGGTACGGCGCCCTCTATGGTTGCTCGAAAGCTGGTTGCTGAATTTTTGGTAAAAGCCCTGCCGAAGTATGAGAAAAAAAATACAATCCGATGTTTCCATAGTGCGGTGTGGCGGTTATGACAGTGGCCAGCCCCTTGACGCGGTACGCCAAGCCGTTGATCTGCTCGGCGGAATGCAAACGTTTGTGAAGCCGGGCAACCGGGTGCTCATCAAGCCGAACCTTCTCAAGGCAAGTCCTCCGGCTGATGCCGTGACCACACACCCCGAGATAATACGTGCGACAATACGGCTTGTGCGCGAGGCCGGTGCCGAGGTGCTTGTCGGCGACAGTCCGGGATTCGGCGAACTGCGCCGTGTATGCGAGAGATCCGGGGTCATGAACGTGATTGAGGAGGAAGGCGCCATTCTTGCAGAACTCGATGAGGCGGTGCAGGTGAAGAACCACGGGCGGTTCCACCGGTTCGATATCGCTCGCGCTGTTCATGAGGCAGATGTTGTCATAAATCTCCCGAAGTTCAAGACGCACGGCATGATGACGCTCACCGGTGCCGTGAAGAACCTATTCGGGTGCATTCCCGGAAAGAGAAAAATCCAATGGCATCTTAACGCTGGAGTGAACCGAGATGCCTTTGCACGAATGCTCGTTGAGCTGTGCTCGCTTATAGGGCCGTGCCTGACCATCATTGACGCGGTCGTGGGAATGGAGGGGAACGGGCCCGGGAGCGGCGATCCGAGGGAGATAGGGCTGGTGCTTGCCGGACTGGACCCGGTGGCATTGGATGTGGTGTCAGGAAAGATCATTGGGGTCGATCCATCACTTCTCTATATCGTGAGGGCCGCCATAGATGCAGGGGTGGGAGAGACGCGGCTCGACAGGATCCATATCCACGGAGAAGCGCTGGCCGATGTTGCAGTCACAGGATACCGCCTCCCACCCCAGGAACATCTCGAATGGCATCTGCCTGAGTGGGTAAGGAAGGCGCTTAAGGACGCCCTTACCACAAGGCCAGTGATCAATCACACCCTCTGCGTTCGATGCGGCATTTGCCAGGGCCACTGCCCACAGGGTGCCATCAACGATGCCGGGAGGAGGCTTGAGATCCGGTACCGCGATTGCATTCGGTGTTTCTGCTGCCAGGAGTTCTGTCCACGGGGCGCAATTTCTGTCGGACGGGGATGGGCACTTAAGATGGCGAAATAACGCATTTTCAACAATGGCAGGCAGGATATCAACGCTAACGGCTATGCGTCAGTCCTGTTCACGAGAAGTGCTCTCCCCCTCCTGCACATCAATTGTATACCTTGTTACTTCAGCATCAAGAGCCTCCATTTCCTTTTCATCGATCTCGTAGATTTGTTCTCCGCCAGCTTTTTCCGGCTGTTGTCCTCGTTCCCAGAGTTCCCGATGGACAAAGGGCTTAATTGTCACGGGTAACGACGGGTCTGCATAGAGCTCGCGCAGGTCCATAATTTTCATGCTCCGGAGGAACCGGACAGACAGGGACACGGGAGTGTGGTCATTTCTCGCGAGGGAGAACCGTATAAGAGAGCGGCTGGACCAATTCGGATGCGTGGCTATCGCTTGGATGGTTTTAGCAACGGTACCTGCACGGCTGATGACCTTGTAGAGGTGCCCCTCCACGAGGTGAGGATTATTGAGGCAGAGCTGCACCACGTCGGGGTTACTGTCCTGCAGCAATTTAAGCAGGACGTTTCCCGCAGCCTTCTTCGCAAGGGTTTTTTTGTTCCCCAGGGGCAAGGTGGGGATCCGTTCGATAATCATCGTTTCGACCTTGTGTCTGAAGGCGAGCGGAATGAAATGACAGCGTGCTATTTCCTCCAGGTCGAAGAGGCGGAGGTAACGCGCGATCGAGAGTGAGATTGAGAGCGGGGATTTGGGATTCCGGGCGAGCGCGAGACGCACGGGATAGCTCTCGGCCCAGCGCTTATCCTTGGCAATAGTTTCCAGGATATTGGCCGGGATGTTCTTTCTGCTCGCGATTATCAAAACCTCATCCTCGGTTAAATGCCTGTTCCCAAGCAATGCCCTGATGACCTTGGTGGACGGATCATGGACATATTGCGCAATCTCTTCCCTATCCGCAATCATCGCGAGTTCGATTCTTTTCTCCTCTGTCTCCATCATGTGAACATTATACGATTTTTCAAACCTATTGACAAATCCCAAAGTTTTATGTATTTTGTTAGCTCAACAGCATGAATTTTTAACGGTTTTCGGTTCTCCCGGGATATCTCGCTAGATGTTTCTGTTATTCTTCGAGGTTGAAATGGAACGAACGCTTCTCCTCAATGCAACATTTGAGCCGTTAAAGATCATCTCGTGGCAGAGGGCGATCACCCTCCTCACCCAGGGCAAGGTTGAAGTGATCGACTTCTACGACCGAGACATCCGGGGTGTGTCCATTACTTTCAAACTCCCCTCTATCCTCCGTCTTCTCAAACTCGTCAAGGTGAGGCGTGCCAGCAGGGAAGTCCGTTTCTCGCGGGCCAACATCTACCAACGCGACAAATACACCTGCCAGTACTGCGGCAACAAGCATCCAGCCGAGGACCTCACCTTTGACCACGTGATCCCTCAGGTGCAGGGCGGAGAAACAACGTGGGAGAACATCGTCACGGCATGTCTTATCTGCAATAATAAGAAAGGCGGCAGGACGCCGCGTGAAGCAGGCATGAGGCTGATCAGGACTCCGGCAAAGCCAAAGTGGATGCCGGTGCTCACGCTGACATTCGGAATCAAGAACGCTCCTTTGAGCTGGCGGGACTACCTCTACTGGAATATCGAACTGAACAAAGACGGTTAACACAGATGCCGCAACAATCGGATACTGTTCGTTTCTCCACGCTCTGCAGTTTCCCTTGACGTATTATGCCCAGTATTTGTGATTTGTATCACATGTCTTCCGATTTTTCCTTGTCAATGGTAGCATTTGATGCTATATTCCGTATCGTCATGCGAATATCTCACGACAAGGAGGGATAAGGATGAAAATGCGGATGAAGAACGTCATCATACTGTTTATCTGTGCCCTGCTAACGTTGTACGCTGGCCGAGCGGAGGCATTTATTCATTATACGCAAAATACATTCACCACCGGAGAAAGTCTTGATCCGGGCCTGACGCAGATGGGTGTTTTCTTTACGTGGGGAGAAGATTACAAGAGCTTCTATCCAGGGATACGGTACGGGCTTGGATCACTTTTTGAGATTGGGGCGAGATTCGGGGCGACGTCAGCTGATTTCGGCTCTGAAGACAAGCTCGGCGGACTCTTGGGCGCCGACCTCAAGTATCAGGTTATCAAGCAGACCGAGGACATTCCCGTCGATATGGCGTTAGACCTGGGGTTGGACAATACGATCATAAACGAAAAGAACGCAACGGAAGTGACGTTCTCGACCATTTTCAGCAGAGGGTTCCCACTCACGGACCATGGATACAAGTTAGTCCCCTATGGAGGACTAGAGATGACGGCCCTCTATGGTTCCTTGACCACTGAGAATAAAACATCTTTATACGCTTTCGCCGGTTTAGAATGGAGAGTCAGTCAGAAAGTCGTGTTCCTCATGGAAATCAAGAGCGGCAGTAGTACGGAAGGTGGATTCGGGATCAAATTTGAGTATTAGGCCTTCTCCTGCGCAGCAGCATCTCATAAGCGTCGCAATTCAATAGGGCCGCAACATGACAATATCGGATAACAGGATCGGGAGTATGGCATCGTTTCCGCTTTCAGGTAAAATTCAGGCTATTCCGTTGCCGGTGATCCTGGAAAGCCTGCAAAAGGAAAAAGCCACGGGAACACTGACCGTCAGTTGCAGAGGTGTTGACAGGTGCGTTCACGTCAAGGACGGCCAGATCATCTTTGCCACATCGAGCGATGTCCATGACCGTCTCGGCGAAACACTTGTTAAAGAGGGCATGATTTCAAGGGAAAAGCTGGAGACTGCGCTCAAGCTGTACAGCAAGAACGTAGGCTTCAAAAAGCTCGGTGCGATTTTGGTAGAGAATGGCTTTATTTCCCCGAAGGATCTCTTTAGTGGGTTGAAAGCCCAAGTGAAGGATATTATCTACAATATCTTCCTGTGGGATGATGCCGAGTACCGTTTTGAAGGAAGGTTGCCTGCCGATATCATCAAACTCCAGATAAACCTGCAGGAGCTTCTCATGGAAATCATTCACCGAATGAAGCGGCAGACATAGAAAGAGTCCCCATTCTTCAGCCGTTTCCTCCAGTAAACAACAGGAGGGTCCCCCTGCAATATCGCTGCGGTCGCCACTTTTCTATTGTCTTTCTGTTCATTACAGGTATAATTTTTTCAACCATGCATGAAACGGAGTTTATGTGAAAGTCCTGGAAAACAGCTCTTTCCCGCACATGGCCGAACGGGTCAGTGCCCTCTATAATGAAGTAGAAGACGCCCTGCTTCTCGCCATGCTCGGTCAGGAGTATATCGTCCGCCATGGAGGGATTTTTCTCCGCGGCCAAAAGGCTCCCGATGGACACGCATCGGTGATCCTCGATTACCTTTTCTCAGGCGGGACAGCGCTGACCATGACTCCCTGGCGCTCCATCGGTGAGTTTTCGGACAGGCCGTTGCCGGATTTCAGGAAAAAAGTTGAGTTGCCGATCACACAATATGCGGCTGAGGTCGTTACCCGCGCGAACTCCCTCCTGCCGATGTTCGACGCTAAGTCAGTGCCGAGCCTTGTCGGCAGCGATATTGCGATCATGGTGAGGGCCCTCCCAAAGGTCTACCTCCGCCTCGAGCTGTCACAGGAGAGCCAGGATTTTCCGGCAGAAGCATGGATACTGTTTTCGAAAAACGCAAACGATTTCTTGAGCGTGGCGAGCCTCCAGACGATGGCGGAGATCTTCAAAGACAGGCTTTTAAGCCTGCTCAGGATCTACTAATACAGAAGAAACCGGAGGACAGAAGACAGAAAACAGAAGACGGAAATCAAAATTCATAATGCTCCTCTCTCCATCTGCTGACAGCTATCTTCTCCTCTGGTGCGTTATCTCATGATCAATATCGCAACTGCAAAAGACCGTCTTGTCCTCGCTCTGGACATCGACAACGATCAGGAAGCCCTCAAGATCGTTGCTGAACTTAAGGATCACGTGGGCATGTTCAAGGTCGGTCATCAACTATTCACAGCTTACGGCCCGGACATTGTCCGTAAAATCACCGGCATGGGCGGCAGGGTATTCCTCGACCTTAAGTACCATGATATCCCGCACACCGTAGCCAAGGCCGCTGCCGAGGCCGTGAAACTTGGGGTCAGCATCTTCAATGTCCACGCACTCGGCGGGTTCGACATGATGAAGGCGACCGCGGAATCCGCGCGAGAGACTGCTGAAAAACAAAGGTTGCCATTGCCTATCGTACTTGCGGTCACGGTCCTTACTAGCATGGATGAGAAGAGCCTGCGCCGGGACCTGAAAATAACCCGCTCACTCCAACGGGAGGTGAGCCATCTGGCACGCCTTGCCCAGCGGGCCGGTTTGCAGGGAGTAGTGGCATCCCCGCAGGAGGTCAAGATGTTGCGTCGGTCGGTGCGCGGGAAATTTGTCATTCTTACCCCAGGGGTGCGGCCTGCGTGGGCAAGCAAGGACGATCAGAAGAGGATCATGACTCCAGCCGAGGCCGTTACAGCTGGAGCGGACTATCTCGTGGTCGGAAGGCCGGTGCTCAAGGCAGGAGATCGAAAGGCCGCCGTAAAAAATATTTTAGATGAAATTATCGCGTGTGCTTTGAAGATTTCATAATCCACGCATTAAGATAAATGCGAAATTGAAGTGCGGAGTGTGGAATTGCAAAAAATGCGAGATACACTTCCTGCTTCGCTATCCGTGTTACCCACGAAAATGATTGTCAAATAAAGCATAAGGAGTAACAGCGAGTTATGACATCCGAACAAGTATTAGACATCTACAAAAAAACCGGGGCGCTGCTCACTGGACACTTTCTTCTTTCGTCAGGCCTGCACAGCGAGCAATATCTCCAGTCCGCGCTCGTGCTCCAGCAACCGGACATCGCGACCAAGCTTTGCCTGGCGCTCGCGGAGCATTTCAAGAATTCCGGCATCGAGGTTGTCATTGCGCCTGCATTGGGCGGCGTATTCGTTTCCCATGAGACAGCACGGGCCCTCGGTGTACGCGCGCTTTTCGCCGAACGGGTGAGCGGAGAGCTTTCGCTACGGCGGGGGTTCGCGATTAAACCGGGAGAACGGGTGCTCGTGGTCGAGGATGTGATCACGACTGGAAAATCCACTAAAGAGACCATTGAAGTCGTGAGGAAGGCGGGCGGTGTGGTTATCGCTGCCGGCTCTCTGGTAGATCGCTCCGGCGGTAAGGCCGATCTCGGCGTGCCGTACAAATCTCTCGTGACCCTTGATGTTCCAACCTATACACCGGAGGCATGCCCTTTGTGCAAGGCAGGGAGCACACCGGTGAAGCCGGGAAGCAGGGGTTTGAAACAGATGTAGCGTGGATAAGTGATATCCGCAGCGCAAAAGGAGAAATAATTTGAGAAAAGCGGCGCTGTTATCAATTGTCTTCACAGCAATCGTATTGTCTACCAATACGGCTCGTGCAGCTGAAGCTCCGCCGGCTTCATCTGAACGGTTTGCTTTTATCACGAGTGAAGCAGATGACAGCCTCGCCATCATCGACCTGAAAACTGAGAAAATTATAAAAACTCTTCCTACGGGGAAAACACCGCATGCGCTCGTCTTCACAAAAACCGGTAAGGGCTATGTCAATAACAGAGGCAGCAGGGACCTTACCGTGATCGACGGGAATTCTTTTAATATTATAAAAACCATTCCGCTGCCGGCATTTTCCTTTCAGTTGGCACTATCTCCCGACGGGAAAACCCTTGCTGTTGCATACAAAGACGCTCTCCAGATATCTCTCATTGATACGGTTACGGACACCATCATAAAAACCATTGAGATCGGGAAAGAACCCGGACGAATGAACAAAGGGGCCATGATGAAGCATCCGTACTGGTCTCGAGACGGGAAGTATCTATACGCCTCTGATAATGTCAATAATACAGCTGTAAAAATTAATATTACTTCCTTAACGGTTTCGGCAACGATCGCACTTCCCGGACCAAACCATTATTTCCATCCTTCAAAGGACGATAAGCTGCTCTTTGCTGTCAATGAAACAACAAAAGAAGGGACATCTGTGACGATCATTGATGTTGCTACTGACAGAATCGTAAAAGACGTTCCGCTCCTGCTTGAGCCGGGAGAACCGGGTCTGGGACATCACGGAGAGTTCAGCAGGGACGGGAAATTCTTCTTTGTGTGCAATGAAGGCGGCAGGACCGTAGCTGTGATAGATGTCACCAGGATGGAAATCGTCAAAACTATAGAGGCCGGCATGGGAGCGGGCCATCCTGTCATGACCAAGGACGGTAGATATCTGTTCATCATCCACCACAAGGACAATATCGTCAAGGTCATTGATGTTACGAAACAGGAAATTATTAAGACAATATCTGTTGGAACGGGGAAAAAACAGGCGCATGCCGCCTATATTACTCCCGACGGAAAACATCTTTATATGGTGAATGCAGAAGACAATGCAATGATGAAGATCGATGTTGCAAAGATGGAGGTCGTATCAAGTATCCCAGTCGGGAAAGCGGCAATGTATTTTGCGATCAAGGAAGGAAACGATTTTCCGTACACCGAATGATATTGACCCCGGGACAATGGGTTGAGGCGGCCCTATACGAGGGACTGCTTCCCGACGAAAAACGATTTTTCTTGTCTCTCCTCGATGATCCGTAACGGGGTTGGTTCTATCCAGACTACAGATATGACACCAGAAGTATAAATCTCTCTTTTTCCCCATTCGATTAGAACGCCTGAGCTCCCCACCAAAGTTATGCAAGCATTTTCTAAAAAATATTTTCAATGTTCCGGAGCATTTTTAGAATAAGACGGGGGAAATATGAATATTACCCGTATGTTCCAATCAATCGTAACCAAGGTTTGATTTTTCCCTATAATGTAATGCAAAATTAAAATTAGTGTTTGACGGGCTTTCGGATTTTGATATAATTAAATAAGAAGGGATGAAAGGCAGGCAGTATGGCTAAGATGGCATTATCAGAAGAAAAAAGCGGATATGCTGCAGGGGTACCCGAAGATGTACTAGAAGAACTCGCTGAAGACCTTTCCGAGGAAGAAGAGGAAGGAGAGCCGTCTCCTGTTGAGGTAGCAGAGGCTGCTGAAGAAGTCGTCGGCGGGGCCGATCTCGTTGATACCTATCTCAAGTCCGCTGGTCGTTACCCCATGCTCAAGATCGAAGAGGAACAGGAGTACGTACGCATACTCGAGGAGGGCAAAGCCGCGCTCAAGACCATTGCCTTGAGTTCGCCTCTTGCGATACCCAGGGTGCTGGTGCTGGGTGCAAACATCAAGCAGGGTCTGGTCAAGGCGCAGGACGTCCTACGCTTCCCCGGCGAGTGGAACGATTCGTACGAAGCTGCATTTATGCGTCTCTATAACAGGTTTAAGAGGCAAGTAGCGAGGCGGGACATGGAACGGGCGACGGCGACAATCAATGCGATGAGCCTGTCATTCCGTGAAATTGAGAAGATGCTCAAGAAACTCCAGTTCATCGGAAAGCAAGTTGAGCGGGGTATCACTGCCGAGATGGAAAAGCTCGGATTAGACGCTGTGGCACTCCATGACATTGTCAGCCGCATCGACGAAGAGGAAGTCCGGGTAAAACAGGCCAAGGATGAACTAATCAAGGCGAACCTCAGACTTGTAGTTTCGATCGCCAAAAAGTACGTGAACCGGGGCTTGACGCTTCTTGACCTGATTCAGGAAGGCAATATCGGACTTATGAAGGCAGCCGACCGTTATGAATCGGGCAAGGGGACAAAGTTCAGCACCTATTCCACATGGTGGATCCGGCAGAGGATAACCCGCGCAATCCTGGACCAAGCGCGGACCATACGCCTGCCTGTGCACTTGATCGAGGAGAGCACCCGCATCAGCCGCATCTACACCAAATTCATGCGCGAGAAAGGGCGGGAACCCGCTCCCGAAGAGGTTGCGAAGGTCATGGGGCTGTCCGTAGTACGGGTGAACGAGATCCTTCGCGCTATCCAGGAGCCTGTGTCTCTAGAGACGCCGATACTTTCGGAAGAGAAAGAACTCAAGGACGTGATCATCGACGAGAAATCAATCTCACCGTTCAAGACGCTCGAGAACAATGAAGCTTCCAGCCGTATCGAGGAAGTGCTCTCATCGCTCACCGAGCGGGAAGAGAAGATAATCAGGATGCGGTTCGGTATCGGCGTCAGTGGCGAGCACACGCTCGAAGAGGTCGGCAAGTACTTCAATCTCACCCGGGAACGGATCAGGCAGATCGAGATCAAGGCGCTTAAGAAATTGCGCCATCCCGCCAGAAGCAGGCAGCTGCGTGAATACGTTTAGTGCCTCGCAAGGGTTCTGTTTTCGAAATGATTAAGCCGTTTGACTCGCATGTATCAGGAAATGCGAACAGAGGATTCAGACGGATACCGACAAATCTATCCGAGTTTATCTGCAAAAACATGCGTCCTCGACGTTTCAGCCTTCATCTTCCTCCGTAACTTCACATCGCGGGATCGTTCTTGAATCAGGCTTTTCTGGGGTAGGAAGGTCAGTCGTTCATACTCGGGAGGAATTCTATGTCAGCAATAATGCGTACAGCTTCTGCCAGATAGGGTTCGTCGTACGCTGGATTGCTAACGTAGGCGGCCATGAGGGCGTGTGTCTTGTCGACTAGATACCATACGCGCCAGTGAGTCGGTTCTTCCTTTTCCTGGTACGTGTAATCCAGTGTCGCTATACCCATGTCTCCCCGGTCTTCTACTTTAACCGCCTCGCGCGGAAAAGGAATGTCCCGTTCCTCAAGGGTGTCTTCGAGGAGAATGCGTGCTGCTTCAGCAGGCGGGGTTTTTGTTTCATCCCGCTCTATGAATGAAAGCTGTACCATTCCCGGCCAGCCTTCTTTCTCCAATAATACAAATCCCATTTCCTCCCGCTCATTCCACCCATCCGGGAGAAAAAGGTTTATCCACCGCTCGTACGTTACTTTTTTGCCCATGATTATCAAACATTGTATCGGAGGGGTTTGGGGCAGTCAAATGAGTTTCGCAAATAGGGGGTTAAGAACTGTTTATATGTACAGCAACGATTTGAGTTTATTCACAATGGCTTTGGCGCCCGCCTCGGGCGGGTTCTGGCCATCCAAAGTGACTTCCGGATGCAAGGGAGGCTCATAGGACGATTGGACACCGGGGACGGTCGTAGCCGTGCCTGACATTGCTCGTTCATAAATCCCTTTTGGGTCGCGCTTCATGCAGATTTCCAGCGGGCAGTCAACATACACCTCTACAAATCTTCGTATGACCGAACGGGCATGGTCACGATAACCCCGCTGGTTCGCAGTTGCATCGAAGATCACGTTCATGCCACTCTTCGTAATCAGTTCCCCGATCAAGACAATGGCCCGGTAGAACTGCTCCCGCTCTTTATCGCTGTAGGTCGGTTCGGGCGTCAGGATCCTTCTCATCTTATCCGATTCGAGTACCACCACGGGTACTTCCAGAGCGTCCAGTTTATTCATCAGTTCCTGGGTGATGGAGCTTTTACCCGATGCCGGAAGCCCGGTTATCCACACAGCAAAGCCTTGCGTAGGGCTCATGTAAGATACCTGTTCACGTCCGTGGGAACAAACCGCTCCACTGCGAGGACGTTCTGGATGAATGTAAAAATAGTTTTCCGCACTTCCGCCGGGAGGCGGGGGTACCAAACCGGGCTCGCGATCACCAGCCCCCGCCAGGCATAGAATGGGGCGACAACTTCAAGTATCTCCCGGTCATCGGTCTTCGCAAGATAGTTCTCCCAGAACAGCGCGAACATCTTTTCGAAAGCGCCTTCTAACTTCCCGGAGCGCAATAGCGAAGAGAACAGATAGTTGATGCTCAGACAGGTCGTATCGTCGGCCGGCTCTCCCCATTCCCCGCGGGAGCGGTCGAGGAGCGTAAAGTCCATGTTTTCCCGGAACAGGATGTTCCAGGGATGGAAGTCCCCATGCACCCGGCAAAGACGGTGCGAAAAATCTTTTATGCGCCAGCGCCATTCGACGCATGCCAGCTCTATCTTCTTGAGAAGCGCCGAATTAATGAACTCGAATGTCTTCGGGTAATTGTCGGTCAGTCCCATGATGCACTCGCCATGGCCCAAAAGATCGCGGATTCGCCGAGTGTAGAGACCTGGCGAGTCGAGTTTCATAGAGTGAACCTCGACAAGGTATTCCGAAAGGGCAATGGTCCTCTGGAAATCCTCTGGTCTGGCGCTGCCGGTTTTCCTGATCCGGTCGAGATCTTTGAAATAACCCCGTCCAGTTACGAATTCAGTGAGCAGAAAGAACTCCTTTGCCTTGCCGGTAGAGATAATCGTCCCGGAATCCAGAAAGGCCCCGCTGTCAAGAGAGCGCACATGGCGTGGGAGGTTGTTGAACGCCGAGTGTTCCCACAGGATGGCCTGAGCGCGGTCCGAGAAGTGGTCATGTCCGTACGAGGACGGCGCCATGGTCTCGAGCACGACTTTCTTCCTCTCCCCCGAAACCTCGTATTCCAGGAACAGCGGAGAGCCGTACCCGTAGGCCTTGAGATCTTCGCTCGATTCCTCCTTTCCTTCTTCGGTCATGGAAATCACGCGCACGGGTTTGGCATGAAGCGATGTGAGATATTCGGTGACAGCCTGCAAGGTTATCTGGGGCATGGCTACCTTTCTCGAGGCAGGACGGCGGATTCCTGCTCAATGATCGAACTATGATTAGTTATTATTGTATCATTTTTTCGAGAAGAGAGTTACGAACCGCTGCTCTGGAATATGGTTCGTTACAAAGGTATTGCAGGCAGGGGAGCAGGAGTGAAGAAGGAACTGTTCTCGCGGGAGTTTTGTAAGCTGATACACATCGTGTATCCCTGAACGTTGGACAATGAACTTCCGCTATTAATCCGCTCCTACGCGTTTCAGACGGGGGCTATTGATCGGGAGCGGCTCGCCCGGGTTAAATATCTCGCTGCCGTACCGTATGAGCCGGGTCTGGCCGGGGACCCGCTTGCCGTAGGTAATGATGAGACGGCCTATCGTCTGTTTGATCTCCTGCGATGGGGTCCCGCTCAGCAGGGCCACCGGACCGGGAAAATTGTGAGGCATGAACAGATGATAGCCCTTGAGAGCAAGCGACATGATCATCTGGTTCTCACGGTTGTCACGGCCAAGGACGATCTTGATGCCTGCGTCGATCCGGTAGTGGCGGCCTACGGTGAGCAGCCTGATGTCGCTGGAGAGAACGGTTTGTTTGTCCTTGAACAGGTCGCGAAGCTTGTCTGAAAAGTTTTTGTCCGTGAGCAGACAGCCGCCGGCTGGTGTAGAGTATCCCTGGATCCCATACCGTTCTGCGAGCCTCAGTTGGACGTTCCTCGACCGTCCGCTGACGCCGAGGAGCCTTTCTCGGTCGATCAGGCCGTCCTGTTCAGCTTTGGTCGGAGAAAGGAGTTTGGCCGAAAGGGGTCGGAGGACCATGCCTTTCAGGTCCGCATCGCGCTCGATGATGTGCAGTGTGTCGCGGCGCTGTGACATGGGTCGCTGGCCGAGTACCTCGCCTGTTATAACGAATGGCGCCTTCACTTCTTCCATGACGGTTTTGGCCTTTTTCAGCATGAAGATTTTGCAGTCGATACAGGGGTTTACGTTCTTTCCATACCCATGGGCGGGGTTGCGAACGAGGTCGACGTACTCCTGCCCCATGTCCACGACGCGGAGGTCGAGGCCGATGGCCTTTGAGACCCGCGCCGCATGCGTATCGTGCTCATTCCCGTAGCTCTTCGAAAAGGCCGAAGTGAAATAGAGCCCCGTGATATTGTAGCCCTGTTCCATAACGAGCCTGGCCGCCAGAATACTATCCAGTCCGCCAGAGATAAGCGCAACAGCTTTCCTGTCCACCAATGCCCCCCCACCCGAAAATCAACGTCGTATTATAAATCTCTGTGTGTTGCTTTAGCAATAGAGAATAGAGTTAAATATATTTTTTTTAACTAAGTCAAATTGCCAATAAATTGTGTAAAATAGTTACAGGACAATGAGCAGAGGAGGAGGATTATGGCTAAGTGGATAATAGATTCAGATCACTCCTGTGCAGCGTTTGCTATCAGACATATGGCGCTTGCGCATGTACGTGGTCAGTTCAGCAATTTGAAAGGCGTGATCCATTTTGATGCTTCCGACAGGCCAAGGACATTCGTGGAGATTGAAATTGACGTTGCAAGCGTGAATACAGGAATAAAGAAACGAGACGAGCATCTTCTGACCGGCGATTTTTTCGATCAGGCTAAATACCCCACGATTACGTTCAAAAGCACAAAGGTAGATTTCTTCAACAGCAACCGCTGCAGGGTGAGCGGCAATTTGACGATGCATGGCACGACGCGGCAGGTCACGATCGAGGGTGAATGTGCCGGGCCGCGAAAGAATCCCTATGGCGATGAAACTACGATAGGTTTTTCAGGCTCGACGATAGTGAATCGAGAGGATTTCGGTATCATGTGGGGGAGCGAGCCGATGGAAGGCGGCGGGCTAGTTGCTGGAAAAGAGGTCAATATCTTTCTCGATGTGGAGGCGGATCTTGCTTAATGACTGTATTGTTTGACTGGGAAGGATGATCCATTCTACCGTGCTTCTGGATGGGGGACTACGGTTATACACCTTCACTTTTTTTGAAAGAAAAATACAATGAGGCAATCCAAAAAAGAAATTCTCGATGTGGGAATTATTGTGAACCTGCTGCAGACCTGCCATGTAGGCAGATTGGGGACCATCACCTCAGCCGGATATCCTATGGTAAAGCCGCTCAATTTCGTGTACAGCGATGGGAATATCTATTTCCACACCGCGCTGAAGGGAGAAAAGATCGATGACATCAGGCGTGATAACCGTGTTTGTTTCGAGGTTGATATGCCCATTGCCCTGGTCAAGAGTGATGGAAGCCCCTGCAGGGCCGAATATCTCTATCGCAGCGTAATCATGCTGGGACGTGCGCATATCGTTGAAGCGGAATCAGAAAGGATGCATGCATTGAAGTCTCTTATGGAAAAGTATCAGCCCGAGGGAGGCTATGGCGAATTCGTTGAGGAAAAACTGAAGATAACCGGCATCGTCAGAATTGATATCGAAGAAATGACAGGGAAGGAAGACCTCGGACAAGAGAAGTTACGCGAGGCCGCGCTTGATGCATTGGAAAGCAAAGCATATCTGCCCGTGATCCTGAGAAGGATTTGAACTCGGATGGCGGTAACCAGCGAAGACGATCGTGCCGATCTTCTCTCCCCGCGAGAGAGATGGCAGTTGGGGGCATCACGAGGGGTGCAGAAGTAATTTCTTCATTCTTTTCGCCAGCATGTCAGCGCATCTGAGCGGCTCGGGTATCCGGTGTTTGTCGGTACACGCAATGGTCAAGCGAAGCGCGTCAGCGAAGTTTATTTTGTGGCCTGGGGATACGAACAGCGGCTTGACACCGTCTTTCGTTCTCACGACAGCACCTACAGTCTTCCCTTCGTAAATCAACGCCGACCATTGACCTTTCTTGATGCCTGGTTCTTCATGATTTCCTATCAACCGTGATTTTGCGCAACCGATCGTTGGGATTGCGAGCAGGACTCCGGTGTGCGAAGCGATCCCGAAGCCCCTCGGGTGGGCGATCCCTTGGCCGTCGACGAGGATGAGGTCGGGTTTGTGCGCCAATTTATTAAGTGCCGCTATGATCGCGGGCCCTTCACGGAACGAGAGAAAGCCTGGAACGTAGGGAAACCTAAGTTCTTGGACAGCAGATTGCTGCTCGATAAGGGCAAGCTCGGGAAAGAGATAGAGGCACGCCGTGGCGAACACGCGGTCGTTCGAAAAAGCCGCGTCAACCCCGGCGATGCATCTCGGCTCTTTTTCAAGAGGAGAGATCAGAACCTTCTTTCTCAGCAGGTTCTGAGTATCACGCGCGTCTTTTATCGTTAATATCTTTGGCCATTTCATTGTTTGTTCCGCACCCTATTATATTATTATACTATGCATCAGTGGTGCTCAGGTTGCCATAATCCATCATACCCGCGTAAGCGGGTGCACAGAATGACGAGCGCACGGGGAAAGGAGAAAAATATATGTTTCTCTATCTTGCGCAGCATGGAGAGGCAAAAAGGGAAGAAGAAGACCCGGCACGGGGATTGACGGACAAAGGTGTTCAAGATGTTCGTAAGGTGGCTGCATACGCTCAGAAAATGAATCTCCGCATCGGCCGGATTTTTCACAGTGATAAGGCCAGAGCCATGCAGACTGCACAAATATTTGCTGACTATCTCAAGCCCGGGAAAGGAGGACCCGAGACCGCTAGCCTGGCACCGATGGACGATCCAGCGATTTGGGCCAAGCGCATAGCAGAGGTGCAAGAAGATACCATGCTTGTGGGTCATCTCCCGCATATGGTGAAGCTCGCTGGTTTGCTCCTTTGCGGAGACAAGGAGAATATGTTCATTGATTTTAAGATGGGAGGGGTTGTCTGTTTAACACGATTTGATGATGGCCGTTGGGCCTTGGAGTGGATGCTCGTGCCGGAGATCATGCACTAAAAAAACAGTGTAGCCAGATAAACGAGTTCCTCGCCTTATCTGCAGATATAGTAACAAGTGCACACGGTCCTCTTCTCCGCCGAATTCGATCGATCTTGAGCGCTAGCTCCCGAGGATCCCGGGAAAAATTTTTTCCGCATAAGAAAGGATCTTTGGCGTCAGAACCTTCCTCTAGGCCAGGAACTGGCCGAAGTTACGCACGGGGAGAAGGGGATAAGACGTTCTGCTGGTACTACCTGCGGAACGCTTCCGTTATACTACAACCGCAGCTGCGATTTAGTAGCGGGTCGTTCATCCAGAATAAAAATATAAAGAAGGGTATTTTGGGTGACGCATTAAATAAGCATAAAAAAATAATACCTTGAAATATCTAAACATTTATCAAAAATCGCTCCACCTCGCTAGCCCATACGTCATACCCTTCGTCGGTTAGATGCACACCATCATCTTGGAAATACTCATTTTTGGGGTTGCCATTAGAATCGATAAAAAGGCTATAGACATCGAGATATTCTGCGCTGAAATCGCGTGCGATCTGTTCGAGACGGCGGTTAGTGTCCCTGATGACGTAATTGCTTATCCATTCCAAGGCCACCGGCAGTATGCTCTGTATTACAACAACCGATTTTTTGTACCAAGTCGACAGGTCGCGTACGATCTCGTGATAGGGACCGGTGATGTCGTACTGCTCCATGGCTATGTTGTTAATGCCGGTCATGAGGAAAATGAAGTCTGGATCATCGATTGACGCGCGGATTCTTTCCCGGCGGTCGAGCAAGCTTTCTACCGGTTCTCCCGATATGCCAAGGTTGGTTATGCGATATTTTGGAAAACGTTTCTGCCAGTTATACGACGCTGTCAAAGAGTCGCCTATGAAGACAAGGTTCTTCATGACATTTAGATGGGATCTCTGACACTGGTTTCTACTGAAGCGGCATCAAGATTCTGATCGATGTTTTTTTGTGTAAATCAGCTTCTTCCGTGTCAACGTTACTCAGCTCTAATCTCACGCTGGATTGCTTGCTTCAGCATCATGACGGACGGAACGTTTTTGAGTCGCCCGGACTCGTCCATATAGGTCCTTCAGGAAATGCCCGGTGAACTGACGGCTTCAAACGCATCCTTCCCATTTATCCATATGGAAGGCGAGCCTTTGATCCCTCGGTTGACCGCTTCATCGTAGTAAACCGTGTGATAGGTTACATCGGCCCTGATGTGTAATTCAGCAAGCGCACGGACCAGATATTCCCGGAGCTGATGATAGGACCCACATGGCTCGGACATATAAATATCGATCTTTAATGCCATGACCAGCCTATCTTCAGAGGACGGCAGAGAGACGATCATCCCACATGAATGATCTGGACGGGACAGGAATCAGCAGCCTCTCTCACCTTGTCCAGGAGTTCCGCCGGGGCTTCACCTTCGGCAGGATTTCCACCGGTCCGATACTTCTCTGCCACCTCGCTCCAGCTATCTGTGGAATTCTGCGCAAAAAACTCAGGGCAGACGGTCCAGCATGATTCACAGCTGATGCATTCTTCTCTGACGATCGTTACTTTGGTCTTTGCCATGTTAGCACCTCGCTTGGTTATAGTAATAAATGCTCTGGTTTCGTCGCGATATTGTGACTCTCTGGGATCTCACTTCACTCGGCAGCTCACAACAGTCTTTTTTTCTCCAGCACGTCATCGATCCATGAGAGCGCGGCCGAGACCGTAGGAAAACCGATGGTGCTCGTCAGGAGGATGACCGTATGCCGGACCTCCCCGGGTTTGGCCCCGGCAGCCAGTGCCCTGCGCGTGTGAGAGTGCACGGAGCCTTCGGACCGTATGGACGCCGCTGCAGCGAGCTGGACAAGCTCCGAGATTTTCTTGTTCAGCGGACCCGCTTTTTTTGCCGCCTTCCCGACGCTCTCCACAGCCTTGATCACACCCTTATATCTTTTCTGAATGCTTGAATACTGATTAGGTAATTTGGGCATGAGACGCCTCCTGCTCTTTATGGATTCTCCCTTGGCGAGAAAGCCAGAATTTATGGTTTATTTTCTCACCGATTCACTCGCGCGCGATGCTCCACCAAAAGATAATCTCAGTCTAAGTAAAATTGCCTGAAGAGTCAAGAAACATTGTTTTTTGGGTTTGACAAAATGATTTTGTCATGATATTTTATAATCTTATTCGAGTTAATCAAATAGAAGAAGGGTTGTCAAGACCAGGCAGAATTTGCGGAAGCAAAAAGAATGACAAAAGTATGGGGAGTTGCATGTTCATGCTCCATTCACGCACAGCTGAACCAGCCAATTATTCTCTAAAGATTTCCATGGCAAATGCCGAAATAATATAAGGGGATAGAGTATCAGTTTCCCATGCGGGCACTTAAAGAGAGGAAGCATTAATATATGACCGGAAATAAGCTTGGTGAGTTACTCATAAAGAACCGTCTTATAACCGAAGATCAGTTTTCAAAAGCTCTTGAGCTGCAAAAATCGTATCCTGAACAGACGATCGGTCAGCTGCTGATCCAGCTCGGCTATCTCCAAGACATCGTTCTTCGAGAGTTCCTCGATTACAAGGGAAAGCGTCAAAAACTGGGAGAGATTCTCCTCAAGCAAAAGCGCATCGATGAGGTCAAGCTGAGCAATGCCCTTGCCGTCAGCAAGGACGAGAACCTCCCCCTCGGCCGTGCGTTGGTAAGGCTGCACTATATCGAGGAAGACGAGCTTGCCCAGTGTATTGCCACCCAGTATGACCTGCCGTTCTTCACCCTGGAGCGGTTCTCGTTCGAACAAGAACTGGCACGCTTCATCAATTTTAGCTACGCGCAGCTTCACAGAATCGTGCCTGTTTGCAAGGTTGGCAGGGCCCTTACCATTGCCATGGCTTTCCCCCTCAACAACGAAGAGATGAGGGCGGTCGAGGTCGCTACGGACATGAAAATAAATCCGGTCATTGCCACTGAGCACGATATCATGATTGCTCAGCAGCGTATATACAAAGCGCAGTTCAATATCACCTCCCGGCAGACGGATGAGGCTGTCGAGTTCGAGCTATCCGAGGATGTTGACCGAGAGACGATCGAATCGAAGTACGTGGACCAGTTTTACGGACCTGATACGGATTTCCTTGTCAATAAGATCCTTTCCACCGGCATCAAGTTTGGCGCAAGCGACATCCATCTCGAAAGCACGGCCCACGGCATGATGGTCCGGTACCGGATCGACGGCGTGCTCCAGACACTTGGCCTCGGCAAGGACGGTTCCGCGATCAGCAATCAGGCAAAACCGATCATTTCCCGGATCAAGATCATCTGCGATATGGACATTGCCGAGAAGAGGCGACCGCAGGACAGCAGTTTTAGAATGAAGGTCAAAAAGGATGGCACTATACGGAGGGTCGATTTCCGCGTGTCTACGGTTCCGACCCAGTACGGTGAAAATGTCGTGATCAGGATCCTGGACAAAAAGGGCCTGCCGACGTCGCTCGAGAGCCTCGGACTGTCTGCATCGCATGTAGATGTGCTGACCAGAGAACTGGAACGGCCAACGGGGATCTTCCTCGTTACCGGTCCGACCGGTTCCGGCAAGTCTACAACTCTCTATGCGATCCTTGCAAAACTGAACACGCCTGGCGTAAAAACCCTGACCGCCGAGGACCCTATCGAATATTCCCTTGACGGGATAAGCCAGTCGGAAGTGAACGAGGTGGTGGGTAACACCTTTGCGCGGCTACTCCGCTCCTTTCTGCGCCAGGACCCCGATAACATCATGGTCGGAGAGATACGCGATCTCGAGACCGCAACGATCTCCGCACGGGCTGCGCTGACCGGCCACACGGTCTTGAGTACGCTCCACACGAATGACGCAACCAGCGCCGTTATCCGGCTGCAGGATATCGGGGTAGAACCGACCCTCATATCATCGACGATGCGCTGCGTTGTCTCCCAGCGGCTCGTCCGTACGATTTGCACGCACTGCAAGGTGAAATTGCCCCCTCCGGAACATATTGCCAAGGAGTTCCTCGTTACCCCGGACGCCCCGGTGGAGTTCGTGTATGGGAAGGGGTGCTCGCAGTGTAATTATACCGGCTATGCAGGAAGGAGACCTATCCTTGAACTGTGGGTGCCGACCCGCGAAGAGATTATTCAGTTGAACAGAAAGCTTGATAACCACACCCTGCGCGAGATTGTCTTCACTCAGGGCAAGCGGCAGACCATGATTGAGGATGGCATCGCACGATTGAAACGCGGAGAGACGACCCTAGAGGAGCTTTTACGTGTTGTTCCGTATGAGCAAATAGCGGAATTTCGCAAGAGGGTCGTTAAAAAAATCTTTACCTGGGACGCCTGAATCGGTCGTTTCGATAGAAGTATCTTGACCAATTCTCCTGCCCGGCTTGAATGATGGCCTACCCGATTGACACAGCCTCATCCCGTATGGTACGCTTGTTCTATGCAGGATACTGTGGCTTATCTCCGCGATGTTGTGACAGTGCTTGCACAAGAGATCGGCGTTCGGACCTACCGTGATCCCGATAGGCTCGAACGATGTGCTAACTATATCGCCGGCCAATTCAACACCTTCGGCTTCAAGATAACGAGACAACCATTCCCCATCAACGGAAATACGTATCAGAATATCGTCGCCGAGATCCTTGGCAATTCATCCCCTGAAAAGATCCTGGTCGTCGGCGCCCACTACGACACGGTGCGCACTACGCCCGGAGCGGACGACAACGCAAGCGGAGTGGCCGGGCTCCTGGCGCTTGCGGGAAGGCTTGCCAGCGTGAGGATGTCAAGGACGGTGAGGTTTGTCGCTTTTGCACTGGAAGAACCTCCATTCTACCGCACACGGAAGATGGGAAGCTACCAATACGCACGAAGTTTGTGGGAAAACCGTGAGAATGTCGAGGGCATGATCTGCCTTGAGATGATCGGATTTTTCAGCGACCGAGAGGGTTCCCAGCGCTATCCCGTTCCATTCTTTCGCTGGAAGTTCCCGACCACGGGAAACTATATCGCAATGGTCGGGAACGTGGGATCAAAACATTTTACTCAATCGACCGCAGCGAATTTCATGAAGGCTATCGATCTTCCGGTCGTTAGGTTGAACGCCCCCCCCATTGTCCTCGGCATCGACTTTTCTGATCACTGGTCCTTCGGCAAGTTCGGATACAAGGCGCTCATGGTCACAGACACGGCCTTCTATCGCAATCCGCACTATCATGCGCCTACAGACCTTCCTGAGACCCTGGATTACGGCAGGATGGCAAAGGTAGTGGAGGGATTGACGGCCGTTGTGAAGGAATGGGGAGGGAAGGAGTAGCGGGAACGAGGAATGAGGAAGCAGCCTGCCGACGTATTGATAGAAACCCATGCGCATTTGAACCGTGAGATAACCCTTATTTTATCAATTTACGCCGTAAAGCCCCGTCACTTCAGGGCGGGGAGGATGACACGTATCCAAGATTGCCTTAAGGAGCTGTAATAACCACCGCTGGTCTATTGTTCTATTGCTGATGAAGGGGAGTCAGTCTAGGAAGGATTTTAGCGTAGACCACTGAGGATAGGATAATGGCATAAAGGAGTTGACAGGCTTACCAAAACCATCGCAGAAAGCCCCAGGCTTTAGCCATGGGGTAGGTCAGGGTAAAGACGCGGAAAAATGACGGGCGGAATATTAAAAGTGCGACCAAAGCTTTATGACGGCGATGAGCAATAATTGCATGGCAGGGCCACGTGTCTTAGCCGGTATGATCGAGTTCTCAATTGACATTCTTATCTCTCCATTATATTCTATCCTCAATCATTCTTGAAAATTGAAATGCGAGGAGTGGCATGATTCTGTCGAGGTTCCGCGAGACGGCGTCCCGCTATCCGGAGAAGATTGCTGTCCAGATGAAGGTCGGGATAGCTTATCGCCAGTATACTTATCGGGAGCTTATTGCGGGCATTGCGTCCGTCGCCCGCTCGCTCTCCGAACAGGGGATCCGGCAGGGAGACCGCGTAGCTCTTCTTTCCGAGAACCGGCCGGAGTGGATGATCGCTTACCTTGCTGTTGTCTCATATGGTTCGGTCATTGTTCCACTCGATGCGCAGCTCACGGCGAAAGAGGTATCTTTGCTCCTCACGAGTTCCGATGCAAGGGCCGTCTGTGTGTCCGAGGCATGCAGATCCAGGCTTCCCCGCGAGGCATCGCATATCGTGATTTCCTTTGATCCGGGTGCGGGTCTGTCATTCACTAAAATGCTTACTGCCTATCCTGATGCCGAAATCCCATCTCCTCCCGCTGACGGCGATCTCGCAGCTCTCCTGTTCACTTCCGGGACCACCGGTGACCCCAAGGGCGTGATGCTTTCTCACGGCAACCTCGCATCGAACCGCGACAGCGTGCTCAAGCTTAAACTCATCGACCAAACGGATAATCTCCTGTGCATCCTTCCGCTCCATCACACCTACCCCGCCATGGCGTGCATCTTATATGCTCTTTCGGTCGGAGCGACGGTAACGATCCTCAACAGCTTGAAGGGTCCCGACATCCTCTCATGCATGCAAGAGACCAAGGTAAGTGCCGTTGTCGGCGTGCCGCAGCTTTTCACGGGTCTCCGCAGGGCGATCTTCGATGAGATACAGAAGAGGCCTGTAACTGTGCGGATAATTGTAAAGTCCCTGCTCGGACTGAACGGCATGCTCAGAAAGATGGCGGGATTGAACCTCGGCAGGGGCCTTTTCGGCAAGGTCCACGCAATGTTCGGGCCGAGTTTCAGGCTGTTTGCGAGCGGCGGAGCGCGCCTCGAGCCGGATGTGTTCACCGATATGACCAATCTCGGGTTCACGATCATCGAAGGGTATGGCCTTACCGAGACCTCTCCGGTCTGCACGTTCAACCCGCTGACGAAGCAGAAGCCGGGTTCCATCGGCATCCCGATCCCCGATGTGGAGGTCCGGATCGCCAAGCCCGACGAGTACGGCCACGGCGAGATTGCCATAAGGGGGCCGAACGTAATGCTCGGATACTACAAGAAACCGCAGGAGACCGCGGAGGTCATCCGGGAAGGATGGTTTTACACGGGCGACCTTGGATACTGCGACAGAGAAGGTTATTTCTTCATTACCGGCAGGTCCAAAGAGATGATCGTGCTTGCGACAGGGAAGAAGATTTTCCCTGAGGAGCTCGAGCAGTTCTATAAACAGATACCCTCCATCAGGGAAATTTGCCTCATCCAGGGGGAGCGCGGGATTGAGGCCGCCGTAGTCCCGGACTTCGATTATCTGAGAAAGATGAACCTATCTAACTCGCGCGAGACCATTGCCTTCGAGCTGGAAGACTTGGCCAAGGACCTACCGCCGTACAAGCGTATCACGGGGCTCAAGATATTCAAGGACCCCCTGCCGGTCACCCGACTCGGCAAGATCCGGCGAAGTATAGTGAAGGATCTCTACCAGGAGGGCGGGGAGCTGGCGGGAAAGCCGGTCTCCAGTGCCGACGCGGACCTTCTATCAAACCCTGTTGCGAAAAGGCTGCTGGGCTGCTTGGAGCCGTTCTCTGCCAAGAAGAAGATTGTCCCCGACGACAACCTGGAACTCGACCTTGGCCTCGATTCTCTCGCGCGGGTGGAGCTGGTGGTAAGCATCGAGAAGTCCTTCGGCATCAGCCTGCCGGAACCGTTCGGATCTGAAGTATTCACGGTCAAGGATATTGTGTTCAAGCTGCAGGAACTCATAGAATCAAGTCAGGTGAGGACAGGGGCACAGATCCGCCTGTCGTGGGCAGAGATCCTGGCTCAAGAGCCGTCAGAGGAGATGAAGCATAAGCTCAAGATAGACCCCGGTCCGCTCTTATATATCGGCAGATATGCAATCAAGCTCATACTCTACATCATTCTTAAGCTCTACTGCCGTATTTCAGTTCGTGGTCTCGAAAAACTGCCAGCGAAAGGTCCGTATATCATTGCGCCGAACCACGTTAGCCTTGCGGACGGGCCGTCGGTCATGGCAGTGATGCCGTGGCGGACTGGTTCACAGACCTTTTTCCTTGGTGCAACCGAGTACTTCGGCGGCCCCGTTACATCCAGGATAGCGAAACTGATCCAGGTGATCCCCGTGGATATGGATACCAGGTTGTATAGCGCCATGCAGCTGTCAGCGTACGTGCTTCGCCAGGGCAGGATCCTCTGCGCGTTCCCCGAAGGTGCTCGCTCGCGCGACGGGAACATCAAAGAGTTCAAGAAAGGTGTGGGCATAATCGCAAAGGAGCTGAAAATACCACTCGTCCCCGTCGCCATCACGGGCACCTATGAAATGCTACCGTCAGGCAAGTTTTTTCCAAAACCGGTCAAGGTCAGGATGTCCGTCGGGAATCCGCTCTATCCCGGAGACAAAGATTACGATGAGATTGTCAGAAAGTTGCATGAAGAAGTCATGGAATTACTGAAGGCGGGATAGAGGGTCGGGCACAAGAAGGCTAGCGCCGTTTTCCCCTCTGTCAGGGAGAAGTAAAATATGAAGCCCACAAAACTACTGCTTGCGGTCATCCTGTTGTCACTCGTTGCCGCATGCGCCTCGATGCAAGGTCATCCGGTTGCCGGGACAGTGCGGCCGAAGATCGCGCTTGTGCTGGGAGGTGGCGCGGCCCGTGGGTTCGCCCACGTAGGAGTGATCCGGGCGCTTGAACAGGAGAAGGTCCCGATCGACATGATTGTCGGAACGAGTGTGGGCAGTCTCATCGGTGCAATCTATGCCAGCAACCTGAACAGCTTTGAGCTTGAATGGACCGCCTTTTCTCTCGAAAAGGATAACATCCTCGATTATGCGATCCTTTCCACGATCACCGGTATGGGACCGGTAAAAGGTGATAAACTGGAAGAGTTTGTGAAAAACAAAGTCCCAGTTGCGAACATAGAAAACCTCAAACTGCCATTTGCCGCGGTCGCGACTGATCTGAACAGGGGTTCACGCGTAGTGATCGATCACGGTCCCGTGGCCAGGGCGGTGCGAGCGAGTAGCGCGATCCCCGGCGTGTTTAACCCAGTTGAACATCAGGGCAAGCTCCTTGTGGATGGAGGTGTAGTGGACAATATTCCGATTTCCGTTGCCCGGGAGAAAGGCGCCGACATAGTGATTGCCGTGGACATCAGCGAGAACGTCGTCAATTTCAACATTACGAACGTTGTTGATGTGATGCTCCAGGCTGTTACAATCATAACGAGCGAGAACACTAAATATAAAAAGAAAGATGCCGATGTCCTTATCACTCCTGCCGTAGGAAGCGTGGGGACGTTCGACTTCACCCAGAAGAAACGGTGCATGGAGGCGGGCATCGAGGCGGCGCAGAAGGCCATGCCGGATATCAAGAGCAAGATCGAAGAGTGGGAGAAGAAAATGACTGTTAAGCAATAAGACAAGAGAGAGAAGGAGGAAAAATAAATTGCGAAAAGGATTCTTCGCCGTTTCTCCCTTTCTCCTTAAGTTGTTCTCAAGGGAATGGAAATGACTATGCTGAATAGAATTAAAATTATCCTCGAAATGATCAAATTCGAACATACCGTCTTTGCGCTTCCTTTTGCCTTCACTGGCGCACTTCTGGCGGCAAGGGGACTCCCATCGTGGCGAACGGTCCTCTGGATAATGGTTGCGATGGTCGGCGCACGCTCTGCTGCGATGGGTTTCAACCGCTGGGCGGACCGGAAATTCGATGCTGCGAATCCCCGGACCAAAGAACGAGCACTTCCCAGGGAGTTAGTTACTCCGCTCCAGGTGATCGTCTTCACTGCGGCATCATCGGCAATGCTCATGTTCGCCGCCTACATGTTGAACCCCCTTTCTTTTTATCTCTCGCCTGTGGCTCTTGCCGTCGTATTCTTCTATTCCTATACCAAACGCTTCACGTTTCTGTCGCACGCGTTTCTAGGCCTCGCCATCTGTCTGGCACCGATCGGCTCATGGATAGCGGTCTCAGGAAAGATCGAATCCCCTGCGCTGGTGCTGGGAGGCGCGGTCTTGTTCTGGCTTCTCGGGTTCGACATACTCTACGCGCTTCAGGACATAGAGTTCGACCGGAAAGCTGGCCTCCATTCTATCCCTCAGCGTTTCGGAATAAGCCGATCTCTCTGGATCTCCCGAGCTTCCCACGTGACAACCATAGCAGCACTCTTCTGGCTGGCTTCGCTGCTCTCGCTCGGCTGGTTTTATATCGCCGGTATTCTTATTGCCTTGTTTCTTATCATCTACGAACACAGCCTGGTGAAAGAGGATGACCTCTCGAAGCTGGACCTGGCGTTCTTCAATATGAACGGCTACATCAGTATAACGATCTTTGTATTCACGCTCCTCGATGTCCTGTTGTAAGCTTTTATTGTTTGCTTGAAAAAAAGCCTTAAATCAGGTAGAGTCTTTTGGCATGACAACTGAGACGAAAGCCGCTGCCCCCGGCTGGGGCAAGGGCCTTACCAGAAACGTCGTTATCCTCGGTTTTGTAAGCCTTTTAAACGACGGCGCATCGGAGATGATCTATCCGCTCCTGCCTGCGTTTCTCACGGCAGTGCTCGGCGCCGGTCCGGAGGCCCTCGGTGTCGTCGAAGGGATCGCTGAAGCAACCGCGTCGCTGCTCAAGCTCTACTCAGGCTACCTCTCTGACCAGGTGAAGCGGCGCAAAGGCTGGATCGTTGCAGGGTATTCCATCTCAAATGTCATCCGGCCGCTTATCGCTTTTTCGACGTCATGGATCCAGGTGCTTGCGCTCCGCTTTTTCGACCGCGTGGGCAAGGGATTGAGGACGTCGCCCCGTGATGCCATCATCGCGGATTCGACACCCGCCGAGTTCCGGGGAAAGGCATACGGGTTTCACCGGGCGATGGACCACGGCGGCGCAATCGTAGGGCCGCTCGCTGCAACAGCACTGCTCCTCGTTTACCACGACAACATCAAGACCATATTCCTGCTATCCTTTATTCCGGGCCTCCTTGCCGTCCTCACGCTCATCTTCGGGCTCAAAGAACAGCAGGCCGAAGGCCGCCGCACCGCCCTGTCGGCAATATTCAATTTCAGGTCATCCTGGGCTGAAATGTCGATAGGCTTCCGCAAATACCTCGGAATTATCCTCGTCTTCACGCTCGGGAACTCAGCAGACGCATTCCTGCTTCTTCGTGCCCAGCAGCTCGGTGTTCCTGTAACACTTCTTCCCACGATCTGGGTCGTGCTTCATATTGTCAAAATGGGTTTCTCGGTCCCGGGTGGTATAATCTCCGATAGCATTGGCAGGAAGAAGGTGATCGTCACCGGCTGGATCGTGTACGCGATTGTGTACGCCGGTTTTGGTATGGCGAGCCAGCACTGGCATGCATGGGCGCTCTTCGCGGTATACGGTATTTATTTCGGTTTGACTGAGGGAGTTGAAAAAGCGCTTGTTGCCGACCTCGCACCGGCGCATTTGCGCGGCTCGGCCTTCGGTCTCTACCACATGACGATCGGGATTGGAGCGTTCCCTGCGTCGCTCCTTTTCGGACTGGTCTGGCAAAAGTTCGGCTCAACCACGGCCTTCGCTATGGGCGCGGGCATTGCGCTTCTGGCAAGCGTAATGCTCTCAATTCTGACGGTCGGGAAACCGGGAGATACAAACAAGGGCAACTAAGAAAAGGAAAAAACAAAGTTTCAAATTCCAAACCGCATATGCTATATAAACTTCAAGGATCAGATTCCAAAATTATAGTTTCTGGTACGTGAAATTAATCTGAAACTTTGTGCTTGAGATTTTGAGCTTTTTAATATCAGCTCCCCGCGGTTAAAAAGAAAGGGAAGAATCCATGGCAACCTATACCGTAGCGATTACCGGCGCGTCAGGAGCACCCTACGCCCATCGGCTGCTGCAGGCATTGTTCAAGGGCGGGCATTCCGTCTATCTCACGATCTCAGGTGATGGACTATCGATCATGAACGACGAGACGAACCTGCTGCTTAAGGGCACGGAAGCCGACATTCAGCATGCGCTCGAAAAGCACTTTGAAGCCAAGGAAGGGCAGATCACTTACTTTGATGAGAATTACATGTATGCGCCGATCGCGAGCGGTTCGGTCAAGGTGGACGCCATGGTGGTGATTCCCTGCTCCATGAAGACGCTCGCGTCCATAGCCAACGGCTTCGCATCGAACCTCATTGAACGCGCCGCCGATGTGATGCTGAAGGAAAAGAGGAAGCTTATCATCGTGCCACGCGAGACGCCACTCTCCGCCATACATCTCAGGAATATGCTAGCCTTGGCAGAGCTCGGGTGTCACATCATACCGGCCATGCCTGCCTTCTACCATCATCCGAAGCGGATTTCGGACATGGTGGATTTCATAGCAGGACGAGTGCTGGACAGTATGGGAATCGAGAACGATCTGTCGCCAAGGTGGGGGATATAGGGGAAATGCGGGATGTGGAGTGCGGAGTGAAGAGAAAAGTCTTCGCACTTCTTACAACGATTAATTTCCAGTTGTCTTTTCCCGATAATATTGAACCGTCACCTGCAGCTTTAAATTGTTACGCATTATACTCTGTGCTGCCGCCTTCGCCGAGGTTCTTCATCCACGTGTCGATCGTAGACTGGTCCTGCTTGGCGAGCACTTCTTCTTCCACAAACACAGGCGCACCAATGCGTATGGCAATCGCGATGGCGTCGCTTGGCCTCGAATCGATGTGGAATTCCTTGTTGTTGTGGAGAAGATAGAGCGAGGCGTAGAAGGTGTTGTCGATTAGATCGCTGATGACTACACGAGCGATCTCGATCTCGAGCCGGTCAAAAATGCTGACGATGAGGTCATGGGTGAGGGGACGGGCGGCCTTGACATTGCTCATCGCTAGCGCTATGGAATTGCCTTCCGCCGCTCCTATCCAGATGGGCAGGATCTTCTTGCCTGTTTCATCCTTCAATACAACGATATAACTGCTGTTCCTGCTGTCGAACAGAATGGTATTGACGTTCATCTGTATCCACATATCTGCTCCTGAGCTAACATTTTAAAAATACCACACTGTACGCAGTAAGTAAAGGGATTATTTTATTGACTTTTTTCAAGGATACGATATACTTTCACACTTGTAAACAGCGAGAATCAAAGCCCATAATCAATGAAACAAACCCTGACAGAGATCTTGCTCCAAGCCCTCACCCGGGCTAAAGAAAAGGGTGAACTCAGACTCGAAACGCAACCTGCAATTACACTCGATACCCCGAGGGAAAAGAGCCACGGCGATCTGGCCACTACACTCGCCATGACCCTGGCGAAACCCGAATCCAAGCCACCGCGGAAGATTGCAGAGATCATCATCGGGAACATTGAAGACCGGGACTGCGTCATTCAAAAGACCGAGATCGCTGGTCCGGGGTTCATCAATTTTTTCCTCAAACAGGACCGCTGGAAGAAGACGCTCTTTGACATTGACAGTGAGGGAGCACAATACGGCCTGACGGACATAGGCGAGGGAGAACGGGTCCTTGTGGAGTTTGTGAGCGCAAATCCTACGGGGCCTCTCCACGTGGGCCATGGCCGGGGGGCAGCTATCGGCGATGCGCTGGTGAACCTTCTAACTGCAGTCGGCTACGACGTCCAGAGGGAGTTTTATATCAACGACGCGGGCCGGCAGATGAAACTGCTAAAGGATTCAGTCAAAGCGCGGTATCTGGAAAGTCACGGGCAAGTTGTTGCTTTTCCCGAAGATGGGTATCACGGAGAGTACATTAAAGAAATTGCAGAGAGTTTGGATAGTCGTATACCTGCTACGTATTCCACAAAAGCATCGTTACCGGTTACTGGCGGAATTCGGGCAAAAAATGGTGAAACCGCCGAAGAGGGAGGCGCTGCAGGTGAATCAGCGTCATTCAGAATACCATTTGACGATGAGGATATTGCGCTTTTTAGCAAAGATCAGATGCTTGCGGACATCAAGAATGACCTCGAAGCATTCGGCGTACGGTTCGACGTCTGGTTCAGTGAAAAAAGCCTATTGGCCGACGGATCTGTTCAGAAGTCTATAGAGGAACTTAAGGGGCGTGGTTTTGCATATGAAAGGGATGGTGCCCTCTGGCTCCGGTCTACAGCTTTTGGGGACGATAAAGATCGAGTAATAATCAAGCAGGATGGCGAGTATACCTACCTCGCCACGGATATCGCCTATCACCGGAACAAGCTCGCCCGCGGGTTCAAGCAGCTCGTGAATATCTGGGGAGCGGACCATCACGGCTACATTCCCCGGGTGCAGGCCGTGATCCAGGCCTTCGGCCATCCAAAGGATTCGCTCCACGTGCTGCTCGTTCAGCTTGTGGCAATCCTAAGACACGGCCAGCCCGTGCCCATGTCCAAGCGGGCAGGGGACTTCGTGACGCTCCGGGATGTGGTGCAAGAAGTAGGCAGCGATGCCGCTCGTTACATATTCCTTACGCGCCGTCCCGACAGCCACCTGGATTTTGACCTCGACGTTGCCAAAGAACAGTCCCGGGAAAATCCGGTGTACTATGTGCAGTATGCTCATGCGCGGCTCGCGAGCCTGTTCCGCGAGGCCGAGTCGCGGGGAATCGCTGTACCATCAAAAGAGAGGGTGGATCTATCACTCCTCGACCTAGAAGAAGAGCAGGCCATCATCAAGTCGCTAGCGAAATATCCGGAAGTAGTCGAAGAGGCTGCCTTGGCATATGAGCCACACCGGCTGACGTTTTATCTTCAGGACCTGGCCGGCTTGCTTCACAACTACTACTTCAAGCACCGGGTGATCACCGAGGACGCGTCCCGGACCAGCTCCAAGCTCTTTCTCTTGAAGCAAGTAAAGACGGTGATCCAGAGCGCGCTCAAGATTTTAGGAGTAAATGCTCCGGAAAGAATGTAGCGACTTCGGATTGCAGATTTCGGATTTTATTAAATTCAGTACTGTATTCATCCGCAATCCGTAACCGGCAACCTGCAATTAAATAATGGCGTTTAGTTTTTCTTTGATAAAAAAGGACAATGTCTCCTCCGCCCGTCTAGGGAAAATCACGACCGATCACGGCAAGATCGACACACCGGTCTTCATGCCCGTTGGCACGCAGGCTACGGTAAAGACGCTCTCGCCCGACGATCTCGTGAGTATCGGAGCGGAGATCATCCTCTCGAACACGTATCACCTGTTTCTGAGGCCGGGGCATGAGTTGATAAAGGAATTAGGCGGGCTCCACCGTTTCATGGGGTGGGAGCGCCCTGTTCTGACGGACAGCGGAGGGTTCCAGGTTTTCAGCCTTGCGGAACTGAGGAAGATCACCGAAGAAGGCGTAACATTTCAGTCACACATCGACGGCGGGGCCAAGCACTTCGTTACGCCTGAGTACGCTATCGAGATTCAGGAAGCGCTCGGCGCAGACATCATCATGACCTTCGATGAATGTGTCCCTTTTCCTGCGACTCATGATTATGCCCGGGAGTCGCTGGAGCGCACCTTGCGGTGGGCGAAACGCTGCCGGGATGCGAAAAAAAGTATCGACCAGGCGCTCTTTGGCATCGTGCAGGGGGGGATGTACCCCGAGCTTCGCAAGCGGTCCGCCGAAGCGCTTGTGGACGTTGGGTTCGACGGTTATGCTGTGGGCGGCCTGTCCGTGGGAGAGACCAAGCCTGTGATGTACGAGATGATCGAAACGTCGGTGCCGTCGCTGCCTGAGGACAAACCTCGATACCTCATGGGAGTCGGTACGCCCGAGGATCTTGTGGAAGGCGTCGAACGCGGCATCGACATGTTCGACTGCGTAATGCCGACGCGGAATGCGCGGAATGGGACGTTTTTCACGTCCTTCGGCAAGGTCGTGATTCGGAACGCCCAGTACGAGGGGGCCAAACAGCCGATCGATCAGGAATGCGGGTGCTACACGTGCAGGAACTTCACCCGGGCGTATCTGCGCCACTTGTTCAACGCAGGCGAGGTACTGGCACTCAGGCTCGGCACAATCCACAATTTGTATTTCTACCTGGATCTGATGCGGAACGTCAGGTCGAGCATTGAACAGGGAACGTTTCAGGAATTTAAAAAACGGTTTTTGGCCAAGAGGGAAAATGCTGATGCATGATTAGTGATGCTTGGCGACTTTCATAAATCCTGCATCGTACATCGCACTTATATTTAAAGGAGGTTCACCATGTTTATCGAAACGGCATATGCAATGGGAGCGCAGGGGGACGCGGCCGGTCAGGGAGGCGGCGGGGCATCGGGTCTCATCATGATGGTCGTCATCTTCGCCATCTTCTATTTCATCCTTATCCGGCCCCAGCAGAAGAAGATGAAGGAGCATAAGAAAATGGTGGAGGAACTCAAGAAGGGTGACGAAATCATCACATCCGGCGGAATCTATGGCACGGTAGAGAGTGTGACTCCCGATACACTGACCGTCAAGATAGCCGAGGGGACAAAGGTAAAGGTCACGCGCAGCTCGGTTGCCGCCGTGGTAACGGAAAAAGAAAAATCGAAAGAGTAAAAAACGAAAAACATGTTCACGACTAATTGCGCAGAGGAGTTATAAATTCTAAATCCGCAATCCTCAATAAATTCGAATGATCCAGTTTTGGAACATTCGGGCATCTTCAGGTTGTATGTGTTTAGGATGTACAAATAGAAGGGTTAAAATTTATTCTACAGCGAGTTCTGCGATACTATTCAGCAATTCAAGAATCTAGCAGGAGGCGATTCTATTATGAAAAAGAGCATTCAATGGAGGGTGGGACTTATAGCACTCTCGGTTCTGATAGCACTATTTTTGTTCCTGCCGTCCACCCCGCTTACGGTCCAGCTGCCGGAGTGGTGGCACCAGAGCGTGCCCAAGATCTCGCTCGGCCTCGACCTAAGGGGTGGCAGCCATGTCGTGATGCAAGTGGAGACCGACAAGGCAGTGGAATCCTCGGCCGATAACATCGTTGCGGACCTTCAGACCACGGCCGCATCGCAGGGGCTCGCGGTGACGTTCAGCAGATCAGGTCAGGACATTTCCGCAAAATTCGAGGAGCCTCTTGAGGAAAAGGTAGAGAGGCTTGTCAAGGAAAGTTATGCCATTCTTGATTTCAAATCGAGAGCAAAGGGAGAGCTCATATACAGTCTCAAGCCCACTGAGGTGAGGCGCCTCAAGGAATGGGCTGTGACGCAGGCCCTTGAACGGACCCGCCGAAGAGTGGATAAGTATGGCGTGGCAGAGCCTGCCATCTACAAACAGGAGCAGGACCAGATTGCGCTCCAGCTTCCAGGCGTAAAGAACCCGCAGGAAGCCATTGCGTTCATCAAGACTGCGGGGAGACTTGAGTTCAAGCTTGTGGACTCCGACCCCACCGATTTCCAGAAGGCATTGGCGGGCAAGCCGCCGGAGGGAACGGAGATCCTTTACGAAGAGCGAGAAAATGAGGTCGGCAAGATCGTGAAGCAGCCAATTCTGCTCTACAAGAAGACTCTCCTGACCGGTGACCGGCTGAAGGAAGCAAAGGTTGGAATCGACCAGTTCAACAAGCCAGCGGTGTCTATCTCGTTTGACAGCGAAGGCGCCAAGATATTTGATCGAATAACCGGCGAGAACGTCGGCAGGCAGCTTGCCATTGTTCTCGACGGGGTGGTCCATTCCGCTCCGAGGATTCAGGACCGGATCAGTGGCGGTAACGCCCAGATCACCGGGAACTTTACGCATGACGAGGCCGCGAAGCTGGCGATCGTATTGCGGGAATCCCTTCCAGCGCCTGTTAAAATCGTACAGAACGTGACCGTCGGTCCCTCGCTTGGACAGGACTCCATCAATGCGGGTGTCCGTTCCGCTTTGATCGGCGGTCTGGTCGTCATTCTTTTCATGGTCATCTACTACCGAATGGCGGGACTCATCGCGGACTACGCTATTGTTCTGAACCTGGTCCTGTTGCTGGGCGCGATGGCGCTTCTGAATGCAACGCTCACACTGCCGGGTATCGCAGGCATCATCCTTACCATCGGAATGGGTGTGGACTCGAATGTGCTCATGTTCGAACGTATCCGGGAAGAGATCCGCGCAGGCAAGCAGCCGAGGCCCGCGGTTGACTCCGGATACGATAAGGCGTTCCTAACGATCCTCGACTCGCACGTGACCACGCTCATTACAGCAGCTGCGCTTTTCCTGTTCGGTACGGGACCGATCAAGGGATTCGCTGTTTCGCTCAGCCTTGGAATTATCATTAACCTCTATTCCGCCCTGGTGGGCACCAAAGTGATATTTGATATCATCAATTCTAAGTGGAAGCTGGAGAAGCTAAGTATTTAAATAGATCATCTACTGCAGAGGGCGCAGAGAAAAAGATGCGAAATTTTGAATTTGCTTCAAAACTCTGCGATCTCAGAGAGCCTGCTTTAAATTGGAAATTTAATGAGTTCTATGGAGGAGACAATGCTTCAAATCTTGCATAAGACCAACATTGACTTTATGGGATGGAAAAACATCTCGTTTACCTTATCCGCGCTGCTCGTCGCGCTCGGGATCGTGGGCCTGGTACAGATCGGCCGGGCCAAGGCTAACCTCGGCATCGACTTTGTCGGTGGCACGACAGTGCAACTCGGCTTCAAGGAGCACCCGCCGATCGACAAAGCGCGTGCAGCACTCGAAAGGAACGGCTTCCAGGGAGCGACGATCCAGGAAGTTGGCGAGGGGGGTAACAAGATCCTGATCAGGCTCCGGGAGTCCGAAGGTACATCGGACAAGGTCCAGACCCTGTTCAAGCAGGAGTTCCCGAACAATCCCTTCGAAGTCGATAGCATCGTGGAGATCGGCCCGGTGATCGGTAAGGCGCTGCAGCGCGACGCACTCGTGGCAATCACGGTCTCGCTCATCGCGATCATCATCTATATTGCCCTCCGCTTCGAGTTCCGGTTCGGTGTGGCTGCGGCTATCGCGACACTGCACGATGTGCTGGCGGTGCTGGGGATCTTCTACGTGCTGCACCGGGAGATCAACCTCCTCATTATCACGGCGCTTCTTACGCTTGCGGGCTATTCGCTGACAGATACCGTGGTTGTCTTCGATCGGATCCGGGAGAACCTCAAGCGGAATAAGCGCGACCCTCTGCCGAAGCTCGTGAATGCCAGCATCAACGAGGTGCTCTCGAGGACGATCATTACATCGCTCACGGTGGTGCTTGTGCTCATCCCGCTTGTCCTCTTCGGTGGCGACGTGCTGCATGACTTCTCCATAGCGTTACTTATGGGCGTGATCGTCGGTACCTATTCGTCGGTGTTTGTTGCTAGTCCCATCCTCGTGGTGTGGCATAGCAAGTCCGGGGGACAATTGATATCGAGGTAAGCAGGGCATACGGTTTCCTCATGAGGACACAGGTTTACGGAGAAATGCGGATTGACATCTTAAGCAGAGGATTTGACTTTCTTTCATCCCATAATACGGCTTATCATCGTGCATCCGCGTTTATCTGTGTCCGGCAGGATATTTTATCATTTGAACCATGACATCTCATCAACCTACATTTTCTGTCAAAGTTGGAGGAGCCGATGCAGCGGTGCTCACAGAAACCCATCTGCTTCAGCTGTCCTGCGGAACCCGCGGCTGCAGTTCAAACTGCTGTACGAAAAGCGCTCCGATCATCCTCAACCCCTATGAAATAGCCTTGATCACCCGAGAAAGCGGCATGACCTATGAAGACCTGCTCGACATTGTCGAGACGGACCGCGCGAACGGATTCCCGCTCGTAATGCTGCCTCGGGATCCAGCCTGCTATTTCTGGTCTGAAAGAGGATGCCGCATCTATCTGGCACGGCCGCTCGCGTGCCGACTATACCCACTCGGACGGGTGTTCGACAGCGGGCGATCTCACATAGTCCGACCTGAACTAAACATCTGCAGCGGCCTTGCGCAGTCGCCTTCACGTACCGTTGCTGAGTATCTTGCTAGCCAGGATGTCGATGTGCAGATCCGGATGGCAGACCTATGGATCGAGTTCGTGTCGGAGATGGAGCGTTTTCCACTCCCTGACAGGCCTGTTACTTCCATCGCCTTCCACATGCTTGTGTACAGCCCGGACACACCACCTGCTCTGGAAAATTCTGATGCAGTTATCTCTCTTGAAGAACGCTTTTCCCTCCGTCTCGCTACTGCTCGAAAACAGATTCCTCGCTTTTTGAAAAATGGCTAGGACGTGTCTTTTGCCGCACAATTGCTGTCATGTCACACTACGATTCATGCACAACAACTCCTATTGACATGCCTATCCGCTCCCTATATTATATGAACAAGTACATATCACCGTATAATGATGCAGACTATCCGTAACAGGAAGGCCCATGCACTTTGCAAAAAACATCGTCTTCGTATTTGCGCTTCTTTCGCTGATATCGTGTGCTTCACAGAAGGCGTCCACTCTCCCGATCGCTACTGATGTAGTCCCGCTTCGTCCCGCATCCAAACCTGCATCCATATCCGATCCTGAACAGGGTCTGAAATCTGCCGTAGATGCGTACAAGGCTGGCAAGGGCGATGCCGCGCTCTTCATCTCTCGACAGTTATCGGAGCAGTATCCAGGCACCCCCTGGTACAAGCGGTCGCTGTTCCTAGCTGAGCAGGCGCTTATCCAACTAGACAGGCCTGCTGAGGCGGATGCAGCCATGCTCCGTGTGCAGGCCGAGTATCCAGAATTGGCCGATTACGCTCTTTCGATACTCGCGGACTACCATTTTGCCAATGCGCGGTATACCGAAGCTGCGGCGCTCTATCAGCTGGCGACTCAGCAGTATCCCAAAGGAGTCCTAGCCGTCCGTTCCGCCTACCGGCGGTCCCTGGCTCTTCTCGAGTCCTATGCATACGCCGCTGCGGCCGAGTCCTTTGAAAAATTTCTTCAGGACAATCCCCGTTCTGAGTATTCTCCTGATGCCGGTATCGGCCTCGGCAGAGCACTGACGGCAGAGGCCGACATGAAAAGGGCAGTGCGTGCATACCAAGACGTCTTGATCAAATATCCCGGGAACTCCGCCGACCCGGAAGTCGAAGGAGCGCTTGCCGAGCTTAGGTCAGGAGGCGTCGAGGTCCCTGAACTCACCCCCGATGAATTGTACGAGCGTGGACAAAATCTTTTCCGCACTAACCAGTATGATAAGGCTGCGGAGACATTCACAAAGCTCTTGGCAACGGATCCTCAAAACCTAAACAGTCCCGAAATCCTCCTCCGGACCGGCATCATTTTGTTCAACCTCGGCAGACGTCAGGAGGCGGTTGCAACGCTCGAGAAAATGGTGAATGAGTTTCCCCGTGACCAGCGGGTTCCCGAAGCGCTGTATTGGATTGGGAAGTCGTACAGCAAGCTCGGCGACCGAGACAAGGGAGCCAAAGCCTTTCAAAAAATTCTCGATTGTTACTTGGAGAGCGAGTGGGCTGATGACGCTCTCTTCCTCATGGGGAACATCTATCGCGAAGCGAATGACATGAAAAAGGCGCTGACGTTCTACGGAAGGCTGGCAGCGGAGTACCCGGAGAGCAAATTTGCCGATAGTGCGATCTGGTGGAAGGCATGGGCATACTATATTGCGGGGGATCATAAGAGGACCGAACAGACCTTCCAGGAGCTAATTGTTCGATATCCCAGATCGTTCCTCGTGAACCAGGCGCTCTACTGGCAGGGGAGGGCGGAGGAAAAAAGGGGGGACACATCGAGGGCAGCGGCGTATTACGGAAAGGTCATCAAGAGGGCCCCTTATACCTACTACGGGTACCGTGCCTCAGAACGCTTATTGAGCATTGAGCTTCCAGTTCTTGCTGCTGTAACTACGATGGACACCGGCGTGAACGATGTCCCTGAAAACCTTGACACCGATCATGTGAGCTCGTTCGAGACGGATGACGGCCCGCCTATCTGGACCGCGGAAGCACTCAAGACACTGTCGGCTGAACCGTCGTTTAAGAAATCGCTTGAGCTTATGTATCTCGATATGAAGAAAGAAGCAGCAGCAGAGCTTTGGTCGCTTCAGGACAGGCTCCCTCGGAAGCGCGGCGCGCTTCTCGGCCTGAGCAAGACGTTCTTTGAGCTCGGGGATTATTACCGCTCTTTGATCCTCATACTCCGGAACTATGAGCCGTATCTAGACGGCGCGGCACGGGAAACTCCAGAGGACTTCTGGCTGCTCGCCTACCCGCAAGGCTACTGGGATAGCATCGTTACCTATTCACGCAAATACGGTCAAGACCCCTATTTTGTTGCGGCCATCGTCCGCGAGGAGAGTCAGTTCCATGCCGAGGCGCTCTCACCGGCCGGCGCCCGGGGTGTGATGCAGGTAATGCCAGCAACCGGTGAATGGATAGCCCAGATCATCAGGATGAAGGGGTTCAATCAGTCCAAGCTCTTCGACTCGGATACGGCTATCAACCTTGGTACCTGGTACATCGGCCATCTCATGAAACGGTTCAAAGGTGATCCTCTCTTCGTTGCCGCCGCGTACAATGCCGGTCCCGATGCGGTCACCGCGTGGCTCAGTAAAACCGGTAGCGGCACGGAGTGGGATGAATTCGTTGAATCCATCCCATTCTCCGAGACCAGAGGATACGTCAAGAAAGTGCTCCGGAATTATGCGGAGTACAAACGGATTTACGGCAAGACCAGTCTGACGACGTCTCTTGTCCCGGCAAGCCCTGAAAAAAACATGGGGTCCATGGTCAGAGACATCGATGTTCGGACGCCGTAACGGATTAGAAAATTAACCGCAATGACACCAAGTACGCTAAGAAAATCTTGCGCTCTCATGTTAAAGTTTTTTAGAAATCTTCGCATACATTGCGCTTCAGTGTGATCTGTGGCCGTCGCGGTTCAAGCCATTTTGGTTCCAGCTTGCCACGTATTCGGGTTTCGGAATTCGAAATGAAGATCGAGGGAAAACGATTTGAATGACCTTGAGTCCAGATTTGCTGAGGTGGAAAAGAGAGTGCAGGCACTCCTGCGACAGAATCGAGCCCTCACCAAGCGCATCAGCGAGCTTGAGCGAGATCTTGCGCAAGCACGGCGTGAAGCACTCGAGTCGGAACACCTCCATGGGAAGAGTATGCACATCAGGGACAAAGTAGAGCGGATCCTGAGCGCGTTGGAAGGTATTCGCCATGAAGGCTGACGACGGATTCTATAAAATGCTCCTCGATAACCTGTACGACGGTGTGTACTTCGTGGACAGGGACCGGAGGATCACCTACTGGAACAGGGGCGCTGAGCGGATTACAGGATATACGGGCGCTGAGGTAATCGGGAAGCGGTGCTCGGACAATATCCTTATGCACGTTGACAAGGGGGGGAACATCCTATGCACGGCAGGATGTCCGCTCACGGACACTATGACGGATGGTACCGAGCGGAGCACGGAAGTCTTTCTTCATCACAAAGACGGGCATCGTGTCCCCATCACGGTGCGCGTAGCTCCCATCCGCGACGACCACGGCACGGTAACAGGTGGAATCGAGATTTTTACTGATAATACGCCCGCTGCGACAGCACTCGAACGGGTCACGGAGTTTGAACGGCTTGCGTACATCGATCCTCTCACAGGATTGGCAAACCGGCGATATGCGGAAATAACGCTGAACGCCCGGTTCGAGGAATGGCAGCGTTACAATTGGCCCTTTGGCGTCATTTTCATCGATATCGACCGTTTTAAGGACGTTAACGACCGGCATGGGCATGATATCGGCGATGAGGTGCTGATGATGGTAGCGAAAACGCTCCAAAATAGCATACGCTTCTTCGATGTCGTTGGCCGCTGGGGCGGCGAAGAATTCCTCGCGGTGATCGCAAACGTCAACCGGGAAGAACTTCTTGCAACGGTAAACCGGTTTCGCGGGCTCGTGGAGCAGTCGAGCATTCCAGCTGTACCGGGCCTCGCAGTCACCATTTCTCTCGGCGCAACGCTCGCCCGTCCGGGTGACGATATGGCATCGATCATCAAGAGGGTCGACAAACTGATGTACGAGAGCAAGGCTGCCGGCAGAAACTGCGCGACTGTGGATTAGTGCATGGTGCAGGCGACAGAGAGCGGATCTCCCCGCGCCGCGTGTCATTCAGGGAATTTAAAGGACCACCGGTGGATATCGTTACC
>DATJZV010000069.1:0-7806 GCA_035498715.1 Nitrospirota bacterium
GCTCGCTCGTTAAAGACGGATCAATGGCGGCCGAGGTTCGCGATATTGCTTCTATCGCAAAAGAGGCCGTCAAGGCAGCGCACGCTGCCGGTGTTTCTATTGCCGTCAGAACCCCCTAGCTTCAGCTATGGGGTGGGTCAGATTTTGCTGTCAATTTTGGTATAGTCCTGTAATCATAATATTATTTTTAAAGGGACAAACATGGGAGTTCTTGACAGCATCGGCAACACGCCGCTCGTAAAACTGGAGACGCTCAATATTAATCCACGGGTGAAGATCCTCGCGAAGCTCGAAGGCAATAACCCCGGCGGCTCGGTCAAGGACCGGATCGCGTATTATATGATTAAAGGCGCTGAGGAAGCGGACCGAATCAAAAAAGGGGATACGATCCTCGAGGCAACATCAGGGAACACGGGTATCGGGCTCGCAATGGTGAGCGCGGCCCTTGGGTACAGAGTGGTTCTCGTCATGCCTGAGTGCGTGAGCCTCGAGCGCAGGAAGATTCTTGAGGCCTTTGGAGCGGAAATTGTCCTGAGCCCGGGCAACGAAGGAACGGACGGCGCAATTAAGCTTGCTGGAAGGCTGAGAGAAGAGTCGCCAGGAAAATATTTCATGCCGAACCAGTTCGACAATCCAGCCAACATCCGGGCCCATTATGAGACAACGGGGAGAGAGATCATTGACCAGACTAACGGAGAGATTGACGTTTTCGTCGCCGGTATGGGGACCACGGGCACGCTCATGGGAGCAGGCAAGAGGCTCAAGGAGTTTAATCGTAAAATAGCGGTCGTAGGAGTAGAGCCTCTGCTCGGTCATAAGATTCAAGGTCTCAAGAATATGCAAGAGTCCATCGTCCCCAAGATATACGATCCGACCTTTCCCGATGAGATTATCCACGTGAACGATGACGAAGCCTTCACGACAACGCGACGTCTTGCTTTGCAGGAGGGCATTTTCGCCGGCATGAGCAGCGGGGCGGCAGTGTTCGGCGCGCTCACGATGGCCAAGCGGGTAGAGCAGGGTACGATCGTGGTGATCCTACCCGACCGGGGCGACCGATACCTCAGCACGTCTCTATTTACATCCGTCTGTGCAAAGTGCCCGCCGTGATGCATCAGGTTAATTTCACAGGATAAGAGGACAAACGCGCATAATAGAGAGTCTCGGGGCCGGCGGAGTTATTGCACATTTGTCCGAAACCCATCGACAAAATGGAACAGGGCGAGGAGAGGGTGCTGGCAGGCCATGCGGGGGCCGGCATACCTCATAACTCCTCTGACCTTCTCCCGCATATCAGGGCTGTAACAATGCACCTGGCAGTTAGCGCAGGTCGTCTTGTTCTCCTGGAATGGACATCGATCGAGGCGCTGGTGAGCATACGCTACAAGAGCCTTACACTCGGGGCACAATATCTTTTCTGCCTCGCCATGATGGTCGCGACAGTAGATGCTGATCATAGCTTCCATGGTTTTATGTTCCCTGCTCATTCTGAGCGTCTGTCGTTTGCCCATAGCTAATCGGCTCCTTATCCTGTTTCTATTATACTGCTTGCGCTAACACAATAGGATGATTTGTATCATATGTGCCTGGAGCAACGCCTGAAGTCGTCTGCCACAGCAGGGGACCTAAATTACTTTGCGCAAAGCGGTCAACAATAGTATAATTTCTTCATGTCTCGGAAACTCAAGGAAAAAATTGATGCCCTCCTTGCCGTTGAACGCGGGGCCGTCTACAAGGCACGGGGCACTGATGTAGAGATTGCGCTCGCTTATCCGAATACCTACCACGTGGGCATGTCGAACCTCGGCGTGCATCAGATCTACGCCATCCTGAACAACCGCCAAGACACGGTATGCGAGCGGGTGTTCCTCCCCGACAAAGAAGACATCGATGAGTATATCAAGACCAGCACGAAATTGTTCAGCCTCGAGAGCAAGCGGCCGATGAAGGAATTCGACATCCTTGCTTTCTCGGTCTCCTTTGAGCACGACTATCTGAACATCTTAGAAATGCTGCGCCTCTCCGGTATCCCTGCTCTCAAGCGCGACCGGAGCGGTGATGATCCTCTCGTCATCCTTGGCGGCATCTGCTCATTCTTTAATCCCGAGCCGCTCGTGGATTTCATCGACGTAGTAATCGCGGGTGAGGGTGAAGAGGTAGTGAACGAGTTTATCGATGCCTATCGGGAGAACAGAGGAAGAGGGCGTCTTGATATGCTCAGGGCAATGAACCGGACACTTGGGGTATACGTGCCAGAGTTCTACGATATTGAATATAATGAAGACGGCACGATCAAGGAGCGAAAGGTAATCGATCCCTCTGCTCCGGACCGCATCGTCAAACGTACTCTTAATGATATTAACAGAACGCCAGCAGCGACGGTGATCCTGACGCCGAACACGGAGTTTAGCGACATGTTCCTCTCCGAAATAACACGCGGCTGCGGCAGGCATTGCCGGTTCTGCATGGCCGGCTATATTTACCTCCCGCCGCGAAACCTCAGTATCGAGAGAGCAATGGAGAAGGCGGGAAAAGCGGATGACCTCTGCGGTAAGATCGGCCTGGTAGGTGCGGCGTTGTCTGACTACCCGTACATTGACGATATCTGTTCAGCAATCGAAGGTGGAATATCCGTCTCTTCTCTTCGCGCAGACTCGGTAGGCGAGGCTCTCATTGACCGTCTGGCGAAGAGCGGGCACAAGACCATCTCGATTGCGCCTGAAGCCGGCTCTGAGCGGTTGAGGAAGGTGATCAACAAAGGCGTTACGGAGGATGATATCATTCGCTCTGCGGACATGATATTTGGCCGCGGCATTCCGAACCTCAAGCTTTATTTCATTCTGGGCTTGCCGACGGAAACACAGGAGGATGTAGACGCCATCATTACGCTCGCAGAAAAGGTTCGCGAAGTGCAGCTCGCGCACGCGCGGCGAGCAGGAAGGATAGGCAGGATCACGCTTTCGGTAAACTCCTTCGTGCCGAAGCCCTTTACCCCCTTTCAGTGGGAGCCGATGGAGCAAGTTGATCGTCTGAACAAAAAGCAGCGGTATCTTGAAAAAGCCGTGCGGACTATCGGTAACATGAACATCATCCATGACCTGCCGAAATGGGAGTACGTCCAGGCCCTCCTCTCGCGAGGCGATCGGAGAATCGGAAGTCTCATCAAAGTTGCGCATGAGAAAAACGGTGACTGGAAAGCTGCGGCCAGGGAGCTCAATACCTACACAGACTTTTACGTCACGAGACGGCGACCTTTCAGCGAGCTCCTGCCATGGGATTTTATTGACATCGGTGTTCGGAAAGATTATCTTAGGAACGAATATGAGCGAGCGCTTGAAGGCAAGTTCACACCGTCCTGCAAGGTTGGTTCGTGCAAGACGTGCGGAGTATGTAAAGGACAACCGCTAAACTCGAATCCATAATCTCTAAATAACATCGAATAGTCAACCTTGAGCCGGATTTAGATCTATGAGCTTTAAAATTATTCAGGGCTTTGGTAAATATGATCACCGGTACGAAGAATGATATTCAATATATAACTATTCCTGCGCTGGAAAAGTTCCGCATAATAAAGCATGCCTTCACTACAAGGCAAGGCGGGCTCGGGGCAAGGAGCAACGGTATCAAGCTGACCGATGACTGGAAAGTATTGGCAGAAGCACTTGGAGTCAATCCGGAGCGGCTTGTTACCGTGAACCAAGTGCATGGTGAGAATATCGTGAAAGTAGACGACAAGAACTTTAAAAAGGCGAAGACTGTTCAGGCCGACGCCATGATCACCGATGCCAGCGAGATGGCGATCGGCGTCGAAACAGCTGACTGTGTGCCGATTCTGCTCGTCGATCCCTTAACTCCTGCTGTTGGAGCGGTACATGCAGGCTGGCGGAGCACCGTGAAGAAAATAGTCCAGAAGGCCGTGAAGAAAATGCAGGATGAGTTCGGCTCCGATCCATCTCGAATGATAGCGGCGATCGGACCATCGATTGGACCCGAGTGCTACGAAGTTGATGAGCCGGTGATGGGGCCTGTTCGGGAAGCTTTTTCTCTATGGAAGGAAGCGGCATCCGCCCGAGGTAGTGACAAGTGGAGCCTGGACATAGTCAAACTCAACAGGCTTGAACTCGAGCAAATCGGCCTATCGGCGAAGAATGTTCATTCCCTTGGACTCTGTACCTCGTGCAGAAGGGATTTGTTCTACTCGTTTCGCGCCGAGGGCAGGACCGGCAGGATGCTGTCGGTGATCATGATAAAACCGTGAAGCAGAGTTTTGGCGAGGGCGTAAATTTTGTGAGAAGTACATGTATTAAATGTGAAAAAGGCTTTCGTAAATACTATTCGTTCGTTGCGGTTTCCTGCGAGACAGAAACTCTTGCTCTATGCCAATAGCAGACAACCTCAAGATGGTCACAGACAGGATTGCATCTGCTGCAAAACGCTCAGGGCGCGACCTCCTATCCGTTAAACTCGTGGTGGTGACCAAGACCGTCGACGTCGACAGGATCCGCGAGGCTGTCGATGCCGGAGCGTTGATCCTCGGTGAGAACCGCGTGCAGGAGGCGAAAGAAAAGATCGAAAAGCTAGGCCCGATTGCGAGCTGGCATCTTATCGGCCACCTGCAGACGAACAAGGCAAAGTATGCTGTAAAGCTCTTTTATTTAATTCATTCAGTCGATAGTCTTGAGCTTGCGAAGGAGATCGACAAGCAGGCGGCGAAGTTCGGCAAAGTGCAGGATGTGCTAATCGAGGTAAGTATCGCGGGTGAAGCGAGCAAGGCTGGCGTGGCGTCAGAGAATGCTGTTGCTCTCGTCAAAGGAGTGGCAAAGCTCGAGAATATTTCGATCAAGGGACTGATGACCATGCCGCCCTATTCTGCCAGTCCCGAGGACTCGCGGCCCTATTTTAAGAAGCTGCGTGAACTGTCCGAGAGCATCTCAAGAGAAAATATTCCCGGCGTATCCATGAATGAGCTTTCGATGGGTATGAGCGGGGACTTCGAGGTTGCCATCGAAGAAGGCGCGACCATAGTACGCGTTGGCACTGCGATTTTCGGAGAGCGATGATGATTAATTGGAAGTTGAATATAGCGCATTTATAACCTTCATTATCCAATTACGCACGTGTTGGAGGCTATATGGTGATAGATAAAAAGATCGCATTTCTTGGTGGCGGGAACATGGCCGAGGCACTCGTGAAGGGGCTAATTGCAGCAGGCACGGTAACGCCGGAGCGGATCCTGGTCACAGACCTTTCACCGGACCGGTTGGAGCATCTTAGAAAGACCTATGGTATTTTTATGCATAAAAGCAACGAGGACGCGGCGCTCGAGGCAGGAGTCATAATCTTGAGCGTGAAGCCTCCGGTGATCGAGAAGGTTCTTGGAGAAATAGCCACTGCAGTTGATGATAAGAAGCTTGTAATCTCTATTGCTGCAGGCATCGCAATCGCGAAGATTGAAAGGGCGCTCAGGGATGGCTCCCGCGTGGTGCGTGCGATGCCGAACACCCCGGCCCTCGTTCTGGCAGGTGCTGCCGCGCTCGCCAGCGGGAAAAACGCGACGGTCGATGACCTTGCCGTGGCTCAGAACATCTTCAACTCCGTGGGCAGGTCCGTCGTCGTGGACGAGAAGCTTATGGATGCTGTGACTGGACTTTCCGGCAGTGGGCCCGCCTACGTGTTTATGATCATCGATGCGCTGTCCGATGCGGGTGTAAAGGCCGGCCTGCCAAGACAGCTTGCGCTCGAGCTTGCCGCCCAGACGGTGTACGGCGCGGCCAAAATGGTGCTTGAGACAAAAGAGCATCCCGGAAAGCTAAGGGACATGGTCACGTCTCCCGGTGGCACTACAATCGAGGGACTCCATGCTCTCGAGAAAGGGAAGCTTCGAGCTACGCTTATGAATGCGGTAGAAGCCGCGACGGCAAGGAGCAAAGAATTAGGAAAATAATTCTCACCACATGGACATGGAGACAGGGGAAAGTCAAAGCGATGAGCTCGTTGACGCAGATTCCTGCAGTTGAGCGCGGATGAGGTTTTTGCATAAGTCATGAGAGGTATAACGAGGAACTTTAACCCGCTTTTATCTGTGTCTAATATATCTTTTTGCCCTGGATAGTTTCGCTCTGCGCCCTGTGTCTCTATGGGGCTGACACGCTTTAAGGAGGAACGATGTTCATATTCGGAAATATTCTGCACGGCATTGCCGATGTGCTTGACGTGGTGCTGAACATTTATATGTGGGTCATCATCATCAGGGCGCTTATCTCGTGGGTGAACCCCGACCCGTATAATCCCATCGTTCAGATTCTCCATCGGTTGACAGAGCCGGCGCTCAGGCCGCTGCGGAAACTGGTTCCTCCGTGGCGAATCGGGATAGACCTCTCACCGCTCATCGCGATCCTTATCATCATATTCCTGAGGACGGCGCTGATCCGGACGCTGTATCGCTTGGCGATATCGATGAGCTAATGTCCCGGACAGGATTTCATGATAGAGACTCAGTTTGAGGAGGCAATGGCATGAGTAATGGCATAAAGGTGACGCCGATCGACATACAACAGAAACGCTTCCATGTCGGTTTCCGTGGTTACGATCAGACCGAGGTCGAGATGTTTCTCGATCTCGTGCGGGACGAGATGGAAACGCTGGTGCGCGAGGTCATGGAACAGCGGGAGTTCCGCCAGACCTACGATGAGCGGGTACGGGAACTTGCCGCAAAAGAGGAAACGGTAAAGAACACGTTGCTCATGACCCAGAAGCTGGCGGAAGACCTTAAGGAGAACGCAAGAAAGGAAGCATCACTGATCATCAAGGATGCGGAGGTCCGCAGCCAGCAGATCGTCAGTGATTCTCAGCAGCAGAAGGTCACTCTCGAATCAGACATTCTAAACCTGAAACGGCGCAAGCACCATTTTTTGCAAGACCTCAAGAAGGTTGTCCAGATGCACCTGGAAATGGTCAGCTTCGAGGAATGCGGTGATGAAGTCAAAGAAGAACCCGCCCAAGAATAAAGGGTCTGTGGAATCTATTACCCTTTCAATCAGGATCCAGCCCCGCGCGTCGAAGAATGAGATCGCCTGGATGGAAAATGGTGGGCTCAAGATCAGGCTCACGGCCCCACCCGTGGACGGCGCGGCGAACGAGGCACTCATCCGGTTCCTCGCAAATACGCTCTCCGTTGCAAGGTCACAGGTCGATATCGTGAGCGGCCTTACGTCGCGGGACAAGATTGTCAGGATCAGCGGCGTGGGCAATGCCGACGCAGAAAGGCTGTTGAATATCAAAGAGAAAAGGGGTAATATAAGCCATAAAGAGAATTGAGCTTTGGACACAGATTGACGCGGATAATCGCAGGGATAACTTCCCTCCAACTCTATCCTGTCTTGCGCGTGTTAACGTTTATCTGTGTCCAAGCTTTCTGAACTTAGTGCGAAAAAGATTCAATAGCATAAGAAAGGGGGCGACAGGCTTCGACGGGGACCGAGAGGTCAGGAGTTGCATGCCGAGGTGCCATGGGGCTCGTAAAACACATGGCAAATAACAACTGCCAATACACAAGAACTGGCACTCGCTGCCTAATTTAGGCTAGCGCGTCTCCCGGCCGATACCTGAGCGGCCGAAGGGACGTCAAACATCAGGCTGGTCTTCCCGACTTCGTCCGGGGCGGGGAGGCGAGAAAAACCGGGCTGGCCGATTCCGGAGCTTTCCCCAAGGCGCCGGATGAGGCGAGATACAAATGAGGGGATAAGCATGTATGAGCTTCTGTCTGAAGGTTTTCGGACGTGGGTTCGAATCCCACCGCCTCCACCA
>DATJZV010000070.1:0-6177 GCA_035498715.1 Nitrospirota bacterium
GAAGGAGCTGGCTGACGATGGCGAAACGGGCGCCGGACCTGCCTGCCCAGCGGATCGCTTCGGGGAGATCGGCAAGGTTGTTTCGCATCAGCACGAACTCGATCCCGATCCTGAGGTCGCGCCCCCTGTTCCGCGCCCGGGCCCTTTTCAGGCTAGCGAAGGCCGTCACAATCCCCCCCATCTCGCCGCCGCTCCGGATGGAACGGAAGCTGTCATCGGACACCGTGTCGAGGGAGATGCAAATGCGGTCGAGTCCCGCGTCAACAAGCGATGCGGCCCGATCGTCGGTCAGCGCCATGCCGTTGGACTGGAATCCTATCCAGGCGTTTTCGGGGAGGAGGGATCGCGCACGGGAGATAAACATTTCCAAGCGCGGATGGAGCAGGGGCTCACCGATGCCGTTCAGAACGAGGGAATCGAGATGCTGAAACGCCGGGGCAAGCTTTTCGAAGGTCTCCGGGGACATGCTGCCCTCGGGGATCCCGCCCATGGCGTTCTGCTTCACGCACATGCCGCACTGAAGATTGCAGAATGTCGTCACTTCGACGAAAAGCTTGGAGGGATGTTTGTTCGACGCCATGCACCTATTTTAACATTTCGGCAGTATAGGAGTATGATGCAGGTCATATGTCGATCGCTGGTGCTAAGGGCCGGCTGGCTTTCCCTGATCCTGAAAAAGGCATTGGGACGCTGAAGAATCTGATAAACGGACGCGGGTCTGGTATAATGGCCCTATGAAGGTAAAAATAAAGTTCTTCGCGGTACTCCGACAATTCGGCCCTGATGAACAGGTGATCGAATTTCCAGGGGGCACGACCGTCAACGAAGCCATACATTCCCTGAACATTCCCGGCACGATCAGACTCCTCAAGATCGTCAACGGCGAGCATCGTCCCGCAGACCATGTCCTTAAGGACGGTGACGAACTCGCCCTCTTCCCCCCCATTGCAGGCGGATAGCTTCGGCGGTCAGGCGTTTACGGGGCCGGCAGCTACTGTAAGAAATACCTGGTTGTTTCCCGCCAACACTGTGTTCCTATCCAGCTTTCCGATATCGATGGGCTTGCCGTCGAGCGTGGCGCTGCATCCCTGCCGGAACTCCTCTACTCGCTCCATCAGGAAGACGAGAAGATCAGAGGACCGGAGGAGAACACCTGTGCGAAGAAGAGCGGGTCCCAGTTCAGCCATCAGGAGATTGAATATCTTCACGCTTACCCACCCCTCTCCGGGCGCGCATGCCTTTTCTGTTTCGTGGTACGTGATGGCGCTGCGGAAGGATGAATAAGCCCCTCCACGTCTGAGCGTGGCACCGACCAGTCCGGGCATGGCAGCCGAGAGCGCGAGGGTCGAACCATCGTGCACCAAGGAAGAGCCTATGTCATCGACCGGCTTTCCATCAAGCATGATAGACTGGATCTTTTCGATCGTCTCCGGGGCGGCCCCGATTTCCTGCCTCAGGAAGACATCGACACTGCAGCCGATGCGGCGCCTGATCTTCACCCCTTGCTGGAGCAACAGGAAGAACCGCACGACAAGCGGTCCGTCCACGATAAAAGCCAAACGGGGATAGGTTTCAGCAGAAGGATCAGCAAGCATGTTCCTATTACCCCGGGGGCATACTCCCCAGGAGTCCTTTCCCTGTTAGTTAGATAGTACAATGCGTCCGGACACCGCCCGGGCGACAATAAAAAAGGAGGGTCTAGCGACCCTCCTTCTTGGATCGAATAGTTCCGATTACCAGTTAAAGACCTTATCCAGGTCCTCGTCCGTGACGCTGAAGGTGACGTTGTGCGGTGCGAACTTCTCGGTCTTGAAGTAGCTTGGCAGCCGGTCATGCTGGGGTGTGAAACCCGCCTGCCTGTTGAAGTCCCGCTCCATCTTGAGGACCTTTTTCCCGAGATCGGTCACGCCGTCGCCCGTAAGGTTCAAGCCATAGAAGGCGTTCAGCATGTCGAGCATGGCCTGGAAAGTATCGGGTTGATCGAGAATAGCGAAGGCGATGAAGAGGCACATACCGGTGGAATCGATCGCAGCTGTCGCGATCTGGAGATTCCGTGAAAGTTCAACCTGCCCCTCGGGCTTGAGCGCGTTCACGTCGCCACCCACTTTCAGCACGTTCTGCGCAACAGCGTACCCGGCGGTGTGGTCGGCGCCCATGGGGCTCGTCGCATAGGTGACACCAATACCCTGGACCGCGCGGGGATCATAGGCCGGCATAGCTTGGCCCTTCACCACGGGAATCCGTTCGACGCCAAACGCCCTGCCGGTCATGGCCGCACCATTGCCGAGGATCCGGCCGAGGTCCGTGCCCTTGCCGACCTCATTCACCATGCGGATCGCCGCTTCGGCGTCGCCGAACTTAGCGAGTCCCGCCTCCATAGCAACGGCGATCGTTGCTCCCATCTCGATTGTGTCAATACCGTAATTATCATCCAGGAAATCGAGCATGGCTATCTTGTCAAGGTCGCTGATGCCGCAGTTCCCGCCGTGGGCCCAAACGGTTTCGTACTCGGGCTGCTTGGTGAGGTAGTGGCCGTCCTTATCATTGTAAGTCCCGGAGCACTGGATGACGCAACCACGGTGGCAGCCATGGGTCGGCAGCCCCCCTCGCTTCTTCTCGGTCTCCGCCTGGGTTTCGCCGCTTATCTTGGATGCGCCGTCGAAACGGCCCTGCTTGAAGTTATACGTGGGATATCCACCCACCTCGTTCAGGATGTTCGTCAGCACGTTCGTGCCAAAGGCCGGGAGGCCCTGGCCGGTAACCGGGTGCTTCTTTAAGCCGTCGACGAACCGCTTATTCGCATCCTGGAACTTCTGAGGGTCTTTCGGGGCTCGCACCGGCATGCCGGTTGCGTCCAGGACAATGACCTTGATGTTCTTGGCACCCATGACCGCGCCCACGCCGCCGCGGCCGGCGTGGCGGGTCGGCCGCATCTCCATGTCGGTGAATGCGATGGTAGCGGCGCCCATCTTCATCTCGCCGGCAGGTCCGATCGAGATGCAGGATATCGCATCGCCGTATTCCTTTTTCATCTTCGCGACCAGGTCGTAATTGGGTAGCATCTTGAGGCTGTTGTCCTTGGTTATCTTGACCCCGTCCTTATTGATGAACACCTTGTAGAGGTCGTCGCTCGTCGGCTTCCCTTCGAGCACGATAGCGTTGTAGCCGAGCTTTGCCAGGACCTGCGAAGGCTGACCGCCGGAGTTCGCTTCCTTGATGCCTCCGGTAAGCGGGCTCTTGCAGCCCACGGAAATCCGACCCGATTGGGCGCCGGCGGATCCGCTCAGGAGTCCAGGGGCAATGACCAGCTTATTCTCTTCCCCCAAAGGATGGCATAATGGCGGAACCTCCTTCGAAACGATCGCCGACGTTAATGCCCTGCCGCCCAGACCTGCATATTCACCAACCGGTACTGCAGTCGCCTTGGGGCCGCCTTCTGCCCCTACGTTGATTCTCAGGATCTTGTCCATAATTTCCTCCCATTCTTTAGCGGGTTTCACAACCGGATTAATCTTTTTTATTTCGGTTTCCGAATGTCTATTGAACCACACGAAACGGTGTCACGTTCAAATCTAACCTTCGCCCTTTCAGCACTGATGGCGGCATCCGGGCAAAGGTGACGGTTTACGAGGACAGATACGGGCTATCGTCATCAAAAAAGTAAGCTCAGGAGTGCGCCGCCGTAGCAAACAGGATACGTTCTGCCGGTGAAAGTCTTGAGGTCAAGGATGCAAACTTTTCCCCTGAATATTTGAGTGTTTGCGGAAATCACCATTAAGTTCGCCGATGGCAACCAATGCCTCCTGAAGAAAAGAGATCCTCCCTTCTCGCCCGGTGCTTGATAGTTGTGAGAACGGATTAGAAACAATGAATAGAAGTAATGATTGAATGAATATTTCTCAATGTTAGCACTACATATAATTTACGTCAAGGTATTAGTGATAATATGGAAAACATATTTTTTATGTTCGGTAATGAGTAGTATACTACGCTATCGATTTGCAAATCCTTCTCTCATATCAATCTCAGCACCTTTAAAAGCCTTATTTTATGAGAGGTTATATTCAAACATGTCCCTGCCACTCTTACCTGTAAATGCAATAAAGTAAAAATTGAGAGTTATAGAAAGTGATGATGCATCATTTCCGTGATTAACTTTAATCTTTCTCCGATAAAGTCAAACCCTCCATGAGGAAGGGACGGAAAGCCGCGGGTCTTAGAGGATGAATATGGCCGAGCTTCGGAAGTATGAACCTTTCGCCATGCTCGGCCGTTTGCTTTTAGGAGGGGCGAGGAGAATAAAGAAATAAACCTTGCGAACGGAGGATTTTGAGTCGATATATAGCTAAAATCGCTTGATGCCTATGCCCCTGATAACGTGGAGTACCATTGGTCGAACCATTATCAGAGATAAGTATTTCTCCCTCTACTTTATTGTCAATAAGAAGTTTTAGCGCACATTTTATGCCAACCTCTAGAGTCTCTGCTTCATTTAAACAAGGCATTAAAATCGTTAAATCCAATCCTTCATTATATCATCTACTTTAGTTATTCACTTCATTCCTTTTTAGTGATTGAAGTCTTTTTTTAGCTGCAGGATTAAATGGAAATAGTTCCAATGATTTTTGGTACGCATCTTTTGCTTCTTCAAACTGACCCGTGAATCTATAAAGATCACCTTTGGTTATATACAAATAAAAGGGTCGCTGAGTAGTTTTTATCATGTCGTCAATTAGTTCCATCATCCCTTTCACAAAATCATCTCTTGGAATGTTGTATAGGTAAATGACGCCGTAATTTTCAGGTGTTATTTTGGTAAATATAGTTGAATTCCCATGAAGGAAAACTGGCGTCCACTCGTCGTCCATCAGTAGTTTCATAACGAGAGGAATGATGTGACCCCGCACGTCATATAAAGGAGTTATTACAAATAAAACTTTATTCATTGTAAATGCCGTTTTATAATAGGGCAAGTTCGTTCCCTCCGGATCCATCAGGCCTTCATTAATATAAATTGTTTGCAGATAAATCGGCCCATATAAAAAACCTCTGCTGTCAATAAAAACTTTCTTTTCGGGAAGTGCCCAAATAAGATAGCCGCCCCAATCATAATAATTATACATGTTCCCTTGGAGCCTTGCTTGCCTGATAAAGGCAACCGCATCTTGAGGATTATATGTGCTGATCAATTGATCCGATTTTAGGTTGCGTATATTCTCAAGAGTGTTCAATTCTCCCGGAAGTGTTATGAAATAGACGAATGTACCTAGTGAGATGCTGAAGACGGCTATTTTGACAATTCCTTTGGTACGCACTGAGTCCACAAATTCAGCAAGCAGAGGGACCAGCAGAATCAGGGCAAAAGCTATATACCTTAAATTCATAAATGAGAGATAGCCAATAGCAACAAATAAAACAACTTCTGTAACGTTAGTCCTGCGGATAATAATCTTATACACGGTTATAGCTGTTGCAGCCAGAAGCAGCGCCCAGAAAACAGGTATCTGAGGGGTGTACGCATTTAAGAACGTATTTATCGTTGACTGATTTTCAGCTATTGTTGATTTCGTGTACACTTCAATATTGAGATATTCAATCCAAGCCCTGTATGTGTTAGGGTTACCAAGAGAAGCCAGCAATGCTGCCCCGCCACTGATTAGGAATCTTTTATAAGAAAGTATTCCGATAGGTTTCAACGACGGACTGATAAATCTTATCCCTTCGATAAACAGATACAATACAATCACCAACTGCCCTACGATATAGCCCGCATGCATATTAGACCAGATAAGCATGACTAATGGTAGCAGAAAGATATTGACATGAGAATAGTGCTGATCTGATGCTATATACTTAAGTTGATAAAGGAGGAAAGCAAAAAAGATAAAAGAAAATACCTGCGGTCTTTCAAGGAAATATGTTTTAAGAAATACTAGCATTACTAATAAAATAATACTGAAAAGGGCAGTCTTATCATATTGTTTCCCAAGCCGGTAGAGCAAAACAATTACGATTAGGGCAAGGACAAACCGCATGAATATGACTCCCCAAAAACCACCGAACGAATAAAATCCATAGTAAATTGTCTGACTCAGCCAATATGAGGTCATGAAGAATTTTATTCTGCTATTATCAAGGTGTCCTATGGTGTATGAAAAAGGATCCGTTTTTGGAAGG
>DATJZV010000071.1:0-9438 GCA_035498715.1 Nitrospirota bacterium
ACGGGGTACAACACGGACTTCAAATTCCAGGGCAAGGTCTACCACGTACAGACCGAGGATGGCGGGATCAACAGTCCTTCTATAACGTCTCTGCTATATCAGCAAGGGGCGATTCTCGCCTCGCGCAAGACCAGCTACGCCGACATCATCAAGGCCGATTGTCTGGAAGAAGTTGTGCGCGAACTCATGAAGGAGCAGCACAAGCAGATGATCCGCGATCTGATGCAGGGCAAGCTTCAGTCCCAGGCCCCTACACAACCGACGCCACAGCTTGCACCGAAAGCAGTTTCCATCAAGGAGCCTCTCCCCGAGGTGGTGGCCACGGCCAACCCGGGGAACGCACCTGCGCCGAAACGAGAGGTGAAAGAGAAGAGCCTCGACGAGATTATCCTCGACTTCCTCGCGCAGGAGCAGAAGGGGCAGGAACAGGAGAAGTAAAACGAAAGCAGCACTGAGATTTGAGAAGTGCAGGAGCTAACTCCGTAATGCTTCAGCTGAATAACAAGCAGTGATCAAAACGATTCCACATCAATAAATGATCCAGGAGGATTGGTTCATGGCGGTTACAGAAGAGGAGTTGAAGTCGCTCAGGGAAAAAGCTAGAAGGGTGCGCATCGACATTCTGAAGATGCTGACCGAGTGCGGGTCCGGCCACACCGGCGGAAGTCTCTCAGCCACTGACATCGTTACAGCGCTCTATTTCTACAAGATGAAGTACGATCCCAAACGGCCGGACTGGAAGGAGCGGGATAATTTTATCCTCTCCAAGGGACACGCGGCACCGGTCCTGTACACGGCGCTGGCCCATGCGGGCTTCATCGAGCATGCTGAGCTCTGCACGCTCCGAAAGCTGGGATCACGGCTCCAGGGACATCCGGACAGCAAGTGCATGCCCGGGGTCGAGATATCGACGGGGTCGCTCGGCCAAGGCCTGTCCGTGGCGAACGGGCTAGCGCTTGCGCATAAGCTTGACAAGAGCTCAAACCGCGTCTACGCTTTGCTCGGTGACGGTGAGCTTCAGGAAGGACAAATCTGGGAGGCGGCGATGACCGCGGCGCACTACAAGCTCGACAATATCTGCGCCCTCGTTGACAACAACGGGCTACAGATCGACGGCCCGGTGGAAAAGGTGATGGGCGTGGAGCCGATCACGGACAAGTGGCGAGCTTTTGGATGGGAAGTGTTTGACATTGATGGTCATGACATGGCCGCCATCACGGCTGCACTCGATAAGGCCGAGACCGTAAAGGGCAAGCCGACCATGATTATCTGCCGCACGGTCAAGGGCAAGGGCTCCAAGGTGTTCGAAGGCAAGGTTGAATTCCACGGGACCACGCCATCGAAGGAAGAGCTTGATATCGCGATGAAAGAATTGTCAGGGGAAACCGTTTGTAAATAGATATTGTTGCAAATTGAAAATCAGAGATTGGAAATTAAAAAAATCCAATCTAAAATTTACAATCTTTTTTTCAGTTTAGTGGCTCGTGGGAGGTAATGTGACAGAGAAAGTTGCGACAAGAGATGCATACGGGGATGCGCTGGTCAGCCTCGGGAAAAAGCGGAATGACGTGGTGGTGCTGGATGCGGACCTTTCCGGCTCGACCAAGACGTCCAAGTTCGCCAAGGTGTTCCCTGACCGGTTCTTCAATATCGGCATTGCCGAGCAGGACATGATGGGCACGGCTGCCGGGCTCGCCATCGGCGGTAAACTGCCCTTTGTGAGCACCTTTGCCGTGTTCGCCACGGGGAGGGCCTGGGAGCAGGTGCGGCAGTCCATCTGCTATCCGAACCTGAACGTGAAGATTGTGGCAAGTCATTCCGGGGTCACGGTCGGCGAGGACGGCGGCTCTCATCAGTCGGTCGAGGATATCGCGGTGATGCGGGTCATCCCGCACATGACCGTGATAGTCCCGGCAGACGGTCCGGAGACGCTTCAGGCAATCGAGGCGGCGGCCGAATATAAAGGTCCCTGCTATGTGCGCGTGGGACGCAGCAAAGTCCCTACGCTTTTCGGCGCGGATTATAAGTTCAAGATCGGCAAGGCCCATGTATTCAACGAGGGCAAGGACGCTGCGATCATAGCCACGGGCATTATGGTGGCCGAGGCGCTCAGGGCACGAGATCTGCTCAAGGCCGAGGGGATCGACGTGGGCGTGATCGACATGGCCACAATCAAGCCTCTCGACACCGATGCGGTCCTCGCCGCGGCAAAGCGGTGCGGCGCAATCGTGACCGCGGAGGAACATTCGATCATCGGGGGCCTGGGCGGGGCTGTGGCTGAGGCGCTGGTCGAGTCGGTGCCTGTGCCCATGGCTCGAATCGGAATCAAGGACACATTCGGGACCTCCGGTGATCAAGAAGCACTCCTCAAGCACTACGGACTTTCGGCAGGCGACCTCGCTACGGCTGTGAAAGAGGTCATCAAGAAAAAAAGGTAGCCGCGGAGACGTCATTCAGTAACGAGGTTCGTATCATAAGACATCTTATGGTAATTATCAAAGCGAATGACGCAACCGATCCGCGAAAAGGGCGCCGTCACCGCAAGACGGCGTTCCTGCTTTCTACACTATGATCCAGCTTTACCGGGTGACCAAATATTATGAAGGCGTCCCTGCCCTGCGCGACGTTACTTTTTCCGTGGACAAGGGCGAGTTTGTTTTTGTCACCGGTCCAAGCGGTGCGGGCAAAACCACGCTCCTCAAGATCCTTTTCTGCGCCGAACATGCGGACGAAGGGCAGATCGTCATCCAGGGCATGAACGTCTTCAGGCTCAATCCGTCGAGCATCCCGTATCTCAGGAGAAACATGGGATTTGTGTTCCAGGACTACAAGCTCCTGCCACACAAGACCGTGTTTGAAAACATTGCACTCGCGCTCAAGGTAGTGGGCACACCATACGGCGAGATCGAGCGCCGCGCGTACCAGGTTCTCAAGAAGGTATCCATGGAGGCCAAGCTGCACCTCACACCCCCAAAGCTCTCCGGTGGCGAGCAGCAGCGGGTGGCCGTGGCCCGGGCGCTCGTGAACGAGCCCCAGGTCTTGCTTGCCGATGAACCCACGGGAAACCTTGACCCGCAGAGCGGGCAGGAGGTGTTCCGCCTGTTCAGGGACATCAACATGAAAGGCACGACGGTTCTCGTGGCCACGCACGACTGGGAAACAGTGCGGAAGATGCAGCGAAGGATCATCACCATGGAGCACGGCAGGGTTGCCGACGAAGGCAGGCATCAGACGAGGCGGACGGGGGAACCGCAGAAGCATAATGCATAGGGCGAGCATACGCCATGCTCACCAACCCATGCTCTTTGCGATGAGAAAAGGGCAATTTTCATGAGAGGGTACGGCCTGTTCTATTATATATCAGAAGCATTCCGCGGTCTGCGCGCCAACAGTCTTGTGAACCTGCTCGCCGTCGGCACCATCAGCATGGCAATGCTCATCGTTGGGTTCTTTCTCCTTGTGTTCTTTAACCTACAGCCGGTTGTGAACGCATTAGGCGAACGGCTCGAGATATCGGTGTACCTGAAAGACGGCTTGACCGAGCACGAGAAGGACTTCCTCGTTTCCCGGCTCAAGGCCGAGCCGGGTGTGCGGAAGGTCGCCTATTTGTCCAAGGCTGACGCCCTGGCGGTATTCAAGAAAGAACTGAAGGGTCAGGAGGCGCTAATCCAGGGCTTGGGAGAAAACCCGCTTCCCGATTCATATGAGGTAAGCATCGATCGACCATATGCGGATGCGGACAGGCTTGAGGCCCTCTCGAAGAAGTTTTCAGATTATCCGGGAGTTGAGGATGTCTCTTACGGAAAACGCGGCGCGGAAGTGCTGTCCGGACTGTTCAAGCTCATCACATACGGAGGTACGGCGCTCGCGGTCCTGCTCGGTGTATCGGTCGTGTTTATCATCTCGAACTCGGTCCGGCTGGCGCTCTACTCCCGCGGACAGGAGATCGAGCTTATGCAGTGGATCGGGGCCACGAAGGCATTCATTCAGGGGCCGTTCCTGATAGAGGGCATGATGTTGGCCATGCTCGGTACTGCGCTCGCGACCGGCATCCTCGCCGGAGTGTATTATGCTCTGCCCAAGGAGGTCGTCCTGTTCCTGTCGAGACCAAAGGGGCTGGACTTTTTGCCGCCTTCAGTGGTAGCATATATGATAATCGGCGGCGGCTTTCTCGGACTGGTCGGAGGACTTGTTTCGGTGAACAAGTTCCTGGAGTAGCACTCTATACTCAGTGGCAGAGCGCCGAGGTTGATAAGGCCAGATGCGCCGTGAGCCTGATCTTGATTACGAGATCCCCGGAAGGAGTATGAGCAATCCACGCATCGGCATTCTTGTCCTGCTGTTTTTTCTTCTCGCCGGTCATGGCCCCCATGCCTACGGTGCCGACGACACGGCTGGAAAAAAGAAAGAGCTTCAGCGCATCAAGCGCGAGATGAGTGAGAAACAGCAGAAGATCAAGCGGGCGGACCGAAAGGAGCGATCAATCCTTTCGGAGCTCGATAAAATCGACCGGGACATCCATGCGGGGAGTGTGGAGCTTGCGGGCCAGCAGAAGCGGCTGCATGAGGCCGAGGCATCACTCCGGGATATCGAGATGAGTAATGCCGAAATCAGTCGTGATCTCGTTACGCTGAAGAAGGTGTATGCATACCGGGTCAGGGCGCTTTATAAGATGAGCCGGAGCGGATACGTCGCGGAGGTGATCACTTCGGACGGAGTGGGCGAGGCCGTAAAACGTATCAAGTACCTCGGCATGATCGCCGAGCGGGACCGCCTGATGATGAGAGAGTACGGCAGCGCGCTCGGCAAGCTGGCTGCGCGGCAGGCAGAGGTTGCGGAGAAAAAAGATGATATTCTCCGGAGCAAACGGGCGGTCGAGACCAAAAAAGCAGAACTCGAGACACGCAAACACAGGAAGGCGGAGATCCTGGGGAGCGTGAGGGGAGAGAAAAGCCTGTACGAGCAAGCCTTACGCGAGCTTGAAGAATCTTCGGTGAGCCTGTGGGCTATGATCAAGAAGGCCGAGAGGGAGAAAAAGGCTGTGACAGCCGCGGCGCTTCCGCGCAGACCGTCGGCCACCTCGATTTCCGAGAAAAGCCGGCTTCCCTGGCCTGTGGACGGCCAGGTGCTTACCCGGTTCGGGATACAGCGTCATCCTCAGTTCGGAACCACGGTATTCCGCAGGGGCATCGAAATCGAGGCGCACGATGGTGAGTCGGTACGTGCGGTGAGCGACGGGCAGGTCGCGTATGCGGACTGGTACAAGGGATATGGAGAACTCGTGATTCTCGAGCACGGCAACGGTCTTTACACGCTTTACGGCAACCTGTCGAGGCTGGACCTGAAAAAAGGTGATCGAGTGGCAAAGGGCAAGGTGATCGGACTGGCGGGCGATACCGGAAGCCCGAAGGGGTCAAGGCTTTACTTCGAGATACGCCAAAACGGAGAGGCGCAGGACCCGCTGGCCTGGCTGTCGAAAAGGTAACTATAAATTTGAATTGCAACATGGATGTAATCGTACGCAGGATTTTTTGCACATTGCAATGGTATTTTTTTCTATACATTCTGCCGATAATTTGTCAGGAGAGTTATTATGCAGAACACTTTGGAGGATGATGACATGATCAAAATCAACAAGAAGAAGTTTCTGATTGCATCCCTGATGTTGTTGCTCACGGGCGTGCTAATCGGGCAGGGGATGGTCCAGGCCAAACCCGATACCTATGAGGAGCTCAAATCGTTTACGCAGTCGCTGGAGCTCGTCAAGCGCAATTATGTGGAAGACCCCGACTCGAAAGAGTTGATCGAGGGAGCCATTCGCGGGATGATATCAAACCTTGACCCCCATTCTTCGTACATGCCCGAGCGGGCGTTCAAAGAAATGAATATGGACATCAAGGGTGAGTTCCAGGGCGTCGGCATTCAGATCGGGGTCAAGAACCAGCAACTGACGGTCATTGCCCCAATCGAGGACACTCCCGCTTTCCGTGCCGGCCTCGCTGCGGGTGACAAGATACTCAAGATCAACGATGAATGGACCAAGGACATGACGATCGAACAGGCAGTTGACAAGATGCGCGGCCCCAAGGGCACGCAGGTGCGGCTCCTGATCATTCGCGAAGGATGGGACAAGCCCAAGGATTTCAAGATCACCCGTGATGTGATCAAGGTGCAAAGCGTCAAGTCAAAGATGCTGGACAATGAGATTGGCTACTTGAAGATAATCCAGTTTCAGGGGCAGACCGGACAGGAAGTTGATAAGGCCCTGAATGGGTTGGAGGCCAAGGGCATGAAGAAGCTCATCCTTGATTTGCGGAACAACCCCGGCGGCATCCTCGACGCTTCGGTCGACGTGAGCAGCATGTTTCTGACCAAGGACAAGCTTGTGGTGTATCTGCAGGGAAGGCAGGCCTCCGACCGGAGGGACTACCTGACATCGGGATCCTTCATTACCCGTGACTATCCAATAGTTGTGCTCGTGAACACGGGCAGTGCGAGCGCTTCGGAGATCGTAGCCGGCGCGCTCCAGGATTCAAAGCGCGCCGTGATCATGGGAACGCAAACATTCGGCAAGGGATCGGTGCAGACGGTGTTCCCGCTCGAAGGCGGCGGTGGAATACGCCTTACCACAGCCAAGTATTACACTCCGAGCGGCCGCTCCATCCAGAACGTCGGCATCACGCCGGACATCGAGGTAAAGCTGCCGACGGTAAAAGAGCCGAAGGACGGCGACTCTGTCCATGTGGTCGTGCGCGAGAAGGATCTTGAGCGCCACCTGAAGAACGATACGGTGAAGGAAGAGAAGAAAAAGAAGGAACAGAAGGAAGAGCCCGCGGTTGAAGAGGAGTTCCCCATGGAGATGGTGCCAAAGGATGAAAAGGATGACATCCAGATCCAGAAGGCGATTGAGGTACTGAAACAGGCGTTAAAAGCGGATGATGTGTTTAAGAGCATCCCGGTTGCCATAAAGAAGGAAAAATAATTTCCTTAATTTTAAATAGTAAGATCATAACACATTATAAAAGCAGGGATTTATTCCCTGCTTTTGTTTTTTTATATATATTCGAAGAAATAATCAGATATTCTAAGAATTCTGGTTAATTCTAGGTAAAATAGCTTTATTCAGTCAAAATAAGCCTTTATTCTGGTTTGCTATTTTTTCATTCGAGAAATATATTAGCACTCGCTTCAGATGAGTGCTAATATTTGATATAATTAAAATCATTACTTCATGAAAGGAGTTAAGCGTATGGGTGTCAAATTCAAGCCGTTGAAGGACAGGGTGTTTGTAAGCTATACGGAAGAGTTGGAGAAAACTGCCGGAGGGTTATATATTCCGGATAGTGCGAAGGAGAAGCCACAGAGCGGCAAGGTCGAGGCGGTGGGTGAAGAGGTGAAACAGCTCAAAGTTGGCGATAAGATTCTATTCGATCGCTACTCCGGCTCAAAGATCAGTATTGACAATGTCGAGTACCTGATTGTTAAGGAAGAAGACGTTTTGGGGATCCTGAGCTAGGCATCTCACGCACTGAGTTCCCGCTATCAATAAGAGAATGAATTCCTGAGGAGGAAATAATATGGCAAAACAGCTTATGTTTAATCAAGATGCGAGGGCGAGCATCCTGAAGGGAGTGAACGTCCTGACGGATGCCGTGAAAGCCACGCTGGGGCCCAAAGGCCGCAACGTGATGATCGACAAGAAGTTCGGCGCGCCGACCATCACCAAGGACGGCGTGACGGTGGCAAAGGAGATCGAACTCAAGGATCACTACGAGAACATGGGCGCCCAACTCGTGCGCGAAGTGGCGAGTAAGACCTCGGATGTCGCAGGTGACGGCACGACCACGGCGACGGTGCTGGCGCAGGCGATCTACCGCGAAGGCATGAAGAACGTCACTGCCGGCGCAAACCCCATGGATGTAAAGCGCGGCATCGACAAGGCCGTCGAGGCGATCATGGGTAATCTCAAGAAGATATCCAAACCCGTTCTCGATAAGAAGGAAATCTCCCAGGTCGGCAGCATTTCCGCGAACAGCGACCCGACGATCGGTGACCTTATCGCCGAGGCCGTCGACAAGGTCGGCAAGGATGGCGTTATCACCGTGGAAGAGGCCAAGAGCATGTCCACGAGCCTTGACGTCGTCGAGGGCATGCAGTTCGACCGCGGCTACATTTCCCCCTACTTCGTGACGAACGCCGAGAAAATGGAGGCGGTCCTGGAGGACGCATTCATTCTTCTTTCCGAGAAAAAGATTTCGACCATGAAGGACCTGCTTCCAATCCTCGAGCAGACCGCAAAGATGGGCAAGGCGCTTCTGATTCTTGCAGAGGATGTCGAGGGCGAGGCCTTGGCAACGCTCGTTGTGAACAAGCTCCGCGGCACTCTGCAGGTCTGTGCCGTAAAGGCGCCGGGATTCGGCGACCGCCGCAAGGCCATGCTCGAGGATATATCAACCTTGACCGGTGGGCAGGTGATCTCCGAGGATATCGGCCTTAAGCTTGAGAACGTGAAGATTACTGACCTCGGCAGGGCCAAGAAGATCACGGTGGATAAAGATAACACCACCATTGTAGAAGGGGCGGGCAAGACAGATGCGATCCAAGGCCGCGTGAAGCAGATCAAGGCGCAGATCGCCGAAACCACTTCGGACTACGACCGCGAGAAGCTCCAGGAGCGGCTTGCGAAGATTGTTGGGGGCGTGGCAGTAATCAACGTTGGCGCGGCGACCGAGACCGAGATGAAGGAGAAGAAGGCCCGTGTTGAGGACGCGCTTCATGCAACTCGCGCGGCCATGGAAGAGGGCATCGTCCCCGGCGGTGGTGTTGCTCTGCTCCGCTGCGCCCCGGTGCTTGATAAGATCAAACTCTCAGGCGATGAGGCCATCGGTGCCAGTATCGTGAAGAAAGCGCTCGAAGAGCCGATCCGGCAGATTGTGAACAATGCCGGCCTTGAATCATCTGTGGTCGTGGACAAGGTAAAATCGTCGGACAAGCAGAACTTCGGCTTCGATGCCCAGAAAGAAGAGTATGTAGACATGCTCCAGGCCGGGATAATAGACCCGACCAAGGTGACCCGCTCTGCGCTCCAGAACGCGGCGAGCGTGGCTGGCCTGATGCTCACAACCGAGGTGATGATTACCGACCTGCCGGAGGAGAAGCCTGAAATGCCCGCAATGCCCGGTGGCATGGGTGGCATGGGTGGGATGTATTAATAAAATTTCCTTTCACGAGGAGAAGCACAGGAACCGGTCGAAAGCAGGTTTGAATCCTGCTTTCGACCGGCTTTTTATTTCCTCCGCAATAATAGACATTTCAAAAACATTCTTCTTCTGTTGCCCCGACCTGTTCAAGCAACCGTATTGACACTCTTTTTTATCGATGATACTCTTACCGCATGGCAAAATTCGTTGATCGCCGCCTTTTGGCGCAGCTCGCGTT
>DATJZV010000072.1:0-6234 GCA_035498715.1 Nitrospirota bacterium
AGCGCCAAATCGTATGGAGGAAATATCCGATATACGGTTGCTGCGCAAGGCGGGGCTGGCCTCTCGCTTCGTCGGATGGATGGCGAATCCGACAGCCTGAAGTATACGGAGTACCGGATCTACGGTTACAAAAAGATCGACAAAATCGATCTTGCCGTCGACCTTCTGGATGTGGATTACGACAACCCCATCAACGGCGTGAGCAACGCATATTCCGCATCGATTGCAGGACAGTACGGTCTGACCGAGCGCTGGAAATTGGGAGCCGACATCGAGTACCAGAAGAACCCGGATTTCAACAAAGACGTTCGTCTATTCCTGAAGGCGATTTACCACTTTGATATCGGGTCTGGCACAGGGAAGGGGGCATAGTATGGAAAATAAAACAGTGAAAATAACAATGCTGTTGCTGCTGCTCCTGCTTACACTGGCCCTGTTTGCGTGCGCCCATACCCAGAGCATGGTACTAAAGCACCCGACCGAGGTCGAGGGCATGCCCATCTGCAGTGAATGCCATACCGACTGGCGAGCAGCGCTCGATCATACGGAGGACTTCTACACACGACACAGGTTTTCAGCTAATGCCAATAAGCAGGCTTGCGATGTGTGTCACAAAGAGTCCTTCTGCTCGGATTGTCATGCACACAAGGAGGAATTGAAGCCGAGCGACAAGTACAAGGATTCTCCCCAGCTTGCGATGCCTCACCGGGGCGATTATCTGAACCAGCACAAAATCGACGGAAGCATCAACCCGGCGTCGTGCTTCCCCTGCCATGGCCGTCAGAACAATGGGAGGTGCAGCGAATGTCACAAGTGAATAAAGCCATACCACTCCTGCTCCTCCTCATGAGCCTGCTGTTGACGGCTGGCTGTAGTAATCCGAACGCTCAATCTCAGTTCAATGCGAACGGCCAGAAACACGCCGCAGACTGGCTACCGGCAGGTCATATGACGGCAGCACAGGCGGATGAGAATTCCTGCACAGAATGTCATGGAATCGATTTCGCGGGTGGGATTTCGAAAGTATCCTGTACCGGGTGCCATCTGGGCGGAGTTGATTCCGTGCATCCCCAGGAATGGAGTCAAATCACGGGTACCGCGCACGCGGCCTATGTTGGAGCCAACGGTAACACGTCCTGCGCAAATGCAAACTGTCATGGGACAGCATTGAGCGGTGTTGCGGGGAGCGGGCCATCATGCACGAGCTGTCACCTTGGCGACTCCGGTTCCGTGCATCCACAGGACTGGGGCGATCTCGCCTATTTTAAGCATTCGCTCTATGCCAATGCCAATGGGACCTCCTCATGCTCGAATGCAAACTGTCATGGGCAAACGCTGGCAGGTGTTGCAGGCAGCGGTCCGTCCTGCACCAGTTGCCACCTGGGAGGTGTAAATTCGATCCATCCAACGGCATGGGATGCGGACATTACGCTGCATAAGAGTTATGTAGCATCAGTAGGATCGAGTTCCTGCGCAAATGCTGTGTGTCATGGGGCGAAACTCGAAGGCGTTTTTTTGAGCGGCCCCAGTTGCGCCCAATGCCATTAGGCATCATGAAGCAGAAATGGAGATGCTCAATAAAAAAAGAGAGGATGAAGGTATTCATCCTCTCTTTTTTATCTTAACCAAGCTGCAATATTGATTTAGAGCGTGATCTCGGTCCCGATTCCTTCTTTGGTAAATATCTCAAGCAAGAGAGCGTGGGGGACGCGGCCGTCGATGATATGGACCTTGGCGCAACCCGCATCAAGGGCTTCGAAAGAGGATCTGGTCTTGGGCAGCATGCCGCCAGCGATGATGCCGGAATTGATTAGCATCTCTACGTTCTGCTTGTTCAGCGTCGGAATCAGTTTTTTGCCTTTGTCCAGAATTCCTGCCTGGTCTGTGAGCAGGATGAGCTTTTCTGCCTTCAATGCGCCTGCCACGGCGCCCGCCACCAGATCCGCATTGATGTTGTAGGTCTCTCCGTTCTCACCAACACCGACAGGCGCGATAACGGGGATGAAACCGCCTACTTCCAGGGCCACCAGCGCGCCGGGACGGACCTCGGTCACTTCGCCGACAAGACCGATATCGATGATTTCGGTCTCGCCCGTGTTTTCGGCTTTCTTCGTCATCTTCAGCTTCTTCGCCTGGATCAGACCGCCGTCCTTGCCGGTGAGGCCCACGGCCTTGCCACCCGTTCGGTTAATGAGGTTCACGATCTCCTTGTTCACCTTGCCGCCGAGTACCATCTCCACGATGTCCATGGTCTCCTCGTCGGTCACGCGCTGGCCCGAGACGAAGGTCGGTTTCTTGCCCATTCGCTCCATGGTCTTGCCGATCTGAGGACCGCCACCGTGCACGATCACCGGGTTGATACCGATGTAGCGCAAGAGGACCACGTCCTGGGCGAAGCCCACCTTCAGACCCTCATCGATCATGGCATTCCCGCCGTACTTGATCACGAAGGTCTTGCCCCGGAAGGTCTGTATATAGGGCATGGCTTCTATCAGGGTCTTTGCTTTTTCGATCAATTTTTCCATAAAATCGTCAAAAGGTAGTGTCCATAGAATACTCAGGGGACAGAAAATTGCTCTGTGTTCTCCGTGACTTCTCTGGCAAAACCTATAAGATATACCTGCTCAGGTCTTCGCTCTTGACGACGTCCGCAAGACGTTCACGCACATGGGTGGCATCGATCGCGAACGTTGATCCTTTCTTCTCCGGAGCGTCAAAGGATATCTCGTCGAGCAGACGCTCCATGATGGTATAGAGCCTGCGCGCGCCGATATTCTCGGTGCGTTCGTTCACCTGTGCCGCAATGTCGGCGATCTCCTCGATCGAGTCCCGGGAAAAGGCGAGGGATATCCCTTCCGTGGCCAGGAGCGCAACCTGCTGTTTGATGAGGGCGTTCTGCGGCTCGGTCAGGATGCGGATGAACTCGACCTTGCCGAGGGAATCGAGCTCGACCCTGATGGGGAACCTGCCCTGGAGCTCGGGAATCAGGTCCGACGGTTTGGAAACATGGAAGGCGCCTGCGGCGATGAACAGAATGTGGTCGGTCTTGACCGGCCCGTACTTGGTCGTGACCGTCGAACCTTCCACGATCGGAAGAAGGTCTCGCTGCACGCCCTCGCGAGAAACGTCGGGGCCATGAGTTTCGCGTCCCGCGATCTTGTCTATTTCGTCGAGGAAGACGATGCCCGACTGCTCCACGCGATGGAGCGCTTCCTTGATCACCTTGTCCATGTCAATGAGCTTTGTCGCCTCTTCCTGGACCAGCATCCGGAGAGCATCCGGTACCTTGGCCTTGCGCCGTTTCGTTTTCTCGGGCAACAGCCCGCCGAGCATTTCCTTCAGGTTCATCTCGATCTCTTCCATTCCGACGTTTGAGATGATGCCGAAGGGCATGACCTTTTCTTTCTGTTCGATCTCCACCATCCTATCATCGAGCTTGCCCTCACGGAACTGCTGCCGGAGCTTTTCGCGCGTGTTCTTGTGGTGCTCCTGCTGTTCGGCGGAAGGCTGGTCGAAACCCGGCGAGGTCCTGATCGGCGGCAGGAGCAGGTCGAGCAATCGCTCCTCCGCCAGTGCAGCGGCCTTTTCCTGAACCTGCTCGGACATCTCGTTCTTTACCATGTTGATGCCGATCTCCGTGAGGTCGCGAATGATGGAGTCCACGTCACGCCCGACGTAGCCGACCTCGGTGAATTTGGATGCCTCGATCTTAAGGAACGGGGCCTGGACGAGCTTTGCGAGCCTCCGGGCGATCTCGGTCTTGCCCACACCGGTGGGACCGATCATGATGATGTTCTTGGGCATGACCTCGTCGCGGAGTTCCTCGGACAGTCTCTGCCGCCGCCAGCGGTTACGGAGGGCGATGGCGACGGCCCGCTTGGCGTTGTTTTGGCCGATGACGTACTTGTCAAGCTCTTCGACGATCTGCCGTGGTGTCAGGGTGTCTTTCAAAAAAACCTCCGGGAAGTCAAGGTCAGGTGTTCGGGGTCCGGGTCCAGGAAATCATGACCTCGTCCCCGTTTCCTGGCCCCGTTCTTACAATTCTTCTATTGAAATTTCGTTATTCGTATAGATGCATATCTTGGCCGCGATCTTCATGGCTTCTTCTGCTACCATTCGCGCGTCCAGCGCGGTGTGCTCCATGAGCGCCCTGGCAGCCGCTAGGGCGTAGGGGCCGCCTGAGCCGATGGCAGCAATCCCGTTTTCGGGCTCGATCACGTCGCCGTTCCCAGACAGTATGAACGAGCGTTCGGCATCGCTCACGATCATGAGCGCCTCGAGCCTGCGAAGGACCTTGTCAGTCCGCCAGTCCTTGGCAAGTTCGACGGCGGCGCGCGTGAGATTGCCGTGGTACTGCTCAAGCTTGGCTTCGAATTTCTCGAAGAGCGTGAAGGCGTCTGCGGTGGCTCCGGCAAACCCTGCAAGAATTTTGTCGTTATACATCTTGCGCACTTTTTTCGCGTTGTGCTTCATGACCGTAGCGCCGACCGTTACCTGTCCGTCGCCGGCTATCGCGGTTTTCCCGTTGCGCCGTACCGCCAGGATCGTTGTCGCATGCGCGGGGGGTATTTCACTCATGGTCCCTCCAACTAATTTCAGACATCGATGCAATTACCCGGTGCCTGACTCATGATCTACTTTGCTTCGCATCCGGTAGCGCAACTCACATCCGCTTCTTTCTCGCCTTCGGGTGCGCCTTGTCGTATACTTCCATCAATGAGTCAAGATTGAGGTGAGTATACCGCTGCGTGGTCGAAAGACTCGCATGACCCAGGAGTTCCTGGATCGCGCGGAGGTCGGCGCCGGATTCAAGCATGTGCGTTGCAAAGCTGTGTCGGAGCGTGTGCGGACTCGCTTTCTGCTGCAGCCCCAATTGTTTTCTGTAATTTTCTAAAATACGCTGAACCGTGCGCGCTGTCAAGCGTTTTCCTGACGGCCCGGTAAAGACAGCCGTCGCTTCGTCGCTTGCGGGCTTCCGGTCAAGATACGCATCGATGGCGTCGAGTGCTTTGCGTCCCACCGCTACGACCCGCTCTTTCCTCCCTTTGCCTCTGATGCGGATGAGCTGATCGTGACGGTCGATGTCCTCGCGGTTCATGCCGGTAAGCTCGCTTGCCCGGATACCGGTGGAGTAGAGGGTTTCGAGCACAGCACGGTCCCTCAGCTCCGCATCGCGGCCCTCCAGACCTTTTTTCCCCGGCGCTTCCATGAGCCGTTGTGCATCGTCCGCAGTCAATACCGCGGGGAGGCGCTTTTCCCGGCGCGGTGTCATAACGAGCCTTGCCGGGTTGTTTGCGAGAATGCCTTCGCGGTTCAGGTACTTGAAATACGTCCTGATAGCCGAGAGCTTTCTGGCAATGGATGATTTTCTCATCTTAAGCTTCATGAGGTGAGCGATGAACTGTCGCAGGGCTTGATGGTCAACGTCAGAAAGATCGGTTTCTCCGAGGAAGCCGTAGAACTGCTCAAGGTCGGCAAGGTAGCTCCGCTCAGTGTGTTGAGAAACGTTTCTTTCAGTCCTAAGGTGATTGAGAAAGTCGAAGAGGTGCTTCTGCATAAAGATACTTTAACGTATCAGGGAGGATTTTGCAAGGGAGATAGGGCTAGGGAAATAGGGCATGGGGCATCATGAAGCTATGTATCGCTTCCTGTCATAGCTTGTTCTTTGCTCTCCGCGCCCTGCATAGCAGCCTCTGCCTTCGGCTCTTCCTTATATCCGCACTCCTTCTTCAGGCATGCGATGTAGGGGCCGGTCTTCTTGGAATATTTTTCCACGAGGAACGGCGCGCCGCACTGGGGGCAGGGCCTCGACACTGGTTTGTACCAGATAGCGAATTTGCACGCGGGATAATTTGAGCAGGAGTAGAACACCTTGCCGAAGCGAGAACGCCGTTCGACGATCTTACCACCGTCCTCGGGACAGGTCACGCCCGTTGACATCCCCTGGGTATGGTTGCACTCGGGATAGCGCGAGCAGGCGAGGAACTTTCCGAACCTTCCCCGTTTAATGACCATGGGTGATCCGCACTTGGGACATTTTTCGTCCGTGGTCTCCTCGGGCGCGGCCTCAACCTCGCCGTTCTCCTTGCGTATGAAGGGTTTCGTGTTCTTGCAGTCTGGATAGCCGCTGCAAGCGAGGAACTGGCCATTCCGGCCCCACTTGATTACCATCGGCTTGCCGCATTTCTCGCAGGTGATATCGGTAGGGGTTTGTTCGGACTTGAAATCCTTCAT
>DATJZV010000073.1:0-23543 GCA_035498715.1 Nitrospirota bacterium
CATCATTGAGACTCGAGCTGGATGCAAACATCGGCAAAGCGACCGAGGTGCTTCGGGGCCTCGAGGCAGGCCATACGAACGCCCTGGCAAGCGTCGAATCGCTCCAGGTCGAGCTCTCCCTCAAAAAAGATGAACTCGAGAGCGCTCGCGCGGCGATCACCGAGATCAGGATGGAAATCGCCGCGCTCCAGGAAAAGCAGTCAGCAGCATCCACGAATCTTGCAACGCTCTTAAAGACCGAAGCGGAACTTGCCGAACGGCTTTCCAGGCGCGAGGCCGAGATCGCGGACATTGCGGTAAAACTGACAGAACTGGAAGCATCCATCGCCGGGGCCGAAGCCGAGATCAAGCAGGACATCGAGATACTTGAAGCGGAACGCCAGGTCGTCGTTGCGAAGCAGGAGGCGCATACGGAAAAGACCCAGGCGCTCCATGCGACGGAGGAGCAGGCCCGTCAGGTCAGGCACGACATCGAAGCAGTCCAGAAGCGGCTGTCTTCCTTTGAAGTCAAACGCACCGAGCTCCGCATGAAGATCGAACATCTGAAAGACAGGATATGGAGCACCTACCACGCCGAGCTCGAGACCGTGGTCCAAGAGCTCGCCCAGTTCGAGATCAACCTGGATGAAGCGAAATCCCGGCTCGACGAATTGCGCGAGAAGATCGACCAGATGGGGCCAATCAATATCGATGCGCTCCAGGAATACAACGAGCTCAAGGAACGGTACGACCTCCTGAGCGGGCAGCAGAACGACATCAATGAGTCAATCAACAACCTCAAAGCTACCATTGCCAAGCTCGACGGCGAGACCAAGGAGCTCTTCAGCGAGGCCTTCAATGATATTCAGGAAAAGTTCAAAGAGGTGTTTTCCCTCCTGTTTGAAGGCGGCAGGGCCGAGCTCGTGCTCCTTGACGAATCTAACATCCTCGAATCGGGCATCGAGATAATCGCCCAGCCGAGAGGGAAAAAGTTCCAGAGCATCTCGCTCTTGTCGGGCGGCGAGCGAGCGCTTACCGCAATTGCCCTGCTCTTCGCGGCCTTCTTGGTCAAACCGAGCCCCTTCTGCATGCTCGATGAGGTTGACGCGCCGCTTGATGAAGCGAACGTAACGCGCTTCACCCGCCTCATCCGTGAGATGAGCGCCCATTCTCAGTTCATCGTCATTACGCACAACAAACGGACCATGGAAATGGCCGATGTGCTCTACGGCATCACCATGGAAGAACCTGGATGCTCCAGAGTGGTTTCGGTAAAGCTCCGCGAGCCGGCCATGGCGTAACTACATTCGGGAGAATAAAACGCGAAACGAGGCGGGAAAAGAACGACTTCCGGTTCCTGTGTGACAGATTATCGATTTTAATGCGGAACCGGATTTCCGGGCGGTGATGTCGGAAGAATGATTTGATCACGCGTGATCGAATCCGGAGAAGCAGTGCTCACATCATATCCAGCGGAGAAGAAACCGGTGGATCCAATATGGTCACGGATCACTGACTCCTTCCCCGGAGTGCAAACGATCGCCCGGATCTGATTGTTCTCTTTGACAATCGTGAGCTGTTCGTATACATGATCATCCATATCCGGCAGCGCATCTTCCAACCGGTTCAGGTCGTCCTGCATTTTTTTATCCAGGCTCGTCTTAATGGTCCAGCCGCCGCGGTATAAGCCCGGGTCCCCGAATAGCCTAAGCAGAATCTGTTCCAGTGCCTGCTGATAATTTGGCCTTGTGCTCTCTGCCTTCAGCCCTGAGAAGTCAAATCTGTTCGAACCTTCCTGCCGGAGAGGCGGTAGAAACTTGACCGCAGCGTCATATTCATCCAAGGTAATCAGTTTCGCCTGGAGCATATTCGTCAGCACCCGATCCTGCCGGTCTTTTGCCTTCTCTGGCCTCTTGAACGGGTCGTAATAGTGCGGGTTTGGAAGCATTCCCGCAAGAAGCGCAGCCTCTCCTGCCGTAAGTTCGGAAGCATGCTTGTCCAGATAGTATCGGCTCGCCGCCTCGATACCGTAGATATCGTCACCCCACTCCACTTCGTTCAGGTAAATTTCAAGAATCCTGCGCTTGGTGAGCAGATCTTCCGCCTGTCGGGCAAGGACATATTCCCTCAGCTTGCGGCTGATGGTCTTTTCCTTCGAGAGCAATACGTTCTTGATCATCTGCTGGGTGATGGTGCTCCCCCCGCGAGCAAACCTTTTTTTATGCCAATCGTGGACGAGCGCGTCCCATGTCGCCTTGTAGTTGACGCCCTGGTGCTCGAAGAAAGTGTCGTCTTCAGCGGTCACCACGGCATGAATAACGATATCGGGAAGCGAGGAGATCGGGACCCAGATCCGGAACTTCCGGTCATAGTATTCTGTCACGACGTTGCCGTCCTTGTCCAGAACCTCAGTTGCAACGGCCGGTCGATAGTGTTTCAGGACTGATACGTCGGGAAGATGGGAAAGGACCTGGGCAACCCAGACGGAGAGTATGATGGCACAGAGCACGAAGATGCCGAGCCCTGCTAAAATAACCTTTTTCATGGGCAAGTACTATTTTTTATCCTCATGCGTGTGCTTCTGGTGCTTATCCCCTCTACAGAAGGGACCGCGGTCCTCGCCTCAGCCCCAACCCATGCCTTTGTTGAAGCGGATAACGGCAAACACGACAATGACGAGGATTATGGCAGTAATCATTCCATCAGACATGTCTTGTGACTCCTCATGAAGCTCTGGGGCCAGCGCCCCGGCGCGATCCTCCGACCCTAAGGCGAAGTCGGCTTTACATATTTATCTGGCTTCGATCAATTCACGGATGGCACTCATATTTGCAGGCGCTGTCCAGTTTCTCGGGCCGATCGCCTTGTACTTGACGACACCCCGCCGGTCAAGGATATAGGTCTCGGGAAACTTGAATGTGCCGTAAAGCCCTGCAACCGATTTCCCGGGATCCAGCAGAGCAGGAAGACTCAGCCCGTTTCTCTGCATGAACTCAGCGACTGCGCCCGCCCCGCCCTCATCCACGCTTACCGCAAGGATTTTAAAATCCGTGGATCCGAGTGACCGGTAGAGTTGTTCGAGCATCGGCATTTCCTCTACACAGGGCGGACACCACGTAGCCCAGAAATGCACCATCACGACTTTTCCCCTGAAATCCGCGAGGCTCACCGTGCTTCCGTCCAGGGCCTGAAGGCGGAATTCAGGCGCCCGGTCACCCTCATGGATTATCTTTGTGCCTCGCGATCCTTCTTTTGCGAAAAGAAAAAGAAGAAACAGTCCGATAGCAGCAATTAGGATGACCACCGCTACCTTTTTTTTCGCAACAGAAGTCACTGTCCCTGTCCCCGGTTACGGATCTATCGCCGTCTCCCTCTCGAATTGTGCTCAGGCAGTGCTCGCGGTACTCGCTTCGTCGCACAGGTGAAAAAGATTATACCTTTTTCCTTGTGACAGAGCAAGCCATTTTACAAGGCAAAGCGTGCCGGACACTTTTTATTTTGAAAAATCAAGGCAGTCTGATATAATGATACCGTTATGATCCGTGAAATAAAATTCCAGGGTAAAGCGAACGAAAAACTGGACTATTTCGTAACTATCACCGGCACCGACCTGGGCAACAGGTATTTTTATGAGTCACTTCCGAACGGTGACCGGTTCTTTTCGGGAGGCAACGAGTTCATCATCCTGCCCCATGGGATACGGTACCAGGGGTGCGGCGGCAGCCTTTGCGAATACATGTTCGGCGTGGATCTGCCGCTGAAGGACCTGTTGCGAAAAGATGTTTCCAACCGATTGGTCATGTATGGAGCCTATTACGACAGCACCGACAATATTACTTTCACCAACAATACCGCTGCCGAAGAGTCCTTCGACCAGGTTTTCCTCACCGGGAATGCCGTTTCAAACTACTATTTTTTCGTCCACAGCACCCAAAAGTCTGAGATCAGGGATATGCAGCGCAAGATCCTGCGCAGCATCGGCAAACAGGTCAAGCGAAGCACTACGGTGGGTGAAAACGACGACACAAAGCTTTGCCGCGAGATCTTCGGGGCACTGGGAGACCCCCGGGCCCTCATATTCCTGTTCCGGCTGTTGAACAGGCACAACGAGGAATACTACATAACGTTCAACAAGATCTATTCCGGAAAGAAAACGCTCACCTCCCAAGGATATGCCATTCTTGACAACCTTGCGAAAAAATATAACATAATTCCCTATCAGCAGGAGCGCATCAAGATAGACGGAATGTACAAACTTCCCGAGAACAAAAAAATCGTCGATGAATATAAGGACATCCTTATCGGGGTATCGGAAAAAAACGAGGTAAACCCGTCAGAGCTCGCCAAGCTCTCGCGGCTCAGGACCTTAAGTCTGCGGCTCAACATACCTCACAACCTGTTTGATACCCTTGATGAACTCCTCCTTAAGGGCATGCACATAGTCGAGGTGGAAGAACCGGATTACATCAGGGACACCCGCGCCATCTTCGAAGGCCTTTTCTTCACAACCGACAAGATCAAGGGGCATGTCTCATACGAAGACCTCATCAAGCTCTTGAGGGCAAAGCAGAAATCCACCACCCACCGCGACCCTGCTTTCGAGAGCCTGTTGCTCGACACGGTCCGAACGTGCGATGAACACGCCAGGGACACGAATGATATGAGTGCGCTCGAGGCCATGAGTTCCATCCTTACCTACTTCGACCGCTACGACAGCGCTGCCACTATGATCAACAATCTCGCGTTCATGGAGAACTCGACCTTGAACGTGGATAATATCAGGAGCCTCTTTGGCAACAAGGAAGTGTTCGATAAGATCAATCCTGACCTTTTCCGCGAACTCTTTATTGACAGCCTGAAGGAGAACCGCTACCTGACGCGTTACGGCCGGAAAAAGGTTGATACGCTCTACCACGGACTCATGCAGATCAAGTCCGGCGATACTACCTATCGGCAACTCGCATCGTCGCTCACCAAAATCAACAAAGAGGATAAGCTGTACACCACGATCCATCGATATATCAAGGATCGTTTCAAAAGTATCTACGCCGAGATGAATTCAAAAGAGGACCAGGAGATATTCATCCAGGACCTCAACCGTGAGATCCAGTCACGGGGAATCGTACAGGGCCCCATCCCGCACATCGTGTTCGAGGAGATCATCCTCGACATCAGGAAAGAGTCATTCTATTTGAACAATCTTCTTCCGCACATCATCGTATCCAGGGACAACAACGTCCGTGAAGACTTCCTCGTGAACAGCGGTCTCGACCGGTTCTACGTCGAAGAGCTCGAGAAAGACTATTTCCAGCTGAACAGGATTGAGAACGACATCCTCGAGGAGATCAGGAAATAGCCATGCTCAAGATTCGGATTATGGACCGGTATATCTTCCGCGAGATCCTGGCGCCGTTCTTTCTCAGCATGGCCGCCCTCATCCTCGTTTTATTCCTGCAGAGGATGTTCAGACTTGCCGAGCTCGTCGTTTCGAAAGGGACACCGGTGTCTGAGATCGTCAAGATTTTTGCCTATATCATGCCCAACTTTCTGGTCATCACCATCCCCATGTCATTCCTCGTGGCGACGCTCACCGCGTTCAGCCGGCTCAGCTCAGACTCGGAAGTGACTGCCATGAAGGCGTCCCGCATCAGTCTCTACAGCATGACCCGTCCCGTTATGCTGTTCGCCCTGGTATCTTTTCTCGTCACATCGACTATATCGTTCGTTGTCGCACCCGCGGCCAACCACGCCCTCAAGGTACATCTGTTTGAGCTAGTAAAATCAAGGGCACTGATCGGCATTGAGCCAGGCGTCTTCACCAGCACATTCGACGGCATGGTAATCTACGTGGACAAGATGGAATCCATCGATAATATGGAGGGAATCTTCATTTCAGACGAACGTTCTGCGAAGGACCCGTATGCAATCGTGGCGCGCCGAGGGAAGCTCATCGCGGATCCGCAGTCACTGAACGTCACCCTCGAGATGCATCAGGGGTCCATATACACCCTTCCGCGTGATGAAAAATCTTATTCGACCATGTCCTTTGAGTCGGGCAATCTCTACCTTGACATCAGCCATGCCCTTATCCGTCAGGGCTCTTCCGAAAGAGATTTTGAGGAGATCGGCAGTTTCGAGCTTTTCAGGATACTCAGGCGCACTGCAGCCGAAGGAGGAGCCACCCTCGCTATCGAGAATGAGCTCCACAAACGGCTCTCGATCCCGTTCGCGTGCCTCATCTTCGGACTGATCGGTGCGCCGCTCGGCATACGGAGGACCCGGTCAGGAAAATCCGCAGGCATCGCCATTGCACTCCTGGTCTTTCTGGTATATTACATTGTCCTTGCAACGGGAATGAACCTGTCGGAAACGGGAAAACTTTCTCCTGTCCTTGCCTATTGGATTCCGAACTTCCTTATGCTCATCCTGGCCGTACTGTTCATGATCAAAAGGGGCCAGGAAAAGGATCTGAGGATATTTGCCGCTCTAGGAGATCTCTATTCCCGTCTGAAAACGGGGCGAAAGAAGACATTCTGAGTCAGAAGCTCAATTACTATCATGTCAATATTGAACAGACACATATTCGGCGAATTCTTACGCGTCTTTCTCATGGTTATCATCGGGATCCTTGCCGTGTATCTCTGCGTGGACTTTCTTCAGCGAGCCGATAGCTTCATCAAATACAAAGCGACCATGATCCAGATCGCCTCATATTCCTTGTACAGCCTGCCTGCAATGGCATCATCGTCCCTCCCGATCGCGGCGCTCATTGCGACGCTCCTGTCGCTCGGCAATCTTTCGCGACACAACGAGATCATCGCCATGCGCGCAGGAGGGGTAAGCATCGGCGCAGTCATTGCCCCGGTGCTTTTGGGAGGAATCCTCATCTCTGCCTTCGGGTTCATCAACAATGAGTACATCATGCCGGTCTATACAGCCCGTGCCAATTACATTAAAAGCATTCAAATTGAAAAAAAGCAGCAGCGGGTCGTCTTTCAGCAGCGGAAGCTCTGGCTCCGCGGTCCGGAAAACAGTATTGCTAACATCGATCTTATTTCTCCCGATCGTTCCGAAATGATCGGGGTGAACATCTATATGCTGAATCCTGACTATTCGGTTCGTGAACGGATCAGAGCGCAGAGCCTCCGGTGGGAGAACGGGGCATGGAGGCTCAAGCAAAGCATGAAATACATCCTGGGAACGGATACCGTAGTTGCGCAGTCGGCAGACGACGAGCCGTTCAATATCGTCGAAAGTCCCGACGACCTCGGGACGATCGCGAAGAGCTCTGAGGAGATGAATTTCAGAGAGCTGTGGGATTATGTAAAGAGATTAAAAGTACACGGCTATAAGGCAGTGCGCTATGAAGTTGATCTGTACAACAAGCTCGCATTTCCGCTCGCGAGCCTTCTCATGGTGATGATCGCCACCCCGCTCTCCGTCCAGCGGGTGCGAAGCGGCGGTGCCAGCAAAGGCATTGCTATTGCAGTATTCATTGCATTCATCTATTACGGCCTCGTGAGCATCGGCACCGCGCTCGGACGCTCGGGCGCTCTCCCTCCCCTGGAATCCGCCTGGCTTGCCAACGTCTTTTTTGCGGTGGCGTCGGCATATATACTGTTCCGGATGCAAAGGACCATTTGACGAGTGCCGGCCCTTTGCCAGCCGGCCATGCTGTGATCATGTGCGTGGAGTAGCTCTTGACGCGGGAATATGCTCATTCTAGAGACTCCGCATCATGATTTACCTCAGATGCACACACGCACGTTTGCCTTAATCCATGTTGAACAAAACATTCAAGATAATCCTCGGGATCGTTCTCGTCCCCTTCTGCATAGGCTTTACCTGGCAGTTCGGGGCAACTCTCTTCAGCATAACGTACAAGCGTGACGTGCCCTATTACTTCATCGCTGGAGGCCTCACGTACCTGACCGCGCACGTCCTTTTCAAAAAACCGATCCTTACTTACGTCATCGGGCACGAACTGACTCACGCATTCTTCACGGTGCTTTTCGGCGGAAAGGTAAAATCGATCCAGGCAAGCCACCGCGGCGGCCGCGTGACCATCACCAAATCAAATTTCGTCATTACCCTCGCCCCTTACTTTTTCCCTCTTTACACATTCGCTGCGCTCATCATGTACTGGCTTGCCGTCGTTGCCGGCGTTCGTGCGGCCGCGGGATGGTTCGTCTTCGCGTCAGGGATGACATACTCATTCCATCTCCTCTTGACCCTCATTTTTCTTCAAGAAGACCAGAACGATATCAAGGAACACGGAGCGATCTTTTCATTCCCCCTCATCTACCTGTTCAACATCCTGTTCGCCGCGCTTCTTATCTGGCTGCTCCTTGCTGATAACATGAACTACCCAAAATTCCTGTACAATGGTATACTGAAATCTACGGACATGCTGTCCCTTCTATTTAAAAAATTGTATGGGCTCATTCGCCCCAGAGCCTGAAAGAGACCCTGGCATCCAAGTATTGCACTACCAAGATGTTCTCATGGTTGCACAGGTGAAGAAGAGAATACATGATTATCGTTGGACTCACCGGCGGGATCGCAAGCGGTAAAAGTCTCGTTGCACGGGTGTTCCAGGACCTTGGGGCACACGTCATCGACGCCGACAAGATTGTGCATGAACTGTTGGAGCCCGGTCAGCAGGCTTGGGAAGAGGTGGTCGAATACTTCGGTCCGGGAATAGTGTTTCCCGATAAAACCATCGATCGCAGAAAGCTCGGGGAGATTGTGTTCAATAATGCCGAGAAGCGGACATGGCTCAATCAGTGCCTCCATCCCAAAGTATTCGCCGCCTATCATGCCCGCGTAAAGCACCTCTGCGCGAGAGCGCCTCATGCCATCATCATATTGGATGCCGCGCTTCTCATAGAATCCGGCTACCACAAAAAGATGGACAGGGTTATCGTCGTCTATGCCACCCAGGAGCAGCAAATGGAACGTTTGACGAATCGCGACAGGTTCAGCCGGGAACAGGTCTTGGCACGAATCAGGAGCCAGATGCCCCTGAGCGAAAAGCGCAAGCTGGCCGATTATGTCATCGAGAATACGGGGACGAGGGAAGAAACCGAACAGCAGGCCAGGGAAATTTTTCAAAAAATCAAACAGGAAGCAGAAAGGATATAATTGAAACGCATCGCCGCCGAGATTGTTCCCATGACGCGATCTCATAGCGAGACATGCTCCGGAATCGTCGCTATGTCAGAACCATGGAAAACGCTGCGCGAACGCATCGACTTCTCAAAGTATATCGCCTTGAAACAGGCTTACGTGTACATCAAGGACGGAGAAACGGTCGGGTTCATCATTTTTACCCCTGAGCCGGTATTCGCACGGGGAGGATATATCCGGGCCGTGGCAGTGGACCCAGTCATGCGCAGGCGCGGCGTCGGAGAAAAGCTGCTTGCCTTTGCGGAAACTGTCATCGCGCGCAGGTCCCCCCATGTCTATCTCTGCGTATCTTCGTTTAACCGGCGTGGCCAGATGTTTTACCGGAGCCTTGGCTATAAGCGGGTGGGAACTCTTCCCGACCTGCTCGTGCGAGGGGCCTCGGAATACATATACTGGAAACGGTTGCGGCCCTTACCCCAGAAGAACAGGAGATGAGACCGATTATGACCCCGAAGAACCTCAAAAAGATAGACCTCTTCAAGAATCTGTCCGACGGCGAGCTCAAGGAACTAGAGCCGTATCATGCTGCCGTATTGTACAAAAAGAAGGAGACCATCTTCTCCGAAGGAGAACAGCCGGAATGGTTTTATATCGTCGTAAAGGGAAAGGTCAAGGTCACCAAGCTCTCCCATGAAGGAAAGGAGATCATTCTTGAAGTGATATCTCCCTACGATATTTTCGGCGGTGTGGCCGTATTGAGGAATTTCCCCTACCCCGCGAATGCCGTAGCCATGGAAGACAGTGAAGTGATCAAGATATCGAGAAAGAACCTCATGCGTCTCGTGGATCGGTTCCCGAACCTCATGTACTGCATCGCACTCCAGCTCGGGGACAGGATGAAGAGCTCCTATGATTCCCTCAAGAACATCGCACTCGAGCGCGTAGAAGCGAGGATTGCAGCGCTGCTCCTCAAGCTGTCAAACAAGGTCGGCGTGGAAACAGACAAGGGCCTCCTCATCGACATGCGCCTCACCAAGCAAGATGTAGCCGACATGGTAGGGACCACGGTGGAAACTTCGATACGCACCTTCAGCAAATTCAAAAAGCAGGGCCTCCTGACGGATTCGAATGGTAAAATCATCATCAAGGACCGTGAAGGGCTGATGTCATTTTCATCCTGATAAAACAGCTCTGAGCTCGCAGCTCTGTGTTGTACCATTTTTTCTACGAGCCGCAGGCTTAATGCTGTTCCACCTTGGTTAACAGCGTCATCAGCATGTTAAAGAAGAAGAGGAATATGGCGAATGCCTGGACCGCGCCCGACGCTACCGTGACCAGCCGGTACAGGGTGCTCGGATTGTAGACATTCAAGGCATAGAACAGCAGCATGACGACAAGAGAAATATTCGCAAGATAGAACTGCGCCTCACCTATCTTATTGCTGTACAATGGCCGTCCCATGAACCGTGGCAGGATATGATACCCGACGCCGTAGATCATCATCGATACCCAGCCAAGCATATTCAGATGAGAATGCACGAATTTCAACGCCATCACGTTCTGATTGCTAAGCATGTAGATTCCCAGAATTGCTGCGATACCAAGATATACGATACTCATTACGATGAATCCTTTTACAAATTTGTCCATTGCGAAATCCCTCCTGTAGTCTCATGTTTGGATAACAATATAGATTAATGTGCTGAATTGCGCTATGATATAACTCATAGTTTAACACAGATTTGGGAGTATGATGTAGGTCATAACAGCGATGCATTATTTTTGATATAGTATGATCAACTAATGACAAAGGAGGTCACTATGATCGCAGAGAAAAAGAAGATCACGAAGGATTCAATCATCGGCGATGTAATAAAGATGAGCCCGGGAGCCAAGGAAGTGATACAGAAATATTTCGGCAACGGGTGCTTCACCTGCCCGGGTATCAACATGGAGTCCATTTCATTCGGCTCGATGATGCATAATCTCGACCCCAACAAGATCGTCGACGAAATCAACGCCCTGGAGGGATAACGTGCCGAACAAAGAACTAAAGTGTTTTGTCTGCGGAGCCGATGACAAGACCAGAGTGTACCTCCCCTGCTACCATGAGGGCAAAGAAAAAGTTGTCTGCACCCGGTGTTTGCCCATGCTCATTCACGGAGCGCACTGACCCAATGTCCCCCCCAATCCCCCGATGGAATATCACGGTTGCTCCATCGGGGCATTTTTTTACTTCTTAGTCATCAACTGAACGGAAAAAACTGTAGAATTTTCGGACCGATGCTGGTAAACTGAAACGATGAAGAAGGATCTGGCAGTGGTCCTCGTCAGCGGCGGCATGGACAGCTGCGTCACGGCCGCCATCGCCAATGAAAAATACCGGTCTGCGTTCTTGCACGTGAATTACGGCCAGAGGACTGAGGCGCGCGAGCTTCTGGCTTTCAACAAAATAGCCGATTTCTATAAGGCGGAGAAACGCCTCACGGTCAGTCTGGAGCATTTAAAGGTCATCGGCGGCTCGAGTCTTACGGATGAGAGCGTTCCTATTCCTTGCGTAGACTCCGCTCGATCGGCGATCCAAAGTCCGAAATCCACAATCCCTTCCACCTATGTCCCCTTCCGGAACGCCCATCTTCTTTCCATTGCCACCTCGTGGGCTGAGGTGATCGGTGCCACGAAGATATTTATCGGCGCAGTGGAGGAAGACAGTTCAGGCTATCCTGACTGCCGCGAAACGTTCTATCAGGCCTTCAACAAGGTCATTGAATTAGGGACAAAACCGGAAACGCGGGTAGAGATCATCACGCCACTGATCCATATGAAGAAGTCAGAGATCGTGAAGAAAGGCATGGAATTGGGTGCTCCATTTCATATGACCTGGAGCTGTTACCAGAACAGTGAAAAGGCCTGCGGAAGGTGCGAAAGCTGTGGATTACGGCTGAAAGGGTTCCGAGAGGCAGGAATAAAGGACCCGATCCTGTACGAGAAGAACTGACGAGAGCTCGGGTAATGACCGTCAAAGAATTTATCAAGGCCTGGCCGATACTCAAGAAACAGGTAAGGACCCTTCAACTCCCCTGGCTCGAAGCTTTTGCAGCCCTGGACCGTGACCCTTTTAGGGTGCTGATATCCTGCATTCTAAGCCTCAGAACGCAGGACAAGACAACGGGAGCTGCGTCAGAACGGCTCTTCAAACTGGCTTCAACCCCTGAAGCCCTGTCACGGCTTTCCATCAAAACCATCGAAAAGGCGATATACCCCGTCGGGTTCTACCGGGTCAAGGCAGGAACGATCAAGGATATCAGCAATGAGATCATCAGGCAACACAGCTCGCAGGTTCCCGATACCCTTGAAGGACTGTTAACCTTAAAGGGAGTCGGAAGAAAGACCGCCAATCTCGTATTGACCCGAGGGTTCAATAAATATGGCATCTGCGTGGATACCCACGTTCACAGAATCACAAACCGTTGGGGGCTGGTGACGACGAAAAGTCCCGACAACACGGAACTTGCCCTGCGAGAGATGCTGCCCAAACGATACTGGAAAGACCTGAACGGCATCCTCGTTGCTTTCGGGCAAAGCATCTGTCAACCCCTGTCCCCCCTTTGTTCACGGTGCAAGATCTGTTCTGTGTGTGATCAGCAAGGCGTCGGCCGTCGCCGATAATGGAAGTCGGCCTTGTTCTGCCCCTCCCAATAGGTCTCCTGCCCTTGGCCTCACAAGAACATCGTAACCACAAACACCAATGTCAGCGCAATCATAACCACAGTCGTTACCCAGGCAATGATGTTGAACGTCCTGGAGTTGGTGTACTTTTCCATTAAGTCCTGACTGTTGATCAGCATGAGCATGAAGATGAGCACGAAGGGCAGCATGACGCCGTTGATCACCTGTGATATCCACATAATGGCGATGAGGGGAGAATTAGGAATGAGGACGATTAATGAGCCGATGGCGATCAGGATGGTATAGAGCCACATGAACTGGGGCGCGTCCTTGAACGTCTTGCTCACACCCGCTTCCCAGCCCATACCCTCACAGATGTAGTATGCCGTGGCGAGGGGCAGGATGGAAGCTGAGAACAGCGAGGCATTTGCAAGTCCGACAGCGAACAGCAGCGAGGCATACCTGCCGGCGAGGGGCGCAAGCGAACGGGCCGCAGCATCGGCAGTATCGATCCGAACGCCCGCTTTAAAAAGGGTAGCGCCGCAAGCAACGATGATAAATAACGCTACGATGTCCGTTAAGAAGCACCCGACGATCACATCTATTCTTGATGCCCAATATTGCTCTTTCTGGATGCCCTTTTCAACAATAGATGACTGCAGGTAGAACTGCATCCAGGGAGCAATTGTGGTCCCGACGACGCCAATCAGCATCATGACATAGGGAGTACTAAACTGAAAGGATGGTTTGATGGTCTGCAGCGCGACGTCTGTCCAGTCAGGCTTTGCCAGGATTGCAGCCGGTATATAGACGAGGTAGACGACGCAAATGACCAAAAAAATCTTTTCGACCACCCGGTAGGACCCCTTCACCACAAGGAGCCATACAATGAAAGCGCCGATCGGGACCGACACGTACTTGCTGAGCCCGAAAATTTCGTTGCTTGCCGCCCACCCGGCGAACTCGGCTGCGGTATTGCCGAGGTCGGTGATGAAAAGGGAAAGCATAAGCCAGAAGGTAACTTTTACCCCGTAATTTTCCCGGATAAGTTCGGCAAGGCCCTTGCCCGTAACGGCCCCCATCCTCGCCGACATTTCCTGCACGACGATGAGCGCGATAGTGATGGGAATAAGAGACCACAAGAGGGAATAGCCGAAATGCGCGCCGGCCATGGAGTAGGTCGTGATTCCCCCGGCATCATTGTCAACATTCGCCGTGATGATACCGGGACCGATAACGGACAAGAGCAGTATGAAGCGTTTCCAGCGAGTCATCGTTCCTGCTTTCTTCGTTGGGTTGATCAGGTACAGGGGCTAAACCGGTAAAGCGGGACTGCGTGACAGGAGCGATTACCGCCTCCTCCGCTTCCTCGACGCCGGCGGCAGGAGGAAGTCCACCACATCGTCCACGGTCACGATGCCGCGCATGGCCATGTTTTCATCCACCACGGGTACGGCTAACAGGTTATACTTTGAGACGAACTCCGCAACATCCTTTTCCTTCGCTTCAAGGGGAAGGGCCTTGACCGGCGTCATCATGATGCCACCGAGCTTTGTCTCCGGACTGGCCAGAATAAGGTTCTTAAGCGACAGCACGCCACAGATGTGTTCTTCATGATCGAGAATATAGAGGTAGTAGACGGTTTCCACGTTCGGCGCCTCGAGCCGCAGTTCTTTGATGGCTTCTTCAACGGTCATATTCGGAGGAAAGGCGAGGTATTCCGTCGTCATGATGCCGCCTGCCGTGTCCTCCTCGTGTTCGAGGAGTTCCTGGACATCCTCAGCCTCTTCTTTCTCCATGAGATTGATGAGTTCCTGCGCTTTTGCCTCAGGGAGGTCGCCGAGCACGTCCGCTGCTTCGTCAGGCGGCATTTGCTCCAGAATGTCCGATGCATGCTCTTTGGACATGTCGTCGATGATGCCGACCTGCACCTTGGGCTCCAGTTCATGGAGCGCCTCTGCCGCGGTCTCAACATCCATGCTTCCGAACAGGGCCGATCTTTCTTTCTGCGAGACCTCGCTGATTATCTCTGCCAGGTCGGCAGGATGGATCCGCGCTACTTTCTGCCGGGACACGGTAAGGGTGAGTTTCGAGAGCTTCGGTTCCATGGTCTGCAGATAGTGCCAGCCGATGAGTTTCTGCGGTATTTTGTACCGGAAGAGTGAAAACAGCTTCTCCCCCTTGGCTTCCATCCCCATACGCCTCAATATCCCCCGGAACCCAATATCCGATGCAACGAGGCAGAGACGGCCCTTCACGTCGCCAAGCTCCAGATCATTGACACGCACCAGCTTCGCGCCATTGATGTCAACGATCTGCTTATCGAGGATGTCCCTGCAGATCAGGATGTCATTGGATGCTGGGGCAGAGGGCGTGAGGCTGCTTCGGGTGGCGATGACAGAGATGACGCGCCTGTTAAAGAGGTTGATCATGTCCCAGGGGATCACATAGACCGCTCTGCCCGACGCGACGACGAGTGCGGTGACTGCCGGAAAAGGATCTCCCCCTGCTACGACTATGTCCTTGAGCTTGCCGATTTCCTCGCCAGTCTGGTCAAGAACCGGCTTCTTCTGGACGTCGCTGACAAAGATTTCTCCGGCAAAAAAGGGCATACCGTGCTCCTGAGAGGAATAAATAAATCAATGGATTAGGTTATACCAGCGGGCACCTGTCAAGTCAAGAAAAAACCCGTCAGGAAAGCAGAAGTTGCTTTCATCACCCCGCGCTATATATTACTCCCTGTCAACCTCTTGATGAAGTTCAGATCAGAGAACGTCGATCATTTTCTATAAGACATTAAAATATCTATATAAAAAAAATTAACATGTCATATCAATGGTTTTCTGTTATAGTTTCTCAGTTTTCGCGTCGCTATGCCATTCTTGGATAACGGGGATTGCTGAAAGGAGAGCGCATCTTATGCCGGGACAGACCGTAAAGGACATCAAAAAAGAAATCTACCTGATCATGCACAAGGCACAGGAGATGCTTGAGCTTACGGAGGACGGGTTCACGAAAAACAAGATATCGTCCCTGGATGAGGCCGATGAGCTTGCAAAGGAGATCCACGCCAAGGAGGACATTCTCACCGGGACGCTTGCGAAAATGGCGTCATCAAGTAATGAAGCGCGGGCACTTCTGACCGTCCCCTCGCACATAGAAAAAATTGCATCGAGCATCAAACGAATCACCGAAAACAGCCGGGCCAGAATCAAGGAAGGGCAGCTGTTCAGCGATAAGGCAATTCTTGAAACCGGCAAGCTGTTCACAAAAGCCAAGGATGTGCTCAAAAAGGCAGGCGAGGCGACTGTGACAGGCTCTCAAGCCACCGTCGAAAGCTCCCTTGCAGAGAGCGACGCCATAGAGCGCATGGCAAATGATTTCGCGACCGCTCACGAAGACCGACTCGTAACCGGAGAGTGCTCGCCCAAGTCTTCATCGACGTATCTGTGCATCCTCTATGCGTTTGAAGACATGGGGGGGCACATCAAGGACGCTGTCAAAAAAGTTTCCGGCAAATAACTCTCACCATCAACCTTCTTCCTGCCACAAAAGGGAAAGACTATGCCAGGCATGTTTCCTCCGGCGATCGGACTCGCGCTTTCGGGAGGAGCGGCGCGCGGCATTGCCCATATCGCCGTCCTGGAGGTCCTTGAGGAGGAAGGCATTCCCATACACGCCATCGCCGGCACGAGTGCCGGCAGTATCGTCGGCGCTCTCTATGCTGCCGGGATGCCTCTTTCAGCAATAAAGCGAATTCTCCTGACCGCAAAATGGAAAGACCTGCTGAAACTTACGATCCCGATAAAAGGGCTCATATCGAGCGAGGGGATCTACCGGTTCATGGATGAAATCCTGCCGGTAAAGAAATTCTCCGATCTCCTCATCCCCTTTTCGGCCGTAGCGACAGACCTCCACACAGGAGAGAAGGTCAGCATTATGAGTGGCTCCGTTGCGAAGGCGGTCCAGGCCAGCTGCAGCCTACCCGTTATTTTTACTCCTACAGAAATCAATAGAAAACCATTGATCGACGGAGGCGCCGCCAGCCAGATACCGGTCAGAACAGTACGAGAAGAATTAGGCGCGAAGATCGTGGTCGCCGTGAACGTCAATTATAAGGCTATCGAGCTCGATCAGTACGATACCATCATAAAAATCGCGGCCCATCTGTCCGCACTTTGGGCATCGAGGAATGCGCGGGAGGAAGAAAAACTCGCGGATGTGGTAATCCCGGTGAATACGAAAGGCATCGCCCTGTACGATCTTTCCAAGTCGCGGGAGTTGCTCCGCCGGGGTCGTAAAGCTGCGGAGGATAAACTGCCGGAGATTAAGGCCCTCGTACGATCAATATAGAGAGTCAATCTTGCCTTCCCGCACAATAGTAAACAGAATGTGTCAGACCTTATCCAGTGACTTCTGGCCGAGGAGGCCCGAGGGACGTATGATGAGAGTGATGATGAGAATGAGAAAAGCGAAGGCATCCTTGTACACGCTTGATATATAGCTTGCGCCGAAGTTCTCGATGAGTCCAAGCATAAACCCGCCGAGCATGGCACCGGGGATGCTGCCGATCCCGCCGAGTACGGCGGCGGTAAATGCCTTGATGCCGGCCAGATAGCCCATGAAGAAATGCGCCACCCCGTAATAGAGCGTCACCATCACGCCTGCCACGGCGGCAAGCGCCGACCCGATCATGAACGTCACCGAAATAACTTGATTAATGTTGATCCCGACGAGCCCCGCCATGACCCGGTCCTGGGACGTGGCGCGCATTGCCTTGCCCATCCGGGTTTTGGCGATAAAAAGGGTGAGAACGATCATGAGCAGGATCGATGAGCCCAGAATAAAGACCTGCACAGGTGATACGTTGGCACCGAATATGGTAAAGCCTTCCGAGGGGAAAAGGGGCGGGATGTTCTTGTACTCTTTCCCCTGTGACAGCATGACGAAATTCTGAAGAATGATCGACATGCCTACGGCACTGATGAGCGGAGCGAGCTTCACCGCCCGACGGAGAGGACGGTATGCGACACGCTCGATTGCCGCGCCATAAGCCGCGCAGAAGACCATGGATACGAGTATGGTAATAAACAGCGTGAGAGCCATGCTGTAGGCGGGGAGCCCCGTTGCGGTGAGCAGTCCGAGAACGATAATTCCGAGATAGGCCCCGAGCATGTACACCTCACCATGGGCGAAGTTGATCAGTTGCAGGATGCCATAGACCATAGTGTACCCCAGTGCGATGAGTGCATACACGGCGCCTAGGGCAAGGCCATTAATAAGCTGTTGGGTAAACATAGTTAAACCGGGATTAGGGCCGCGACTGGCGGTGGAAGTGGTGGATTTTAAATCGTCACCTTTTTGCTCCCTATCCCCTCCCCCTGAGGGTCACTTATTGTATCTGCTGGAACTTGCCGTCCTTCACCTGCCAGATCACATAGGGAGCTTTAGTCACGTCGCCATTCGCATCGAACGAAATGTCCCCGAAGGCGCCATGGAAGATCGTCTTTGATATATAGTCAGCGATCCTGGTGCCATCCGTGGATCCGGTCTCTGCAATGGCGGTCAGAATGATATTCGCCGCATCATACGCGTAGATCGAGTACGGGCCGGGATCGCCATATCGGGCCTTGTACTTCTGAATGAACGACTGTGCCGATGCCAGACCTGCCGGCTCCTTGCCGAAGGTCACATAGGTCCCCTCTGCCGCCTTTCCGGCTATGCTGATGAATGTCGGATCAAACACGCCGTCCCCAGTCACCAGAGGGATGTTCATACCGATCTCCTTTTCCTGTCTTACAAGCCTTGCGGCTTCGGGATAGATTCCTCCGAAGAAATAGATATCCGGCTTGTTTTCCTTGATCGTCGTGAGCACCGCCTTGTAATCCGGATCGCGCTGGATGATGCCGCCGTAATAGACCACCTGGGCCTTGTCGCCCAGAGCTTTTTTGAAGTAATCGGCCAGCCCCTGACCGTATGCGGTCTTATCGTGGATGATGGCGATCCTCTTGGGATGGAGCGTTTTCAACACGAATTCAGCAGCTATCCGGCCTTGCTGATCATCGGTTCCGCAGACGCGAAAAACCTTCTTGAACCCCTGCAGGGTAAGTTGAGGATTCGTGGTAGCCGGAGAGATCATGACCACGTTAGCATCATTGTAGTATTTCGATGCAGGGATTGAACAGCTTGAATTCCAGTGGCCGACAAGAGCAACCGCCTTCTGGTTGATGAATTTGTTCGCAATGGACACGGCCTGCTTGGGGTCGGCCTGGTCATCGCCCGCGAGCAGTACGATCTTTTTCCCGAGAACTCCTCCCTTCCCGTTCCACTCTGCCACGGCAAGCTCAACGGCGTTCTTGAGATCCATCCCCATCTTGCTCTGATCGCCGGTCATAGGCCCTGCTGCGCCGATCCTGATTACATTGCCATCCTGACGGACACATCCCACGGAAGATAGTATCGCAATAGACACGACAAGAACATGTTTAATAAATCTATTCATCGTTCATCCCCCTGACTTGCGATGCCTGCGTTCTGTTCCTTTGGATCTCGTGTATGATCTCCATGGCAGCGATCTTCCTATCCGGCGCCGAAAGGACCGATGATATAACTGCCACGCCATCTGCTCCTGCGCGGACGGCCTCGCCGACATTTGCAAGCGTGATGCCGCCAATCGCGATAACCGGTAAAGAGACAATCCTTTTGATTGCGGATATCTTCTCAATTCCCTGGACCGGTCCAGCGTCTTTTGTTGATGTCCGGAATATAGGACCGAATCCTACGTAATCGGCACCGCCGGCTTCCGCGACCTTCGCCTGGTCAGGGCTATGTGTCGAGATCCCGATGAGTTTTCCGCTGCCAAGCAGGTCTCTGGCATGCTTTATCGGCAGATCATCCTGTCCCAGGTGCACACCGTCTGCGTCCACCGCAAGTGCGATATCCGCATGGTCATTCACAATGAACAGCGCCCCTGCCCTTCGCGCCATCGGGACAAGCTGCAACGAGATCTCGTAGATTTCACGCCGCGTGCCGCGTTTGTTGCGGTACTGAAAAAACTTCACGCCGGCTTCAAGGACCGTTGACATGGCTTGCGCCGGATTGCCGCCAAGCACTTCCTGGTCAAGAATCAGGCAGAGCCCGCTGAGATCACTTGGCCGGGTTATAATATCTCTCCATGAATTTCGTTGATATGTCGCCATGCTGGAAATCTGGGTCTGCGAGTATCTTCTGGTGCATGGGGATGGTCGTTTTTACCCCTTCGACAATGAATTCATCGAGGGCACGCTGCATTCTCCTGATCGCATCATCACGCGTGTCCGCGTACACGATAAGCTTCGCTATCATGGAATCGTAATACGGCGGTATGACATACTGGGTATAGGCAAATGTATCCACCCGTACGCCGGGACCGCCCGGAGGATTGAACGCCGTAATGGTGCCTGGTGAAGGGGTGAACTTGTCCGGGCATTCCGCGTTGATTCTGCACTCGATGCTGTGACCTTTGATCTTGATGTCATTCTGGGTGAACGAAAGCGGCAGGCCGGCCGCGATGCGGATCTGCTCCTTCACGAGATCAATCCCTGTCACCAATTCGGTCACCGGATGCTCGACCTGGATCCTGGTGTTCATTTCCATGAAATAGTATTTCCTGTTCTCATCCATGAGGAACTCTATTGTGCCTGCATTTCGGTATTTCACGCTTTTGGCCACTGCCACCGCCATTTCGCCCATCCGCTTCCGCAGGCCTTCATCGACGATGACCGAAGGTGCCTCCTCGATGAGTTTCTGATGCCTCCTCTGTATCGAACATTCCCGTTCACCGAGATAAACTGTATTGCCCTTTTCGTCCGCCATTATCTGCATCTCGATGTGGCGCGGCTGAAGAACATATTTTTCTATGTACACATCAGCATTGCTGAAGGCCGCAAGCGCTTCGGCTTGCGCCATGACAAAGGCATTGGCGAAGTCTGTTTCGTCCATCACGACGCGCATGCCTTTGCCTCCACCGCCAGCCGCGGCTTTTACGATGACCGGGAAGCCGAGTTCCCGCGCGATCTCGATGGCACTGTTCTCTTCGGTCACCACGCCGTCACTGCCCGGCAGCACGGGAACACCTGCCTTCTGGGCAGTCTCCCTGGCCCTTGCCTTGTCCCCCATGAGTTTGATGCTCTCCGGGCTCGGCCCGATGAAGCGGATGCCGGTAGAGTTGCATACCTCGGCAAAGCTGGCATTCTCCGCCAGGAAGCCATAGCCCGGATGGATGGCTTCGGCATCCGTGATCTCGGCGGCACTGATGATGCTCGGCACGTTGAGATAACTGTCAGCGCTTTTCGGCGGTCCGATGCACACGCTCTCATCGGCAAAACGCACGTGGAGAGAGTTGGCATCCGCAGTAGAATGAACGGCAACGGTCTTGATGCCCATCTCCTTACACGCCCGTATGATGCGCAATGCGATCTCGCCCCGGTTGGCGATCAATATTTTTTTAAACACTCAGGCACCTCATTGGAGCTCAAATTTCAAGTCTCAAATTGCGGCGTTACGCAGGTTCTATCACAAAGAGAGGCTGTCCATATTCCACGGGATTTCCGTTCTCGACAAGAACCTGTATGATCTTTCCGGCCGTCTCGGACTCTATCTCGTTCATGAGCTTCATCGCCTCAATGATACAGAGCACCTGTCCCTTTTTCACGACATCACCGACCTCGACATAGGCCGGCTTATCCGGAGAACTAGACCGATAGAATGTTCCAACGATAGGAGAGGTCACTTTGGTCTGGTTGGTCTTCTCCGGCTCAGGCTGTTTTTCAGCCAGGGTGGCCTGCAGTTCGGAAATAGCGGGGGCAACGATCGCCGCCGGAGGATACTCCATGCGCGGCATGGCGGGATGAAACGTGACATCCCCACCCTTCCTGAGCCTCACTTTCACGCCGGAACGTTCGATCTCCAGTTCCGAGATGTCGGTATCCTTCAGCATCTCTATCAGTTCCTTGAGCTCTTTCAGGTTCATGATTACTCCTTTTCCCCGTCGCAGTATTGAAAGTGATCGAGACTCACTTCTTGACCCGTTCGATGAAGGTCCCCGTGCGCGTGTCGATCTTGATAACGTCCCCTTCGTTCAGGTAGAACGGTATTTTAACGACTGCGCCGGTCTCCAGGGTCGCCGGTTTGGAGCCTCCCGAAGCCGTGTCACCCCGCACGCCCGGATCGGTCTTGGCGATCGCAAGCTCTACGAACATGGGAATTTCGATGTTGATAGGCTGCCCCTTGTGGTAAAGGACCTTGATCTCCATGTTCTCTTTCAGGTAATTGATATTATCGCCGAGCTGCCGCTCGTTCAGGGATATCTGCTCGTAGCTGCTGGTGTCCATGAACACGCGGTCCTTGTCCGCCGAATAGAGATACTGCATGGTTTTTTCTTCCAGCTCGGGGACATCGACTTTTTCACCTGACCGGTATGTCCGGTCAATCACGTTCCCCGACTTGAGACTTTTGATCTTGGTTCTCACGAATGCCCCGCCCTTGCCGGGCTTCACGTGCTGAAACTCCACAATCACATAGGGCTCTCCGTCGATCTCTATTTTCAATCCGTTTCTGAACTCCGCTGTTGATACAGGCACCTTCTGGCTACCTCCCTTTCGTCATTCTACTGCGTAATGATATTATTTGCTCTTGAAGACCGCGAACCGCTACGCGTTCCTCAAACTCTCCAATTCTCTCGGGAGCGCGGTCAATAGCTTCGCGCCGCTCTCCGTTACAAGCACCATATCTTCGATCCGAACGCCACCCCAGTCAGGGATATAGACACCCGGCTCAACGGTAAATACCATATCCCGTTCCACATGATCGCGGGAAAGCGGCGAAAGGGACGGTCCTTCATGGACCATGAGACCGATACCATGACCGGTTCCGTGTCCGAAGTGCCCCCCATGACCTGCTTTTTTTATAGTGTCTCGAGCGGCATCATCGACTGTTTTACAGCTTACGCCGGGACATACGCTTTTTATTGCCGCTGTCTGTGCGGATAAGACCAGGGCATGAATCTCACGTTGCCGTGTAGTTGGCCGCCCAACGCACAGGGTCCTCGTGATATCGCAGAAATACCCGTCTGCCTCGGCACCGAAGTCGAACGTAACGAGATCGCCTTTTTTGATGCGCCGGTCCGTTACCGAGGCGTGCGGCATGGCCCCGTTCCGGCCAGACGCCACGATAGTATCAAAGGCCGCCCTGCGAGCGCCCTTTTCCCGCATCAGGAATTCGAGCATAAACGCGAGTTGGCGCTCGCGAGCTCCCGGCCGGATATACTTTTGCAATTCCTGAAATGATTCTGTCGCCCTGCGAATGGCCTTGCGAATGTTTACGAGCTCTCGCTCATCTTTCCGCTGCCGAAGCTCCCCCACAAGATCGCGGTGCCCCCTGAGCGTCAGCCTCTGTTTCCTGAGTTTCCTCAGCCCTTCGAGTGTGAGCGATGACTCATCGACCCAGAGCTTCCCGACTCCCGTGCGGTCGGCTGCGTCCCGGAGAGCCGAGGGGAAATCCGTTTTCTGGATCAGGATTTCCAACCCTGACGTTTCCTGGCGAGCCTGCAGTTTATACCGGAAATCCGTGATCAGCCACGGTCTTCCCGAAGCGATCAGCACGGATCCGGCAGAGCCCGTGAAGCCGGTCAGGTAGCGGACATTCTCTCGCTTCGTCACGAGAAGTGCGTCAACGCCTTCCGCCTTCATAAGGTGCCTGAGTCTGTCGATACGGTTCGGCCTGGGCCT
>DATJZV010000074.1:0-9565 GCA_035498715.1 Nitrospirota bacterium
TGCAAGTACTGCGGCATGGACAGAAAAGAGTTTGGGCATGCCCGCATACTGATCGAGTACGATGACGGAACGACCGAAGGGACCTGCAGCCTCCATTGTGCTGCGATTGACCTCGCCCTGAACATCGACAAGACGCCAAAGGCGATCCTGGTCGGCGATTTTAAAACCAAGGAGCTCATCGACGCCGAAGGCGCCTCGTGGGTCATCGTGGAGGGTAAGCCGGGCGTGATGACCCAGCGCGCAAAATGGGCCTTTGCGTCCAAGGCTGAGGCTGAGGCATATATGAAGGAAAACGGCGGTAAGCTCGCCTCGTTCGATGAGGCCATGAAGGCTGCCTACGAGGACATGTACAAGGACACAAAGATGATCCGTGAGAAGCGGAAGATGAAACGGATGAAGCAGAACTGAGGGAGCGCTTCGGCGTCCATGCGTGGAGGTGAATTATGAACCGCGAGGGCTTCCATAGGGTGGTGATTGTGCTCGCTGTTGCGCTGTGTCTTCCGACAATCGCTTTTGCGAGAATGGGCATGGGGATCAATCACTTACCTTACCCTGCCGGAGTTGCGGCGATTTCTGGCCAGACCCCTTTTTATTATTATGAAGACCCTGTTACATGCGGCGGTGGTATGGGCATGGGGATGATGTGCCATAGCGACAAATTCCAGCAATGGCAGGCGAGCCAGCACGCGCGGGCCTGGACGGGTGATTTTATGGTCGCCCAATACTATGGCCTTGCGAGGCCGGACGGCGACCTGGACCAAAAAGTGTCAGGGATCAAAGTAGGATGCGTAGGGTGTCATTCACCGGGCGCCTACATGACCATGGGGGACAGGCTCATGAACACGGCACCCCCGAAACCTGCTGGCACAGAAAACGCCTGGAGCATGCTTCCCGGAACAATCAAGAAAGAATCGGACCGCGGCGTCTTCTGCGATTTTTGCCATACAATCTCTGCCATAGGAACACCGCCGGTAAATTTCAACTTCATTTCAGTAGCGACCGCGGACATTGATCCAAAGCGGGGACCTGGGATGATGATGCGCGGCCACGGCCATATGGGTATACATGGGAGCATTTATTCGCCACTCCATGACGATCCAAGGATCTGCGGGAGTTGCCATGATGAAGTTGACCCTTTTGGCAAGATGGTAAAGGGGACCTATACCGAATGGCTGAACTCTCTGTATAACCCTGCTACCCGTTGCCAGGACTGTCATCAGCGGGACAGTATGATGGGTGGAATGGGCCGCAGGGGCTGCATGATGGGGATGTATTCGATGAACTTCACCGGCGGCTTCAGCCCCTGGGTTGAGGGCGTCGCATCTCTCCGGATCAACTCACCTGCCTCCGCATCGCCCGGCCGGGAGATTAATTTTACGATCACGGTCACCAACGACAAAGTGGGGCATGAATTTCCTTCCGGCTCGGAAGAAGAGCGGCAGCTCTGGATTCACGTCAGTGCGCATGATGAAGCAGGGAACTCCTGGCACATTCCTGTCACCTTGAACCCGGACTACACTGATACATCCAATCAGAACCATACCTACTGGGTGACAACGAACGCAGTAGTAGCATGGCCGAGTCCGAATGCCGGAAACGGCAGCGCCATTGCACGCGACGCATTGCCGGAGGGAGACAGGCTTTACCATAGCATCTTCATCAGTCCCGCTTACACCGGCAATAAAATCACCTATGCCCAATACTATGCCGACCGGATTTACAGCAACCGCCTCAAGCCCCGGGAACCGAGAGTTGAAGCCTACTCATGGAAGATCCCGCAGAACGCGGCCGGAACGGTCACCATTCGGGCAGTGCTCAACTACAGGAGGATGCCCGACAGTATGGCGGACTATCTTGGGATCATGCGCAGGCCGATTGTCCAGGTAAATGCAGCACGTGCTATAGTCGATCTGAGGTGACCCCAGAACAGGGCAGGGGAATCCGTCCCTCCCTTGCCTGAAAGGAAATGGTCAGGGAGCGTGCATGAAAAGGATTGCGTATATAGTATTGCTGGTCGCATGGACCGTGACAGCCGGTCAGGCTGAAACGAAGTTTATCAAGCCTGCGCCAAAGGACAAATGTCCTGTCTGCGGGATGTTCGTGGCAAAGTACCCGGATTTCATCGCGGGGGTCGTCTTTAAGGACAGATCATATGTTGTATTCGACGGCGCGAAGGACATGTTCAGGTACTATTTCAATATCTCAAAGTACGGCCCATCAAAACGCCTCGCCGACATTGATGTGCTCTTTGTGACCGACTATTACAGTCTCAGACAGGTCGACGGCTATAAGGCATACTATGTCCTCGGTAGTGATGTCTATGGGCCAATGGGTCGGGAGCTCATCCCCTTCGAACAGATGAAGGATGCAGAGGAATTCATGACCGACCACAAGGGAAAAAAAAGTCTCCGTTTCAACGAGATAACGCCGGATATACTCAAGGAGCTCAATTGATATGAGGAAGTCTACCGTGCTGTTTATAACTCAAGGCGTACTCCTGGTTCTTCTCCTTGCCCTTTTTGTGCATGCCGCGGTCGCGACGCGCAACGCCGCATCCCGCCTTGAAGCGAGCCGCTCAATGGTTGCCCGGCTTGGCCTCACTGACCTCTGCCTCTTCACTGACGCCCGTTATTCCCGCCACCCGTCGATGGCTGACCTCAATACCGCGTTCCAGGATTATCCCATGTCGTTCGAGCATTTCCCGTCCGGATCACTCGTCCCTCCTCCTCCGCACCTGAGGGCGCGGACTGTCGGATCTGCCGCCAAAGGAGGACGCTGAACATGCAGTGGTTCGAGCGGCAGCGCAACATCATCGACTTCACCCTCTCTTCTCTCCTCAGGCGCAAAGGGAAGAATGCGGCACTTCTCGTGGTATATATCTCGGTCGTTTTCGTCCTCTCCTCGGTCATGTTCTTTACCCATGCGATCAGACGCGAGGCCTCGCTTGTGCTCCAGGGAGCTCCTGAGATCGTCGTGCAGCGCGTGATAGCAGGCAGACACGATCTGATCCCGGTCGGGTACGCGCAGAAGATCGTCGGGATCAGGGGTGTACGCTCGGCAAAGGTCCGTCTGTGGGGCTATTACTACGATGCCGTGTCAGGCGCGAACTACACACTTATGGCCCCAGACCAGTTCTCCCATGGCGAGGGTGCTGTGGCAATCGGCAGCGGCATCGCCCAAAGCGGCTCTTATGAGGAGGGGACGATAGTACCCCTGAAGTCATACAATGGTACGCTGCTGAGCTTTGAGATCAAAAAGATACTGACGGGCGCGTCGGAACTGGTGAATGCCGATTTGATGCTGATGGCTGAGACCGACTTTCGCAGCCTCTTTGGCATCGGCCCTTCGTTGGCTACCGACATCGTCGTAGAGGTCATGAATCCCCGCGAGGTCGCAACGATTGCTGCCAAGATCGTCCGCCTGTTACCTGACACGCGGCCGATCATCCGGGACGAAATCCTCAGGACCTATGACTCGGTCTTCAACTGGCGAGGAGGCATACTGCTCGTGATCTTCTTCGGAGGAGTACTGGCCTTTATCATCTTCGCATGGGACAAGGCCTCGGGGCTGAGCGCTGAGGAAAAGAGGGAGATCGGCATCCTGAAGGCCATCGGCTGGGAAACTTCCGACATCATTGTCATGAAATTCTGGGAAGGACTTTCTGTCTCGCTGGCTGCCTTCCTGGGCGGCATAACCCTGGGCTACCTCCATGTTTTTTTCGCCTCTTCGTCACTCTTTGAGCCGGTGCTCAAGGGCTGGTCAGTGCTCTACCCGGACTTCAGGCTCGTACCATTCATCGATCCCCTGCAGGTGGCTACGCTGTTCATGCTCACGGTCATGCCCTACACAGTCGCAACGGTGATACCGTCTTGGCGTGCCGCTACGGTCGATCCCGACGTCATCATGAGGTCTTGAGATGATCACGCTCAAGGACATGAAAAAGGTGTTCAATGCAGGCAAACCGAACGAGTTCACCGCTGTGCGCGGAGTGACGGTCGGTATTGAAGACCGGAAGCTTACAGTCCTCAAGGGGCCGAGTGGCTCAGGCAAAACAACGCTCCTCAGTATTATCGGCTGCATGGCACGACCGACCGCGGGAAGGGTCTTCCTCGATGGTCGCGAGCTCACAAGTCTGCCCGAGCGGTTTCTTACCGGGATACGTCGGAGCACCTTCGGATTCATCTTCCAGCAGTTCAACCTGATCAAAGGCATCAGCGCGATCGAGAATGCAATGCTCCCCGCATATCCCACCGGGCGGCCCCGTGCTGAGATACGCCGCCGCGCCTCAGAGTTGTTCGAGCTTTTCAACCTTGGCGGCAAGGCAGAGGCGCGCATAGAGTGGCTGTCAGGAGGCGAGACGCAACGGGTCGCCATTGCCCGCGCGCTCATCAACGCGCCGGCCGTGCTGATCGCCGACGAACCCACGGCACACCTTGATTCCATCCTCTCCCGGGAGTTCATGGATATCATGGCGTCGCTGAAAAGGGAGGGAATGACGATAGTAATGGCAAGTCATGATCCCATCGTCTATGAATCACCTGCTGTAGACCGCATTATCGAGATGAGGGACGGCGGGGTGGTCGGAGAGGTGGCGTCATGATGCTGCATCCAACAGTCATCGCCCTGATGGTTGGCTCGTTCCTGCTCTGTGTGATGCTCCTGATATCCTCGGCGCACGGCGTCAGGATCCTCAGGAAATGGGACCTGCAGAGCGGCAGCGAGCTCCAGCTCGAACTCGAACGGAGGACCTACCTCGTCTCTATGCTCCTCGCTTACGCCCTGGGGTTCCAGCTCGTGTCGCTGTTCCTGTTCATCTATACGGCTGACGACCTGCACCGGCTGTTTGTGGGTGCCATGTGCGCGGCCGGCACGCTCAACGTAAATCCCTTTGGCTATCCAACATTGGTGCTCAAGGTGGTGAACTTCCTGTTTGCGGCGGTGTGGCTCATCATGAACTATGCCGACAACAGGGCGCACGACTACCCGCTTATACGAAAAAAGTACGGGTACCTGCTGGTCATGATGCCGTGTATCCTTGCCGAGACAGTGCTGCAGACACTCTATTTCCTGGACATGAAGCCGAACGTCATCACCTCATGCTGCGGCACGCTCTTCAGCGAGGAGTCTTCCTCGGTTACCTCGGGAATTGCTGCGCTGCCGAGCATTCCCACTAAGATCGCTTTTTATACCGCCACACTTCTTACGATCATCTCCGGCTGGATGTTCTGGCGGAGCGGCAAAGGGGGGCATTTTTTTTCCGTGGTCGCACCTGTGATGTTTGTCGTGTCCGTGGCTGCGCTCATTTCGTTTATCTCGCTTTATTTTTACGAATTGCCGACGCACCATTGCCCGTTCGATATCCTGCAGCGGGAGTACTCTTACATCGGCTACCTCATGTACGTCGCCCTTCTGGGAGGCGGAGCGACCGGAATAGGGGTGGGTGTCCTCATGCCCTTCCGCCGCATCGAGAGCCTCTCGTCTGTTGTACCGCGCCTGCAGCGGCTGCTCGCGCTCATTTCGTCTGTGCTGTATCTGGGGTTTGCCCTGATCTCGACGGTGCGGATGCTTACCACAAACTTCAGGCTCGAGGGGTATTGATTGAACTAAATCCCTTTAACAGAGGAAAAGGAGGATGCAATGAAAAGACACTGCATTGTAGTTACGAGCGCTGCTGTTGCTGATCATGTCGGCTTATTCCCTTGCGGCCGAAATCATCATAGGGGAAAGGCGGTGAAAAAATGAAGAGAGCACCCATGATAGGTTTCGTGGTCGTGTTCCTCCTAGCGAGCGTCATTGACGCCGGCGCACAGTGGGATGGCTATGGGGCAGGCACAAATGTCGAGACAATGAAAAAGTTCCAAAAAGAGACCCTCGCTTTGAGAGACGAGCTCATGACGAAGAACCTCGAACTCCGGAATGAGTACAGCAAGTCCGTGCCCGATACCGGACGCATCGCCACACTCAGGAAGGAGATCATAGACCTGGAGACGAAGATTCAAAACATTGCAGACAAGTATAACATGACTTCGTATGGTCGCATGGGCGGGATGATGGGTTCTGGCATGATGGGCGGCGGGATGGACTGCCCGATGATGGGCGGTACGGGAGGAGGCATGATAGGTGGCATGGGAGGAGGCATGATGGGCGGTATGGGAGGAGGCATGATGGGTGGTATGGGCGGTATGGGTTCTGGCATGATGGGCGGTATGGGTGGTGGCGTGACGGGCGGAATGAGCCACAACATGGAGCAGGGTCTCGGCATGAAGGACCTCATGCAGATCATGACGATGCAGGACATGCTCCAGATCATGACCGAGATGCTGAAGATCCAGGAGCAGATGGCAGAGGAGACAAAGGGAGCAAAGGGTTCGCGGTTGAAGGGTGATATCGAAGAATTGCGTGGCCGGACAAAGCAGGCGATCACTGATCTCAAGGGCTTTGTCGCCGAACAGCCACGGTGAGAAGCATGATGAACCGACGCGACTTCCTCCGCTACACTGCGGCCTACACGATTACCCTTGCAACCGATGCCCTGTGGACGACGCGTCCAGCCTTTGCCGCGCCTGGGGTGGGCGATGCCCTGCCGTCTCTTGCGCTCCCTGACCTGAAGGGCAATCACGTGGCGATACCAGGCGGCTTCGGCGGGAAGGTGATACTTCTGCATTTCTGGGCCACATGGTGTTCCTACTGCATCAATGAAATGACCTCACTCGAATTTCTCTATAAGAATTTCGAGAAAAAGGGATTCTCGCCGTTTTCGGTCAATGTAGGGCAGAAGCGTGACGCCATCGAGTCCTATCTCGGCAAACTCCGGCCGACTTATCCGATATTGCTCGATGCCGACTCCTCGACCGTCAAAACATTCGGCGTGACGGGCATCCCGACAACGTTCATTACTGACAGGAAGGGAATCATAAGGTACAAAATCCTTGGCGAGATAACAACGACAGGCTTGCGAAAGATCCTCCTCACTCTCCTCTGAGGCGATCACTCAGGGCATGTCCGGTCGTTTAAAGAGAGGAGGAATATTCATAGGAGGGAAAAGGTGGTGTGACACATACGAAACTCTCTTTCTCACCCCACCCATCTCTCGAGCAGAAACTTCGCTCCCTCCTTGTCAAGCGGCTGGTTGCCTGAGCCGCACTGGGGGTCCTGGACGCATGAGGGGCATCCTTGCTCGCAGGGGCATTCGGTGATCACCATAAGGGCTGCCCTGAACCACTCCTCTATGACATCGAAGGCCCTCTTTGTGAGACCGATGCCTCCTTCAAAGCCGTCATAAATGAAGATTGCCGGTGCCTTGAACTGCGGATAGAGCGTGTGGCTGAGACCTCCTATGTCGCCCTTGTCGCATAATGCGAACAAGGGGATACACGCAATGGAGGCATGTTCCGCTGCATGGAGGCTTCCTGCAAGGTCATAGCCGCGGGATTCCAGAGAGGTTTGGGTATCTCTGTCTATTGCTATCCAAAGCCCCTCGGAATCGAAGTGATATTCGGGCATCTCCAGGTCATGTCTCGAAATTCTTGTCCTGTCAAAAATGTTCTTCCTTTCATATCCGGTTACTCTGTTGGTCATTCGGAGCGTTCCCCAGTTGACGGTGAATCTCTGAAGATTTGTCGTCTCTTTCACTTCCCTGATCTCCGTCTCCTCTTTGCTTAATGCCTGGGTGTAGTAAAGCACATCCGCTTCCCTGCAGAAGACCTTTTTCCTCTCGAGGTCCAGTTCATGAACCATGTACTGTCTCCCCCTGTGGAGGTAGATGGCCCCGGGAAAGGCATCCCGGAATACCCTGTAGCCGCTCAGTTCGCCGATGCTCTTCCCTGAATCATCCATGATGGGGAAGGACTCCCCGATGGCCCTTATCCCCACGTCGCGATGGGGCATTCTGTTCCTCGAAAACCATATATCTCCTGTCTTTCCCTGACTGAGAAGCCCCTCATGTGTGCACTCATCAATGACTGGCTTAAGCGATGTCACGTCATAGACGCTGTCGTTTTGCTTCAGATATACCTCTGACGCAGCGCACGGGAGGTGTTGCTTAAGGATATGCCTGTTCGCGGTGTCGATAACCGCTGCCTCATGGCTCTTATCGAAAAAGGCATTCGGGTTCCTTATGAAATACTGGTCAAGGGCATCCTGGAGGCCTATCATGAAAATCAAGGATTCCTGACCATGCCTCCCCACCCTTCCCGCCCTCTGCCATGTGCTGGAGATGGAGCCGGGATAGCCGGCAAGAATGCATACGTCCAACCCGCCGATGTCCACACCCAGTTCAAGGGCACTGGTAGAGACGACGCCAAGAAGGTCGCCGCTGAAGAGCCTCTGTTCTATATCCCTCCTCTCCCTGGGAAGAAAGCCGGCACGGTAGGGGCTTATTTTTTCTTCCAGTTCCGGCGCTCTGTCAATGGTCCACCGGTAGATCAGTTCGGTGATCTTCCTCGCCTTTGTGAACACGATAGTCCTCAGTCCCGCTTTCACGCACTGGATGAAAAGCCATGTGGCTTCCGTGTAAGGGCTTTCAACGGGATTGAGGAACATAAAGTGTATCCCTGAATGGGGCGCGCCGCTTTCGAGTACTGGCCGGAAGGGGAGCCCCACGAGCCCCTCGGCGAGCTTCTGAGGGTTGGCGATGGTGGCAGAGCATGCAATGAACTGCGGATTTGAGCCCCAATGCTGGCATATCCTCCGCAGCCTTCTCGTGACATGAGCCATATGCGAGCCGAAGACCCCGCGGTAGGTATGCACCTCATCCAGCACCACATACTTGAGACCCCTGAAAAAGCGCTCCCATTTTGGATGGAAGGGGTTAATGGCCAGATGGAGCATGTCAGGATTCGTGAAGATCACACTGGGGACAGACTCCCTTATCTGCTTCCTCCTGTAGGATGTGGTATCACCATCGTACACCTCGGCAGGTTCCAGATGCGAGCGGGAGCTCTTTTTTTGTTTCGGAGGATTGATATGCACGGAATTGAAAAGCTCATTCAGGTTCTTTACCTGGTCCTGTTCAAGGCCTTTCAGGGGGAATATGTAGAGGGCCTTCATGTCAGGATTATCCATTAAGGACTCGATCACCGGTATGTTATAGATCAGGCTTTTTCCGCTTGCGGTGGGAGTCATGACGACCACGTTCTCTCCCTGTCTGATGAGGTCAATGGCCTCTGCCTGATGACTCCAGAACCTCCTGACACCCTGACGTGTGAGCACCTCCCTTAGCGCATCCTTGACTTCGAGTTTCATGTGTCTTGGTTGAATGGCCGGAATATACCTGTGCTCCGCGAGTTGGAGGATAAACCTGCTGTCTTTCTCAAGGGATTCAAGAAAATGGGTTACTGACATGAGGTCATTATACAATAACTATTGAGAGGGGTCTGTGAAAAGGCAACGCCGATCTGTCGCGGCTTTCTTCTGAAACCCCCCACTCATTAGCCCTAAGAGAAAGGTGCTGATTTCTGCTGTTAATCAGAGGAAAAAGTGTTTCTACGCAGAATATATCAAGACACAGAAAAAAGTAGATGCCATATGCCATAGACTTCATCAGCATGATTTTTGACGTGTTGAG
>DATJZV010000075.1:0-3793 GCA_035498715.1 Nitrospirota bacterium
GCTCCATCCGCGCTTGGAAATGTTTATCTCCCGTGCGCGATCCCTCCTCCCCGAAAACGCCTGGATAGGATTCCAGTCCAACGGCATGGCGCTGACCGACGATCGGGCCGCATCGCTTGTTGACGCAGGACTCGACCGCATTTGCATCTCCCTCGACACGGTGTCCGATGACAGTTTCCGTTCCATCCGGAGCGGCGGCGAGATGGGGGGGATTGTGGCGGCCTTCGCTAGCCTGAAAAGGGCACGGGCACGGAAGAGGGGGCGCGACCTCAGGATCGGGATCGAGTTCGTGCTGATGCGAAACAACCTTGCCGATCTCCCCGAAGCGATCCGCTGGGCAGGCAGGTCCGGCGCCCGTTTCGCCATCGTCAGCCAGCTCCTTCCCTACAATAAGGACCTCGTCGCGCAGGCAGCATACGATACTAATACCACCGCTGCTATCACCATTTACGAACGCTGGAAAACAAAAGCACAGCAAGAAGGCCTGGACATCCGCCAATATCTTGATACCATCACGAAGGTGGGAAGGACTCCGGAGGAAGATCGAATCGTCGATCTCATCGAGAAGATGCGGAGCGAAGCAGAAGCACAAGCCATCACCCTGAACATGGAACGGCTGCTCAAGCGGGAGGAGGAATGGCTGGCGTTAGCTGAACGGGTGCTAGATGAGGCCCGGCGCGCTGCCCGGGAAGCGGGGGTGGAACTGACACTGCCGGGCATGGCGCCGCGGAACACGAGGAAGTGCGAGTTCGTCGAAGGAGACAGCGCCTTCGTCTCGTGGGATGGCAACGTGCATCCCTGTTATTTCCTCTGGCACCGCTATGCCTGCTATGTCGGCGGCATTGAAAAGCGGGTCAAACCGTGGACCTTCGGCAATGTGCGCGATCGGGACATCCTTGATATCTGGAACGATGCAGGGTCCTGCTCATTTCGGGAGCGCGTGCTCGGGTATAAATTCCCCTTCTGCTTCGACTGCGGCTTCGCACTCTGCGATTATGTCGGTGACGCGGATTTTGAGCAGGATTGTTATATCGAACGTGTCCCTTGCGGGGCCTGCCTCTGGTGCACGGGGTTGTTTCACTGCCTTCAATGAAGAGCCAGCGATTACCTCACTTCACCTTTTCTGCCCTCTTACGACCGCTGCATGATATAATAAAAATGGTTCAGACGCCAGAAAGGAAGGGAGCAGCATGGCGGACATATCAGAGGAACGCGCACAAACCGGGGGCAAGAACCTTTGCCTCGATATCTCACTTCAGTCAGTACCTTCGCACCTAAGGGACAGCGGCGGGAAGGAGATTCCCTTCACCAGGGCGATTCTGGCGATTCGCAATGTTTGCACTGCAGAGGCGGTCAACGTTGTGCCCCACGCCACGCTTGGTCAGGAAGGTGGAACCATCCAAGATGTTACCAGCTCCCTGTCGTATTCGGCTCCTTCTTCAATCCCTCCCGAGGGGACTGTTCGTTGGGACGTGTACGACCTCTTGCTGCCCGCTCACCCCGGGACCGCCAGTAAGATCCATATGTTCGGGTACCGGGCAGCCCTGAACTGGAGGTTTGATCTTGCAGCATGGGCTCAATACCGACCTTCGGCATCTTCCGAACCTTTGACGACGCCCGTCTTACGGTGGTCATTGCGATGGAGCGTCACAGATCCTTCTACCGGAGCAGTAGGACTGAACATCGAGGAGATCAAGGACTGACCGCGTCCCTCTCCCCGTGGCGATCTCGTCTTCAAGCGATGCCTATTAAATCGTTTCAATTTCTGTTTTAAAAAATCCAAACGCTTCCTGATCGAAAATGCAGAACTCTACTAATTCAAGTGAAGACTCCACATTGTTTTTCAAGAATGCGACAGTCTCACCGATGAGGATCTTTGCGCATCGGTCCTTTGGAAAGCCGAATATACCTGCACTGATGGCGGGTACGGAGATGCTGGCAAGTTTCTCCCTGGTCGCGAGCTTGAGCACGCTGGTTATGGCATTCCTTAATTTGTTGTCCTCGTCACCCTCACCCATCCTCGGGCCCACGGCGTGGATGACATATCGCGCCTTCAGCTTTCCGCCGGTCGTTATAGCGGCGGCGCCTGCGGGAACGTAACCGATCTTATTGCTCTCCTCCTGGATAACCTGTCCGCCCTTTCTCACGATGGCACCGGCCACGCCTCCGCCATGCTGTAGATGGCTGTTCGCAGCGTTCACGATTGCATCGACATCCCGTTCAGTGAGGTCAGCGGATATGAGCCTGATGGTCGTTTTGCCGAGCTGTTTTTCGAGCGCACTCATGAAGGTCCCTCCAGTCGCTAACGACTACATAGAATCGGTCTCGCACATTTTTGGCTCATCAGTGCGATCCCAAACCCGAATAATTATAAATTATATCAGATTGGTGAGAAGATCAAGAACGCTTTTTTACCGCTCTATGCCGAGGCTCTATTCGATTGAGGAGCGGCCAGTGATGTGATATAATTCTTTTATTATGGATGTCGTAAATCTCAAAGAGATAACTCCCGCCGTTGCCCAGAAGATATATCCTTTCATCGAAGAGATTCTGCATGGACATTCTTCTAACATCCACTCTTACCATATTGTGGGAAGCGCTGTGATCCCGGATTACAATGAAAAGCTGTCCGACATCAATTCCGTCGTCGTATTGCATAACATGGATCTGAAGTTTATTACATTTCTGGCGCCGTTCGGGAAAAAGTACGGCAAGAAGAGGATTGCCGCGCCGCTTGTAATGACTCAGGAGTACATATGGAATTCTCAAGATGCGTTCCCTATCGAATTTCTCGATTTCAAGCTCATTCACAAAACAGTTTACGGAGAAGACATTTTCAAGGTCCTTGAGATTTCTCGGCCGCACTTGCGGCTCCAATGCGAACGTGAGATCAAGACAAAGCTCATCGGACTGAGGCAGGGATATATATCATCTCTGGGCAAAAAGGAGCATCTCTCAACAGTGCTCATCCGTTCTCTTGCCGGCTCCTTGGCCCTCTTTCGGGCGGTCATCTTGCTGCTGGGCAAAGAGCCTCCCGTCGCCAGATCGCAGGCAATAAAGACGTATGAGGCTGCAACCGGCATAGACGCGGACATATTTGAAAAGCTCCTTTTGCTAAAATCGGGACGGATGAAACCCTCTGAAGGAGAACTCCTCTCCCTGTTCGAACGCTACTACAACGCTCTCGATGCCACGGGAAAGATCATTGATGAACTCCGTGTATAGAAAACTCATCCTCTGTGTTATTCTTGCAACAGTTTTTTTGACGCCTCATGCATCGGCCTCGACGCCGGTGCCTCCGGCAATACCGCAAGATTATGTAGTCGATCTCGCCGGCGTCATCAGAGACGATGTGAGGAGTAAGCTGAATGCGTACCTGGCGGAACTTGAACAGAAAACCACAGCGCAGGTGCTCGTCCTAACGGTACAGAGCCTCGATGGTGAAGATATCGAGAGTTTCTCCCTGAGGACAGCGGAAGGATGGAAACTCGGCAGGAAAGGTAAGGACAACGGTGTCCTTATCACGGTCGCGGTGAAGGATAGGAAATACCGCATCGAGGTCGGGTATGGACTTGAGAGCGTTCTGCCTGACAGCGCCGTTGGATCGATCGGACGGGAGCATCTGGTCCCCTATTTCAGGAACGGCGACTACAGCACGGGGATATTTACTGCCACTCTTGCAGTAATCCAGACGATAGCGGCCCACGAAGGAGTACAGATAACAGGATTGCCCGGCATCCAGAGGACCAACGAAGACTATGTCCGCAAACCGATAGGTATCCTGGGTTCAATA
>DATJZV010000076.1:0-5604 GCA_035498715.1 Nitrospirota bacterium
GCCGGAGCAGCGTCAAGAACAGTTAAATCTGAGGGGAACCGTAGGCGACTCGCAATTCGTTGGGTCCACCACGAATAGGGACGCGGTTGGTATGGCGAGACCATGGTGGTAGCCTGCGGCTGGGCGAAACAGATGAATTGAGATTGAAGCCTTCCGCACAGGGGCAGAAGCTTCAATCCTTGACCGAAATAGGAATGGGCTGCGATCACCTCCAATAACAGGCTGTCACGCATGACTTCGAAGCAGACTTTCCGGCCAATCAGCCCTGGACACTTACTTTCGCAGCCATAGACTTCGACACCCAGACGCTTGAGGACAGCCTTCGGCGAGTAGGCAATGTTTTGGATTTGATTTCCATATATCTACCTGGCCCGATGATTTCAATCTGGAAATCTTCGATTCTTGAAGTATGCCTCTATTGAAGATCTGTGAAGCTTTCAACCCGAATTAATCTGTTGTAAGCAAGAAAGGCAGGAGCTTACACTTCTGCCTCCAAATCGAGGCCCGAGAGGCGACGCGCAAAGCCCGCGAGCAGGTTGCACCTGGGGCAAGACAATAGGCAGGTGCCTGCCAGCACGGCAACCCGTCTCTCCGAATGAATGATGGTTGCTATACGGTTAATCGTGTGTTATAGGTTAACAAAAACCTGGCCCTGGGCGGGTCTATCATTCACGCGCCCGGGCGAATAGATCCGTTATTAGCAGTGGTGTGCCGAAGCTGATCGCCCTACAGTTTAATTGTCTCCGGGATCGGCTCTGCAAAAGGAGAAAGGATAGCGTATGGATCATCGGGAACTGCTCAAGAACTTTTATCTCTTCACCGGTGTGACATCCAATGATTTGCAAGCCCTGGAGGTAATTGTAGAACGAAAGACCTACATCGCAGGCGATCTCGTCTATAGCGAGGGAGATGTCGCCGATGCGCTGTTCCTCATCGAAATGGGGGCCGTGGATATTGTGCCGAAGGGAAAAGAAATGGTCTTCGCCACGATTGGGAGTGGGCAAGGATTCGGCGAGCTTGCCTTTTTCGAACGTGGCATGCGGCCGGCTTCGGCATCTGCACGGGAACGCAGTTATCTCTTGCGGATACCCTTTGATCGGTTTTCTAAAGTTCTCGCCGAGCGGTCCGAGCTCGCTCTCCTTGTTTATCGTAACGCATGTGCGTTTTTTGCAAAACACTTCCGCATGATGGCACTCGACCTGAACCGCCGGTACCTCTAGCCAGGAGAGCAGCCTGGAACGAAGAGACTCCAGACCGACCCGTCCCAACCGTAGAAGATTCCTTCGCCACCTTCTTTTCCGTCGATTGTCTAACAGCTTGCTGAAAAAGTGATTATTTGTCAGGCTGCTCAAAAATGCTAAGATGCAAGGCTCCCGAAATTCTGAAGAATGAGGCGTACTTGGAGGTACGCCGCAATGACGAGGAATGAGGGAAACGAAGCAGATGGGCGTTTTTCAGCAGCCTGCTAATGAAAGAAACTTCCAGTCATGATACAAGTGGGAACTCTCTAACTGGTAAAACACGGTAATCTCATTTATAGTAATTTCGAAGAGAACGCGATAATTGATTAGAAATTAGCATAGAGCATGGAGCATAGCGCATAGCGTAACTTCCCAAACCGAGAACCATTTTCATGCTTCGAGGGCGCCCTTCGGGCATGGCGCATTAGCTGGAAAACTTCTTCTTTTTTGATACGAAGTTGGAATCCGATGTGTACAAGAGCCAAGCGTAGACTTGATCCCTTACCCGCCGCCCATCATAAGAGAGTATGGAATTAATCGTAAAACTTGATAGGCTTTTGGTTTTTCTACTCATTGCGGGTATCGTGGCCATGCTAACGCGCCGGCTTCGAGTTCCCTATAGCGCGGGATTAGTTCTCACCGGGATTATCCTTTCCTTCTTCCCTTTTTTCGCGGAGGTACGCCTCTCGAAGGAACTGATATTCAATGTCTTCCTTCCGCCTCTTGTTTTTGAAGCTGCGCTCCAGATCCATTGGAAAGAATTACGGAGAGAACTCCCGGTGATCCTAATGCTGGCAACAGTGGGAGTATGCCTGTCGTGGAGTGTGACTGCCCTGGGGATGCGTTATCTTACAGGCTGGGAATGGGTAAGTGCTTTGTTTTTTGGCGCACTGATTGCTGCCACGGATCCCGTTTCTGTAATCGCCACTTTCAAAGAAGCAAGAATTCACGGCCGAGTGAGGTTATTGGTTGAAGCGGAAAGCCTTTTTAATGATGGAACCGCTGCCGTTGCTTTCGGGGTCATGGTTATCGCCGTTACGGGAAGTACCCTGAGTGTGGGCGGCGTTGCAAAGACACTGGTGGTTAGCTTGGCGGGTGGAATACTCTGTGGCGGGTTGACGGCCGGCGTCCTATTACTGCTTGCCGGACAAACGGAGGACCCTCTTGTTGAAATTACCTTCACCACTTTCGCTGCTTACGCTTCTTTTGTGCTTGCTGAACAATTTCATGCTTCGGGCGTGCTCGCTTGTCTAACGGCTGGGCTGGTTGTCGGTAACATTGGACCGCTCGGAGCCATTTCTCCCCGGGGAAGAGAAGCGGTCACGGCTTTCTGGGAATACATTGGCTTTGTAGCGAACTCTTTAATTTTCATGGACATTGGAATATATTTATCCCGGCAGGATTTTGTAGGAAGTCTGGTACCGGCGATGATCGCAATTTTACTTGTGATACTTGGGCGAGCGTTGACAGTCTATCCTTGCTGCGCCGTGTTTAGTCGGTCCGTGCTTCATGTTCGAGGCGGGCATCAGCACGTTCTGTTTTGGGGAGGGCTTCGGGGAGGGCTCGCGCTTGCATTGGCGCTGGGACTGCCACCCGATGTGCCTCATCGAGAAACGATTATTTCGGTCTCTTTTGTGGTAGTTTCATTCTCCATTTTCGTACAGGGTTTGACCATGACCCCGCTTTTGCGGAAAATGGGCGAGATGCCGCTGCCTAATAATAATCAAAACCCCAGAACGGATCATCCGTAAAGAGAGAGGAGCCAGGAGAAAATCCTATAATTCTACGGACAGGTTCACAGGGAATTCCTATGACTCTTTCGACCCTCGTGGCTCCCTTTCAGTTGTCCATTCGCGCCGCACTGGCGGCGGGGCTGTCAGTCGCCATCGCACAACTGTTGCGGCTCCATTTCCCGCTCTATGCGCTGATCGCTGCGGTCATCGTCACCGATCTCTCGCCTTCGCAGACGCGCAAATTGGGACTGCGGCGTCTGGTGGGCACCGTGTTGGGAGCTGCACTTGGTGCCGTTCTCAGCTCCTTGCTGCCACCTGGTCCCTGGGTGATCGGGCTGGGTATATTGGCAGCCATGTTCCTCAGCCATCTCTTGCGTCTGCAGGATGCAGCCAAGGTGGCTGGGTATGTCTGCGGGATTGTCCTGCTCGATCATGCTACCCACCCGTGGTCCTATGCATTGCATCGTCTGATGGAAACCGTTCTGGGCATCGGCGTGGCCATGTTCGTGAGTTTTGTGCCCAAACTGATTCCGACTGACAACCCCAACCGATTGGATCCGTGAGGGTCGGAGCGTCTGTCCCCATCCCCATATCGCCATACATCTAATAGTGTGTTATGGGTTAGCGAGAGTCCGGCCTGGGCAAGCTGACGATTCACGCCCTCGCCCGAACAAGTGTATTGTTGCCAATCTGATGTCGACCTGAGAGAAGAGAAAGGATAGAGGATGGACCAACAGGAACTGCTCAAGAACTTTTACCTCTTCACAGGTGTCACTTCCAACGACCTGAACGCCGTGGAGGCGATTATAGAACGAAAGGGTTACATCGCAGGCAATCCTGTCTATAGCGAGGGAGACGTTGCAGATGCGCTATTCCTCATCGAAATGGGGACCGTGGACATTGTGCCGAAGGGGAAAGAGACGGTCTTCGCTACGATTGGGAGTGGGCAGGGATTTGGCGAGCTGGCCTTCTTCGAATGTGGCAATCGGCCAGCTTCAGCCCATACTCGCGAGCGCAGCTATCTCCATCGGATACCCTTTGACCGGTTTTCTAAGGTGCTCGCCGAGCGGCCCGCGCTCGCTCTCCTCGTTTATCGTAACGCGTGCGCTTTTTTCGCAAAACACTTCCGCGCAATCGCACTCGACCTGAACCGTCGGTATCTCTGATAACCCGAAGGGCAGAGTCCTACGAACTATGCCCGCGGGTATCTACCAAATAGATCAAGTGATACGAAGAAATCCAAGATCAACCCGGTTCAGCCCCGGAAACCTCCTCAGCACCTTCTTCTGAAAGGCAATTTGTCAGCCGAGATAAGCGTAAACATCTCTAGGTGGTTGACATTCTTTGTTTTTTACTCTATTTTTTAAGGCGGAATCGTTTCTATTTCCTTCCATGAAAAGGGAGTAAGTGGTGCTGTTTCCTCGTTCAATCAAATGGAGAATCATCTATCCCATCTTGTTTTTTATCCTGTTCATCTCTGAACTCTCCGTCGCCTTGGCTCCAGTCCAAGCTCAGCCGAAGGTCTTGCCCGCTCCCTCCCCCAAGCGTGTCCTGCTTCTATACACCTATGGAGACGGATTACCGGGCTATCAAAAGGCGACTCCCGCTTTCCTCTCCGTAACGACAACGGCCGGGATAGACATCAATGACCTGTTCTTCGAATATCTCGACCTGCAACGCAATAACAATGCCGAGTATCGGCGAAGACTCGCCGACTTGCTCCGCCATAAATACGCCAGGCAGGAGATCGGGTTGATCGTTACTGTACACACGGCGGCGCTTAATTTTCTCTTGGATGAGGCCAAGGAACTCTTCCCCGATGTGCCTGTCTTCTCCTATTTGGTTGTTCAGCCGGAGTCAATCGAAGCGAAGGGCACACGGCGTCGGATCTTACAACGGCCGCAAAATCTGGACATGAGGGGGACCCTGGAAATCGCGTTGAAGATGTTCCCTGAAACTAGGAAAATCGTTTTCGTAACGGGAACCGCACCCGGGGATCGAAATTTAGAGCATGAGGCCAAGCATGCTTTTGAGCCCTGGGGCAACAAACTGGAATTCCTGTACACCAGCGATCGCTCGGTCGAGGAAATCCTGCGATTGGTTACGAACCTCCCGCCCCAGTCAATCGTCATCTACAACAACGTCTTCTCAGACAAGACCGGGCGGACTTTCATCCCCCGGGAAGTCGGAAAAATGGTCGCTCAGGCCGCCAACGCCCCTGTTTTTTGCCTCTGGGACACCCTCCTTGACAGCGGCGTCATCGGGGGCTCACTGCTGAGCTTCGAGGCCGAAGGCACTTACGCGGCAAATGTGGTCCTTGACATGCTGAACGGGAAAATGGTTCTGACAAAGCCGGTAACGACCCTTCCAACGAGCAAGACATATATGTTCGACTGCCAACAGCTCAAGCGATGGGGAGTGAACGAGAACATACTCCCCAAGGGGAGCGTGCTCGTGAATCGTGTTCCCACTCTGTGGGAGCAGTACAAAGGACTTGTCATCGCGGGCATGGCCATTTTGCTGGCGCAGACATTACTGGTTATCGGGCTGTTGGTTCAGAGGCGTCGGAAGAGCATAGCTGAGGAGGCCCTGAAAGAGCAGCTGCGGTTTGAACGGCTGGTCTCGGACCT
>DATJZV010000077.1:0-42805 GCA_035498715.1 Nitrospirota bacterium
TGCAAGGTCATTCGCGGCGGCGTGCTCAGAAGCCACAAAGGAGTGAACCTCCCGGGCGCAAACCTCTCTCTTCCTTCGCTCACTCACAAGGATAAGGCAGACCTCCGATTCGGCATCGCCCAAGGGGTGGACTATATCGCACTCTCTTTCGTGCGCACTGCCAATGACATCAGCGCCACCCGTCTGTTCCTAAAGGCACACGGCGCGGACATCCCGATCATCGCTAAGATTGAGAGAGCGGAGGCCATACAAAACCTTGAAGAGATCATCGATGCCGCTGACGGGATCATGGTCGCAAGGGGCGACCTGGGTGTGGAGATGTCGCCCGAACAGGTGCCGCTTCTCCAAAAAAAGATCATCGAGGCCTGCAACCAGGCTGAAAAGCCGGTAATCACAGCCACGCAGATGCTCGAAAGCATGATAGAGAATCCCCAGCCCACGCGGGCCGAGGCATCGGATGTGGCGAACGCCATCCTCGACGGCACTGACTGCGTCATGCTCTCAGGCGAAACTGCGATGGGCAAATACCCGGCGCAGGCTGTGGAGGTCATGGCAAGGATCGCCATGCAGGCAGAGACGTCACTATCCCCCATTCCGCCAGACAGTGACATATCGGGCCCTGATGAGAGCGTGGCCCATGCGGCCTGCCGCGCCGCGGAGGAGCAGCAGGCACAGGCGATCGTAACCTTTACCCAGTCCGGCTCCACGGCCCTCCTGGTCTCCAAGCACCGGCCCAGGATGCGCATCATTGCGCCAACGCCCTTCGAACTGGTTGCCAGAAAGATGTCGCTCTACTGGGGCGTAACACCGATCATCCTGAAAACTAAACGCACCACCGACAACATGATAGCGAGCGTCGAACGCGCTATGCACTTTGGCAGGCTCGTAAGGCGACACGACCTCATTGTGATCACCGCCGGCGTGCCCATCGGCGTTGCCGGCAGCACGAACATGATGAAAATTCATCGAGTCGGCGAGGTCAAAGGGCTGGAAGCACGGTAGAGCTCCTCCCGTAGAGTTGGCGGTTCCTATGATGCCGCGACACATCTTCCTGCCCAAACGGGGATTGCCGTCACGGGGGTAACGGCTGACTCCTGAAAAACGGGATACTGGTTCCAATGAAACAACCTCAACCGCTTTCAGGACAAATCTTGATGAGTGACCTTATTTTGTTATAAAAAACGGAGGTGAAGAATGAAAGTACGGGATTTGCTTGATTCTAAAGGAAAAGAAATCGTATCGATCAATGCCGATAGTTCTGTAGAGGACGCAATCCGGTCCATGCACAACCGGAAGATCAGCGCAATCATTGTGACTGACCTGGGAAAAACTGTCGGGATCTTCACGGAACGGGATGTCGTGCGATGCTACATAGCCTCCGGCGGCAAAAGTTTCCATGATCTCAAGGTAAGGGATTATATGGTGACTGATCTTATCGTCGCCGTGCCCGAAGATGACATAACCGATATCTCCGTGATCATGGTTGAAAAAAACATCCGGCATTTACCCGTTCTGGAAGGCGCCAAGGTCATCGGCATGCTTTCGATCCGCGACATCATCCAGACACAGGTGAAGAAACTCACCTCCGAAATCCATTATCTGAAAGATTACATTACCGGATTCTGAACACGGCGGTACACTTGATTCACCGACAGGATCGCGGCGCCGCTCACGGGACAGGACCAGGGAGGGAAGATTGCAATGAAGCAGTCCGCGATCCCGTCTTCTCTTTCTGCATATTGCTTCCTGATCTCGGAGCCAACCAATCAATAAACACCATTAGATAATCATGAGCACAGAGGTCATGGCCGACTGTTGCATGGCAACGGCGATTAGGCTTGCTCGATGGCAGCGTTTATTTTCACGATGAGAATAAAAAGAAGATGCAAATTGTATTTTTTTAGTGCAAAAAAGAATCTCTCATGATAATATATAATAATTTTATTAATTTTCCTTATGAACGATTCTCTTGAAAAAATCATCCAAAACTACCGCCGGGAAGGCGGGAACGTGATCACGCTTCTTCAGGAAACGCAGGAGGCTTATGGGTATATTCCGCGCGAGGCCATTGACGTCTTCGCGGAGACGCTCAATATCGCCCCCAGCCGTTTCTACGGCGTCGCAACCTTCTACGCACAGTTCCGCCTGACCCCGGTCGGAAAGAACAAAATTACGGCCTGTTGTGGCACTGCCTGCCATGTGCGCGGTGCCGAGCGGATCCTCAATAGTCTGAAGCGAGAGCTTAACCTCGCGGAGACCGAAGATACCACGAAGGACCGTGAATTTACCATCGAAAAAGTCGCCTGCCTCGGATTTTGCAGTTTTGCCCCGGTGGTCCTGATCAACGACAATGTGCACGGGAAAACGAATTCCGACTCCTTGCTCAAAGAGCTGCGGGCAATGAGGAAAAAGTAAGTGGAAAGCCCGACCGTCATACGCATCTGCATGGGGCCAGCGGGGATCGCCGCGGGCGGCAAACACGTTCTTGAAGCGTTTAGAGTTGCCCTTGCGCAGTCCAGCGCGCAGGCATCGGTCAAAGAGAACTGCTCCTCCCACCAGGTGGGATGCCTCGGGCTCTGCGCGCGCGACGTCCTTGTGGAGGTCCACAAGGACGGTTCCAAGATCGTTTATCAATACGTAAAACCCGAGATGGTCCAGCGAATCGTGGACGAGCACCTTGTCGGCGGCACCCCGGTCAAGGAATGGCTCGTCGACGATGCCTATAACGCATTTTACAAGAAGCAGGTCAAGGTGGTCCTGTCCGACTGCGGCCGCATCGACCCCGAAGAGATCGACGCCTACCAGGCCGTCGGCGGATACGAGGCCGCGAAGGAAGTGCTCCATTCCTGGTTCCCGGAAGAGGTCATTGAAGAGATAAAGATGTCTGGGCTCCGGGGGCGCGGCGGCGCAGGGTTCCCCACGGGGCTCAAATGGGAACTGGGGAGGAAATCTCCAGGCACGACCAAGTACATCGTCTGCAACGCCGATGAAGGCGACCCCGGCGCTTTCATGGACCGCGCTGTGATCGAGGGGAATCCCCATGCCGTGATCGAAGGCATGATCGTCGGCGCCTATGCGATCTGCGCGCACCACGGCTACGTCTATATCCGTGCCGAGTATCCCCTCGCTGTCGAGCGTTTAAAGCGGGCTCTTGAGCAGGCTACTGCAAGGGGTTTTCTCGGCAGGAACATCTTCGGCACCGATTTCGACCTGGACATCAAAATCAAGCTCGGCGCTGGCGCATTCGTCTGCGGAGAAGAAACGGCGCTCATCGCATCCATAGAAGGCCAGCGGGGCACACCGCGGGCAAAACCACCCTTCCCCGTGCACAAGGGTCTGTGGCAGAAACCCACGGTCATCAACAATGTCGAGACCCTGGCAAACATCCCTTACATCATCAGGCGAGGCTGCGCGTGGTATGCTTCGTACGGTACGGAACGCTCGCGGGGCACGAAAGTCTTCGCGCTCACAGGCAAGATCAAGAACCCCGGCCTCATCGAGGTCCCCATGGGCATCACGCTGCGCGAGATCATTGAGGACATTGGTGGCGGCATCGAAAGCGGGAAACCATTAAAAGCCATCCAAACCGGCGGCCCTTCAGGGGGCTGTATCCCAGCAGGAATGCTCGACATGAACGTGGACTACGAATCCCTTGCCAAGGTCGGCTCCATTGTGGGATCGGGCGGCATGATCGTTCTTGATCAGGACGACTGCATGGTGAACATGGCACAATATTTCATCCAGTTCACCCAGACGGAATCCTGCGGCAAATGTGTACCCTGCCGGATCGGCACCAAAAGGCTTCTCGAGACCCTCAACCGGATCACCAAGGGGCACGGCAGGAGCGGTGATATCGAACGGCTCGAGAAGCTCTCCGCCGGCATCAAGTCCACTTCGCTCTGCGGCCTGGGCCAGACTGCGCCCAATCCGATCCTCAGCACAATCAGGTATTTCCGGGAAGAATTCGAGACGCATATCAGGGACAAGAAATGTCCCGCAAAAGTGTGCAAGAACCTCCTGACCTACTCGATCAACCAGGATGCCTGCAAGGCCTGCGGAGCCTGCCTCAAGGCATGCCCGTCACATGCGATCACGGGGGCGAAGAAGACTCCCCACAAGATCGATCCGGCCAAGTGCATCAGATGCGGTTCCTGTTTTGAGGTCTGTAAGTTCAATTCCGTGGAGAGGGAGTGACCATGGCCCGGATAACCATAAACGACAAGGAACTCACCGTTCCCAACAATGTTACGATCCTTGAAGCGGCACGTCAGAACGGTATATACATCCCTACGCTCTGCAATCACCCCAAGCTCACGCCGTCCGGTGGCTGCCGCCTGTGCATCGTACGGGTCAACGGCATACCACGACCCGTGGCCTCCTGCACCACTCCGGTGACCGACGGCATGGAGGTCACCACGTCGACAACGGAGATCGAGGATCTGCGCAAACTCGTCCTTGAGCTGATCATCTCCGACCATCCCAATGACTGCATGGTCTGCGAGGCCACGGGCAACTGTGCGCTCCAGGAGCTTGCCTACGCCTATGACGTCCGCGGGATCGAGTATGCCGGGGAACGACGCTTCTACGCGAAGCGCGACGGGAATCCCTTCATCGAGCGCGACCTGGAAAAGTGCATCCTCTGCGGCAGGTGCGTCAGGGTCTGCAGCGAGGTGCAGGGCGTCGAGGCCATCGATTTCGGATACCGGGGATTCAACGCCAAAATCTGCACGAACTACGAGGACGATCTCAATTGCGAATTCTGCGGCCAGTGCGTTTCCGTCTGTCCTACCGGCGCGTTGACCGGCAAGCAGTGGGCCCGGAAAGGGAGATACCAGGACATCAGGCAGGTCAGCACGATCTGCACCTACTGCGGCACGGGATGCAACATCACTGCCCATGTGAAGGACAACGAGATCATCCGCATCACGTCAAAGCCGGACACCATGAACGAGGGCTGGCTCTGTGTAAAGGGCCGTTTCGGGTACAAGTTCGTGAACAGCCCCGACCGGCTCAAGGTGCCCCTGATCAGGCGAGATGTACAGTTCGAAGAGGTGACCTGGGATGAGGCCTTCGCGTACACGGCGGGAAGGCTCAAGGCGATCAGGGACAAGTACGGCGTTGATGCCATCGGCGGCCTGTCCTCGGCCCGCTGCACCAACGAGGAGAACTACGCATTCCAGAAGTTCATGCGCGCGGCGGTCGGCACCAATAATGTCGACCACTGCGCCCGTCTCTGACACTCTCCAACGGTGGCCGGGCTGGCCACCATTTTCGGTTCGGGTGCCATGACGAACTCCATCCGCGAGATTGAGGGGATGGAGGTCATCTTCATCATCGGCTCCAATACCAAGGAGACCCACCCGGTCATCGCGAACAGAATGATCAAGGCCTTCCGGAAGGGTGCGAAGATAATCGTGGCCGATCCGCGGAACATTCCTATGGTCAAGTTTGCCGAGGTGTTCCTGAAAATGCGGCCGGGCACTGACATTGCCCTCCTGAACGGGATCGCCCATGTCATTGTGATGGAAGGTCTCCAGAACGAAGAATTCATCCGCGAAAAGACCGAGGGATACGATGCATGGAAACAAAGCATCCGGGATTTCACGCCTGAGAAGGTGGAAAAGGCCACCGGCATCCCGAAGGACGATATCGTAAAGGCCGCAAGGCTCTACGGCAGGTCGCGCCGTGCGGGCATCTTCTACACCATGGGCATCACCCAGCATATCTGCGGCACCGACAACGTGCGGGCCGTAGCAAACCTCGCAACGCTCACGGGCAACGTCGGACGGGAGTTCACGGGCGTCAATCCACTCCGGGGGCAGAACAATGTCCAGGGCGCCTCGGATGCGGCATGTCTCCCGAACGTCTATCCCGGGTACCAGCGAGTCGACGATCCCGCCGTCAGACAGAAGTTCGAACAGGCCTGGGGTGTGGAGCTTTCTCCGAAACCCGGGCTCACCGCCACGGAGATGATGAACGACGCTGTGGATGGCAAGCTCAAGGCGATGTACATCATGGGTGAGAACCCGATCATCACGGACCCCAACATGCACCACACGATCAAGGCGCTCAATTCTCTCGAGTTCCTTGTGGTGCAGGACATCTTCATGACCGAGACCGCAGCGCTGGCGAATGTGATCTTTCCCGCAACCTGTGCCTTTGAGAAGGACGGGACGTTCACCAATACGGAGCGGAGAGTGCAGCGGGTGCGCAAGGTGGTCGAACCGCCAGGCAGGGCGCGGAACGACCTCGCCATCATCAGCAGGATGTCGAGGGCCATGCGATATCCCCTCGAATACGATTTCCCAGAACAGGTCCTGGAGGAATTCGGCAGGCTCTGGCCCGCCCTCGGCGGGATCACCTACGACAGGATCGCGACCAACGGGCTTGCCTGGCCCTGTCCCTCAAAAGACCATCCCGGAACGGAATATCTCTATAAGGACGGGTTCCCGAGAGGGAAGGTCCCCTTCGTGACTGTTCCCTTCAATCCTCCCGCGGAAGTGACCAATGATGAATACCCCTTTATACTGACAACCGGTAGGAACCTGTACCAGTACCATTCGGGATCGATGACGAGGCGGGTCAACGCCATTGAGAAGCATGCCGGCGAGGCCTATGTTGAATTAAATCCTGCCGACGGCAGGAAACTCGGCGTTGTGAACGGCGAGATGATCAGGGTCCGTTCACGGCGCGGAAAGGTGGATATTAAGGCAAGGATCTCCCGCCGTGTTTCCGAGGGTACGATCTTCATCCCCATGCACTACCGGGAGGCCGCCGCGAACGTGATCACGAATGATGCACTCGACCCGGTCGTCAAGATCCCGGAGCTCAAGGTCTGCGCCGTGAAAATAGAAGTGATGACAAAGAGGCAGGAAGAGCTTACCACCGCTACGTCGAAAGTATGATAAAAGTGTTCGAACGACTGGCTCGAGTATGTGTTCAGAAGGGAAATGTCTAAGCAGGTCTGCAACAATGATGAGGCTTGCTCCGGTAACGAAAAAAGCCGGGAACGATATGCTGATCCCGGCTCCGTCGATCACTCCAGATCATGGTCACTCTTCATCGTAGTTCGGATTAGCCGGCTTGCCGTGCTCCCGCAGATATTCATGGCTGAAGGCCGGTATCACGCCCTTGTCCCCGTTCTGCGGATGGATCATGAACCGGTAGGATACCAGCTGGCCGACAGTCTCCATCATGTGGTTCCAACCCTTCTTGAACAGCGTACATTCATTGTTGAAGCAGACCCAGAGATAAGGCGAGTCCCAGTCCAGGTAGCGTGAATCCATCTGCTCCATGACCGACTTGCAGTAAGGGCAGGTCGGAGCCTCCGTAACCTTGCATTTTTCCGTTTCCATCATAAAAACCTCCATCGGATGACGGGAAATTATACGTCATCTCTGGCCACTTTGCAACAGAAAATCTTGTTCAATAGTTCACGGTCCAGAGCTCAAAATAGCTCTTGGGATGCAGGCACGTAGGACATAGCTCCGGTGCGTCTGTGCCTTCGTGATGATAGCCACAGTTCCGGCAGACCCACGTCGTGGGTGCATCCTTTTTAAAGACCTTCCCCTTGGTCAGATTTTCCAGTAGCTTCCGATACCGCTTTTCATGCTCTACTTCCACTTTGGCGATGAATCGGAATGCAGTTGCCACATCGACGAAGCCTTCCTGCTGTGCAGTGTCCGCGGCTCCGGGGTAGAGCTTCGTCCACTCCTCGTTTTCTCCCTCCGCTGCCGAAAGAAGGTTCTCGGCCGTGGTCCCGATGCGCCCTGCCGGGAAGGTCGCCGTGAATTCGGCCATGCCACCTTCAAGGAATTTGAAGAACCGCTTGGCATGCTCCTTTTCATTCTCCGCAGTCTCGAGAAAGAATGCCGCTATCTGCTCGAATCCTTCTTTCTTCGCTGCACTCGCGAAGTAAGTGTACCGGTTCCTTGCCTGGGACTCTCCGGCAAAAGCCGAGAGAAGGTTCTTCTCAGTCCTGGTTCCTTTGATTTTCATAATGATCTCCTATTGATTAATACCACTTCCAGGCCAGTTGCTTTGCAATCTTGTCAGCTTCTCCCCTACCTCATCCTTCGCGCCATCTCCATCCTGGCAACAAAAATGTCCGCCCTGGCAAGCAGGCAGAAACTGAACCGTTCTTTGAGTTTCTGAAGCATCGGCCGCTTTTTCCAGTCTTCGAAATTGATGCGCACGGCTCTTTTCAGATCGTCCTCAAAATCAGCACGCGCCTTGGCTGCAAGCATGGGATCGGTGACGACCGCCACGAGCTCGTAGTTTATCTTTCCGCTCCGGATATCGAGGTTCGCGGAGCCGGCAATCACGGTATCGTCGGCGATCGCCAGCTTGGCATGCATCATCGTCGGTGTGTATTCCCAAACCTCTGCCCCTGCCCGCAGTAATCTGCCGTAGAGGCCTCTCGCGGCCCAGCGCGCCATCGGCACATCGGTCTTCATCGGAAATAGAAAGCGGACGTGCACACCGCGCTTGACCGCCCGTTTGAACGCCCGCATCAGCCTGCCGTGCGGGTAGAAATAGCTCATGGCGAGATCGATGCTTTTCTCTGCGTCATGAATTACGTGCTGGTAAGCCCGACGCACCGGGCGCATAGGGTTTTCCGGCCCGCTCTCGAGAAACCGCAGACCTGCGCCGACAATGCTCTGCCTGCCATGGACGCGGCGGAACCGGAGGATCAGTCTGCGGAGCGGCGAATCGGCCAGTCTCCACATCCTCATAAAAGAGCGTCGGAGCCGCGCTGCTTCCGGGCCCAAAATCTCAAGGGTATTATCTCTCCAGGGCTCCTCTTCACCGGAGCCGAGAAAATATTCGTCTGCGATGTTCATGCCACCGACATAAGCGATGCAGTCATCGATGAGCAGCAGCTTTCGATGGTCTCGGAACGGGAATAGTCCCTTCGAAAAAGGCCAGAACCGGCGAACCGTGCCGCCAGCATCACAGAGGTCGTCCCAGAAGGCGTCTGGCAAGCTCCTTGAGCCCCATCCATCCACCAGAACCATGACACGGATCCCCCTCCGGGCAGCTTTCACGAGATGTGCTCGAAACTCTCTGCCCGTATCGTCGTCTGCAAAGATGTACATCTCAAAGGCGACGCTTGACGTGGCACGGTCAACAGCTCCGAACATTGCGGGAAAGGCTTCGATACCGTTTTTCAGCAAACGAATGGTGGCCATGGAACAAATCAAAATGTACAATGATGGGAAAAGATCAACTAAAAAACCTTTATCTGAAATTTCACTCGTTGCATACTGCATTCATGCTATGCATTCTCGAACGTGTAATCCACCTTCACCTTCATGTCTTTCCTGAGCGAATGATATACCGAGCAATACTTCTCCTGCGAGAGGGAGATGGCCCGTTCGATCTTTTTGGCCGTCAGCCCCGCGCCGGTCACGTTGATGATCATTTCGATGGAAGTATAGTACTGCGGCGGCGTGGGGTTTCTCTCACCCACGATATCCATCTTGTACGATTTTATCTCGCATTTCATTTTTTTCAGGAACGACACCATGTCGATCCCCATGCATCCCGCCACGCTCAGAAGGAGCGTTTCCGTCGGAGAACAGCCCCACTGCTGCTGCGCGTCGTATTCAACCTCGTATCCCCGGTTCGTGCGGCCGATGAAGATCAATTCCTTGTCCCACGTGAGGGTCGCCTTGTTCACCTGAGATATCTTCGACTTATACGCGTCAAGCGTTTCTGCTAATTCCTTAATTTCTTTTTCTTCAGACATGCGTTACTCCTTAAAATTTAATTTCGCATACCAATATCAAAAGTTCCAATAATGGTAAAGACACATGGAGAATACCCCGTTCCGCGTTATAAGTCATTTGGCATGAGGACGCTGCTCTTTGCGCTTTTCCGCGAGTTGTCTTTTCGCCTCTTCTTCCTGCCCGGCCTCAACTTTGAGAACATACGTCTTGATTGCCGCGGGCTCCATACCAAGGGAAAAGGAATCATAGGTGGCGCGTATACCCCTCGAACCGAGGTAGGCCACCAGGTTCAACATGAGGGAATCGTCATATCCTGAACCCGTATCACCACGCAACACTTCTACGTATTCAATATCTTCTGCAGAGGCAGGATCGTCCGGAGATCCCTGCTTCCAGACATCACCGTATTCCCACCCCTCTTCGTCGGCATTTTCGTTGTTACGCTTCATCGCCACATTGAATATTAATTGAGAGACTGGACACTGTCAATTAAAAAATCCATACAGGAAAGCTTCAACAGCGCGGTTGACAAGCATGCGGGAGTTGGATATCATGGCTGCATGATCGAGACGTTTTGTTTATTCTTCGGACTAGGCTTCAGTGTTCTTGTCTATTTCCGATCAATCAGAACCGTCGACGTACCGCCCGTAAAAAAAGCATTCTATGCCTTTTTTACTTTCATCGGGATAACCGGCACGATCTTCCTGTTCGGTATCCTTGTTGCCAATACTCTCCGTAAACTGCATGTACTTTAGAGAGCCCGCCATGGCATCTTCGTCCTGTGCGTCCGTTTTCAACCGATCTGCGCAAGGGCATCGCTCGCCACCTCGCGGACGCTGAGATTGCTGTCATGCAAACATGCCACCAGTGCTTCCCGCGCTGACTCGTCCTTGATGATTCCGAGCACATAAGCGGCATCACCGCGTATGGTGGGGTTCCCGTGTTTTAGCAGCGCGATGATCCCCGGTACGGCATTCCTCAACTCCGCCACGTACTCACCGGATAGTTCTTCTACGAGCGCCGTTGCGCCGAGTCTGACCCGCAAGCTCTCGTCACCCAGCATATCGGGAACAAACCGGCAGAGGGACATGTCCTGCTTGAACAGTGCGATAATATTGTCAAGAAAACCCTTGCCCATGTATTCAACGAGCATCTCTTTTATTTCGCTATCCTGCATGGAGAAAACGGGGATTTTGTCCATTATATCACAGGGGGGCGGTCGCCGGGGATTGCTTCTGAGCGGTCAGTATGCTCTTGACTCTCTTGAGACGATAGAACGCTTCCCGTTCCCGTTCACCGATGTACTGTGCAATGGTCTTGATCTGGGCTTTCAGTCCCGGGAGCACCATCTCTTCAAGCACTTTGATCCGCCTCGTGGTGCGGAGGATCTCTTCTCCAAGTCTCTTCAACTTGCTCTCATACTGCGCTATTTGAAGCATGGATTCGAGCAGTTTTTCAAAAAGTGTGGTGCCTTCTTCGAGATGGGGTGTGGTGGAGAACTCATCATACCCGCGTTCGTCCGGGTCTCTGACCGGGGCATCATGGAAAGCGATATCCTTGTAACGCAATCCCCAGATGCTCTGTTCGGTCACATCGATCTTGAATTCACGCTCTGTCGCGACAACGATCGATTCTATACTGTCCTTCCCTTCGTGTCCGAGCGACAGTGCAAGTTCGCGCAGTGCCTTGCCGTATGCCTGTCGGATATCTTCCCGTGACCTGAGGAACGGCAGGGTGGCCGCAAGAAATTCCTTGATCAATGCCTGTTTCCTGGCCTTGAGGATCCCGATGCTGTTTACCACCGACCGGGATTTTTCCTTGAGCAACAGGAGATTCGTTCGTGTAGGATGAATCATATCAGTGTGCCTTTAGTTCACGGTTTTCTCCGGCCGTGGTATCCTCGTTACGGTGACGGAGACCCCTGACACGGTGAGCGCTGCGCCAAGGAGAGCCGCGCCACAAAAACGATTTTCATAGAGAACCGTGACACTGTTCCCGGACAACTATAGATCATTTTACCTCAAGTGAGAACCTCTTCATAAGATCCAGGCCTGCATCGAGCGTTTCGGACACGGTGCGCCTTGCCATTCCCTGGCCCACGAAATCTCTCTCGAAGGCATCTGCAAAGTCGAGCATGAGGATATCGGCCTTGGTCATGCCGTCTCGTCCGACGATCGCCTCGAGCCTCCGGAGATCGCGGCCTTTGGCGTAGTACTTATAGAGATGGTTCGAGACCTTGCGATGGTCAGCGCGGGTGCGCCCTTCGCCGATGCCCTTCTGCATGAGCCGCGACAGGCTTGGAAGCACATCAACGGGTGGAAAGATGCTTTTCTGATGCAGTTCCCGTGAGAGCACAATCTGACCTTCGGTGATGTAGCCCGTGAGGTCCGGGATAGGATGAGTAATATCGTCCTCGGGCATGGTGAGCACTGGCAACATGGTGACGGACCCTTCGAGGCCGTAGACCCGACCGGCCCGCTCATATAACGAAGCAAGGTCGGAGTACATGTACCCCGGATATCCGCGCCTCCCCGGGAGTTCTTCGCGGGACGTCGATATCTCACGCAGGGCATCGCAGTAGTTCGTCATGTCCGTGATGATCACGAGGATGTCCATACCTTTCTCGAAGGCGAGGTATTCGGCCACGGTGAGCGCGAACCGAGGGGCAAGGATCCTCTCCATCACCGGCTCATCGGCCATGTTCACGAATGCAACAAACCCCGTCTTCATCTCCTCGAGCACATTCAGGTAATGGGAATACTCATGGAATGTGAGACCGAGGGCGGCGAATACGACGATGAACCTTTTTGCGCTGTCCGCGAGGCGTGCGTTCTTCAGGATTGACCCGACAACCTCTTTGGACGGCAGGCCCGAGGAGGAAAACACCGGAAGTTTCTGCCCCCGGACGAGGGTATTCAGGCCATCGATGGTTGAGAACCCGGTCTCGATGAAGTCCTCGGGCCGTGCGCGGGCCGATGGATTCATGGGAACGCCGGTGATGGGTGTCCACTTCTCGGGAATGAACATGGGTATGCCGTCCTTCGGCACGAAGGAGCCGTTGAAGATCCGCCCGACGATGTCCGGCGACAGGGGGACCTTCTTTATCGCGTCGGTGAATACCACCGAGGTACGCTCGATATCGAGCCCCTGCGTCGAGCCATAGACCTCGACCATCACCGTGTTCCCGTCGATCTCGAGCACCTCGGCTTCCAGTTCCCTGCCGTCGGGAGTGTTAACGATCACAGCCTCGCCGATCCTCGCGCTGAAAACGTCCTCCACGAACAGAAGCGGCCCTGCTACGGTTGACAATGTACGGTATGTATGTTCTGATAGTCGCATGGAGTACCTCAGAAGTCAGGAGCCAGAATCAATCTGCCTTCTGACCTTTCAATTCAATCATCATTTCCCATCAGCATCATGCACCCTTCAACGCTTCGTCAAGGTTCATTCCCTGCTTCAGTTGTTCTATGGCCCCGTCGTAGAAACGCAGGATGCCCTTAACCATGCCGACGGTTTTGTCCGGTGGCGAAAATGCGTCTTCGCTGTAGGCATTCTGCTGGAGGACTTCAGTCCGAAGCCGCTCTGCCACGTGCATGAGCAAGCGGTCCGTGTCCTGCAGTCCCTCTGCCCCGACGATCTCCGCCACTTCCCGGAGCGTTTCCTCTTCCTGCAGGATCTGCCGGCAACGCTGGAGCAGTTTCGCCCAATCGGGATCTACCTTCTGGTGATAATGTTCGGCAGCGTCTTTCCCGTAGAGGGAATAGCTCTGGAACCAGTTGATGGCCGGGAAGTGCCGTCCGTGCGCCAGGGATGTGTCGAGCATGAGGAAAACGCCGGTCGTCCTGAGGCATGCCTGGGTGACCGGCTCGGTGAAGTCGCCGCCGGGAGGTGAAACAGACAGGAGCATGCTGAGTGATCCGATCTTGCCGTTCATCGTCTCGACCACACCGGCGCGCTCCATGAACCCGGACAGGCGTGAAGCAAGGTACGTGGGATATCCTTCCTCGCCGGGCATCTCTTCAAGGGACGCGGATATCTCCCGCAGGGCCTCTGCCCAGCGCGAAAGGCTGTCAGCGAGGAACAGGACGTGATACCCCATGTCCCGGTAGTATTCCGCCATTGTGACCGCAGTGTAGATCGAGGCTTCGCGCGCAGCAACCGGCATGTTCGAGGTGTTGACCACGAGGACGGTCCTTTCCCGCAGCGGCCGCTTGGTCCACGGATCCTGCAGTTCCCCGAACTCGGCGATCATGTCGGCCATCTCGTTGCCGCGTTCGCCACACCCGACATACACGACGATGTCAACATCTGCAAACTTCGCCACAGCCTGCTCAAGAATGGTCTTGCCCGTCCCGAACCCCCCCGGGATGATCGCAGTGCCTCCCCGCGCCAGGGGGAACAGGAAGTCGATGCTCCGCTGCCCGGTCACCAGCGGTTCGGCCGGGGCGAACTTTTTCCGGTAAGGCCGCGCGAGCCGTACGGGCCACTCGTGGCATCCCGGGATCTCCTGGCCATCCTCAAATTCCCCGAGAGGCTCGTTCAGGCTTATGTCAGCGCCGGCAGCGACGCTAGCGACCGTTTTCCCCGCTTCTGCTCCGCACATGATATAATGCTTGAAAGCGCCCTCATCAACGGAACCCATTATGGTCCCGAAGGACGGCGTGTCCCCTTTTTTCAGGAAAGGCGTGAACTCCCACCGGCGCATGTAATCAAGGGCATAGATCTCCTTGCCTCCGGTAATAAAAGGCCCCATATCCTCCTTCAGCCGTTCGAGAGGCCTCTGAAGACCATCAAACATCCCGCCCAGAAGCCCCGGCCCGAGCCGGACCGTAAGCGGCATGCCTACGCCCTTGACCGGTTCTCCCACGGCAAGGCCGCGCGTATCTTCATAAATCTGGACCACGGTCCTGTCCTGCTCGATCCGCACGACTTCACCCGTCAGCATTGCGTTGCCCACGTAGACCCGTTCATAGAGTTTAAGTCCTTTGAGGTCAACCACCACCGTCGGTCCTGATATGCCCTGTATCTTACCGCTCATGCCGTTCATAATTTAAGCCTCACGTGATATCCGATCGCGCGCCTGATCAGACGCGCCGCATAATCTTCGATCTCGGCCGGGGGCTTCACGGGTGACGGGAGGACGAGGAGTATCCCTTGCCAACCTTGTTCAAGCTCATGCAACCGCTCCTCGGTCACGCCGTTGATCATGCGCTCATCAATGATGACCAGCCCGTTATCGGGATCGGCCATGATGTTCTTCAGCGTCTCTTCGAGGTCGTGCGGCTCCGCCACATATTGCGGGATGCCGACCAGGCTGAATCCGTACTTTGAATCAGAAGGTGTTATGACGGCAATCTTCTTCAATGTACCAGCTCCGCCGTAACAATGTCGCGTTCCAGGTCCTTTCCGTAGAACAGGACACCAAGGTTCATTGCCTCTATCGAGCACCGCCAGAGGTAATCCATGATCGGTTCGGCCCCGAAGGGATGCTTTCCCCTCTTCCGTAAAAACTGCGTGATCCCTTTATATAGAGAGATCTCTATAAGCGTGGGACTTGGCGTATCTACTTTTATCCCCGTGAGCTCCCGGATCAGGATAGTAACAGCGAAGATATCATCTTTTTTGATGATCTCCTTGAACCTGGCCACGGCAATGCTGCCGCCCGGGATGAAGACCGGCGCTCTATTGCTATTCAGTCGCTGATATTTAAACAGGCTCATGACGTTCCGCGAATCGATGATACGGGAGAAAAGATCACGTATCAGAGGATTCAGGTCCGTACCCATGGTATGAACCAGATATGTATTCGTCATTTGTTGCTCGACCCCGCGCAAGCCTTCTTCATCCAGGAGTCCCGTAAGCCCTCCGAAATCCGGCGAAACAGTTCGAAAGATGCGCTCAATTCCTGCAATAGCGGTGGAAATGTCCGCACTTGTTGCAAGAACCGTCTTGATCTCCTCCGAGAGCAGACTGGCGGCAAGGAGTTCATCCGTCCTCCACGAGCTCTTTTCCTTCAAGTGCCGGAGACAGATAAAGATCGTCCTGAGTTCCGTGTACAGGAAGAATGGGTAGAATATGCGACGCAGCGTTCCATTCATCTGGACATATACCCACCGATATTCCTGGACAAGATACTTCCAGACAGCATCCGGAGATTTAACGGTTATGAGACCCCGGTACCGCAAGGAGGAAAGGGATTCAAGCGGAGCGGCATCGTATACGAGGGACCGCCAGTCCCTGATCAGCTGTCCTCTCCTGCCCTTGATCCTTGACAGGAGATAGTCCGTCGGATACCCTCTGTCCTCCGGATACTCAAGGAGGTCCATATGGCGCTTCTTCATCTGGACAAAGACACTCACGGTCTTTCCTCTACAACGTCATAGATTTTTTTGAGCAGTTCGGGAAGCATATCCACCCACGCCCTCTCGAGCCTCTTCTCGAACGTATTGATGACCCTGATCTTCCCTCCGTCGGTCATCACGTCCACTCCGCCCGCGATGGACGTGTCCGGAATTATATCGGCACCGGTAAAGATACTTTTTGCAAGTCCCGCGTCCTCGGGGTTCACCCGCACCTTCTTCCATTCAAGGGGTGGAAGCTCCCGGACCATTTTTCCGAATACCTCACGGTAATCAGCACCTCTCAACCTCGGCAGGGAGGACAAGGCGACAGAAAAAAGACGTTCCGATAGCGCCTTTTCGGCCTTAAGAAGGAATGTTCGCGAGCGGTTCTTCGCCTCGGAAACGGCGGCCACCTGAGCAGCCATGACCGCCAGCGACTCCGCCCGTGAACAGTTTTCGCGGAGCTGATCGAGCTTGTGGGTGGCCTCTTCCCTGACCTTTTCCGCCTCGCCCTCCGTCTCTCGCCAGATCAGCTTGATCCTCTCGTCAGCCGCTCTCCGGAGCGATTCGATTAACTCTTTGCTTCCCATACTATTTCACCGTGAAGAGGATCATCGTCGCAACCACGAAGCCGAGGATCACCATGGTCTCGGGAATAGCGACAAGAATGACGATGGTACCGGTCAGCTCGGGTTTTTCCGCAAGCGATCCCGCACCTGCTGACCCGATTCTCCCCTGCGCCCAGGCCGTAGCCATCGCGGTAAGACCGATTGCCAGAGCCGCACTGAATGCAATAAGTACCTTTTCGTAATTCATGGCAATTCCTCCTTTTTATATTTTATATGTTCGCACCATATCTGCTGCGCAACTTCACTGCCCATGACAACTGTCCGTCCCCTGACAGGCGGCGATCTGCGGCCGGCCGCATTCCCCCCCTCCTCCGTTTAGGGTCCACCGTTCATTTTTTTAAGCGGCTCGAACTTTCTCCCCCCGTGCTCGATGAACTTGCTGAAGAACTCGACGTAATGGAGACGGAGCGAGTGTATGGTCGGGGAAAAGACCCCGAGGACGATATTGAGCAGATGGAGCAGTCCCGCGACCACAAGGCCGGTCACGATATCTCCTGTCGCACCGCCAAGGCGGTTTGCAACAAAGGCAAGCAGCACAGAGGTGAGCCCGATTGCCATGATCCTGACATAGGAGATTATGTTGCCAATGGTCTTCAGGAGCTCGAGAGGGGCCAGCAGACCCCCGGTGAAGAACAGGATCGGCGTAAGGAAAAGGATCAGGATGACGATCGGCCGTGCGAGCACTGCCGGGAATAGGCCGATGAACGAGGCGAGAATGGCGATCATGGCGATAATGATGATGATGCTGAGGATCTTGTATGTAGCTTCCTTCTTCTCATGTTTCCTGAAGCCCGTTATGGCGCCGAGAAGCAATCCCAGGAGGATATGGGCGATGCCCACGGTGAGCGCGAAATAGAGCATAGGGATGACGGCCTCGCGTCGTTCGATGCAGATAGGCTTGAGATGAAAAAGCCGCTCAGGAAGGTCTCCGAAGAACTCGCCGAAGAGGACACCGAAAAAAATCGAATAGAGCGAGGCTATCAACAGGATCTTGGCCCCCTGCCAGACCATACTTGACCGTCTGAACTTCCTCATCAGAACGTAGGAACATATGCCGAGGAACAGACCGTATCCGGCATCCCCGAGTATCATGCCGAAGAAGATGGGGAAGAATATTCCGATGAACGGTGTCGGGTCGTATGATGTGTACGCCGGCAGCGGCAGGAGGCTGGTGAAGAGCTCAAAGGGCTTGAAGTAGGGAGGGTTCTTCAGAATGATCGGAACCCGTTCAAGGTCCTCCTCATGCATTTCCTTCTCCTCCAGGATCACGTCGCCTTTGAACGATTCGACTAGTTTATTCCTTAGCTTACCCACATCCTGGGAAGACAGCCAGCCGTTGATAAAAAAGCACAATCGCGTCTCGAACGTAGCGGTTGTCGCCGCGAGCAGCGACAACTGGTCGTTGATCCACTCCTTCACGGCCTGGTAGATCGGGATCCACCGTTGAGCAAACCGTGTTTGCTGGGTATTGATCCACTCCAACTCCGCGGATACCTCTACAATCCGTTTCTTGACGTAGACAACCTTCTCGGAGAACGAGAGGCCGCTGAAGGATGGCGGGAAGGCAAGCTCCGGAACGTGTTCGTCACTCAGTGATTTCTTAACCTTATCGGCAAGGTCCTTTTCTACGGTTATGAGCCCCACGAGCGTTCCATCCTCCGCAATCTCGGTCATGAGTTCAAATTTCCAGTCGGTGATCCGGGAGATGGCCTCCCGCAAATGCTCGACCATTTCAGGCTCCCGTATGGTAAGCCCGATGAATTCGAGGTCCGGAGTCTCGCGCGTGCTTTCAACGAGCGAAGCGAGCGTGCCGAGGAAGATGGCATACCGGTCAAGTTCGGTCCGCTCCTTCCGGAGTGCCTCTCGCCGTTCGAACAGTTCTCTGGCGTTAGCGATATGCCGTTCCAGAGTTTTTGCTATGGTATCTATGATCGACCGGGGTTCGAGATAGCTTTTCCGCACCGGCTGCTTCAGAAGATAGGAGAAAAGCTCATCGATATTCTGGAGAAGATTCTCGAGGAAAAGCCGTTCGGCCAACTCTTTTTGGTCGGGCATGAAGGACCGTATGTCATGCTCACGTCCCTCCTCGATAAATCCTACCGTGGCTGGCTCGATCTGGAATATACCTAGTTCGCGGAGCAGGGAAAGCACATCCTGGAGCAGACCTTTCGCCCCTACAATCTCGACCTTTGACATCCTCACTATCATGGTATTAACCCGGCAGGATTCTGGTGATTTGTTTCCCGACAATATCCACTAAAGCCTGATCATTTAGCTTTGCAAGACGTTGGGCCCTGGCTTCGGTCTGTTTCACGATTTCCACAGCTTTCAGCTCAGCTTCTTTCTTCGCAACTTCGATGGATTTATTCAGAGATTCCTTGATGTTCTTCTCTTCCCGCACCAGTTCTTCCTCAGTTTCCTTCTTCACCTTCTCGAGCCAGTCATGGGATTTCTCCTTCTCGACATCAAGACCCTTCTGAATCTCTTTCTCAACGTCTATCACTTCGCTCAGGATGTCCTTTTGCATGGTTATATTTTAGCAAAAAATACATGCCCATAATATTGTTTTTTAAATTTTATATTTATTATTTCAAAATAGGAGCCCGCCAGTAGAGCAGAGGAGTGAAACGCATGGGAAAACAGAAAGGTTCGTGATGCCCTGGCGTCTATACCAAAACATTACAAGCAGTTACCCTAGGCCTGGCGTCAGCACTTAGCTTGCCCATTTGGGGAGGGAGAAACGTCTCTGTGAACCTGCGCCTCCGGTACGGCCGATGGAAAACTGTCTCCCGGGTCTCTCCAACAGCAAGAAAGCCTTAAACATTCTGTCCGAGCGCAGGAGCCGGCTCCTTCTGCTGACCATGGTCGACCTGAAGAATGCTGCTGAAACTGCCGACACAATCGATAAACTGCTGAAAAAGCTCCTTTGAAGACCAAGGGGAACCGTAAATTCGATTACAGTGCTGGCAATGTCCTGCATGAAAAGATCACTGCCAAACTTGGCATCAAAGGTTACTTCTCCTGTCCCCGTGCAGTATGGGGACAATGTCGCTGTCAGCATTCAGACGCTCTAATCCACCGGTACTTGCCAAAGAGTCCCGATTTCAGTAAAATTGACAACAAGCAATAAGTTCCAATCGAATCGCTAATCGACGACCACCCCGGAGATGTCTGTGGTCTAAAGCGCATCTTGAAATTGCTTGCCCGATCGTCGCACCTCGAGGTGGATCCGGAGTTTTGATCATTTTTCACGCACGGTTACGTCTACCATGGTGAATAGACAATGCTTTATTATACATGACATACACCTTTTTTAAATCATTCTGAGAAAGTACAATGATAGCGCTATATCTCGCAGGAGGAGCAGCATGATACAATACAACGGAATAAATCACCTGGCGATGGCAACGGGAAACATGGACGAGACGATCAGATTCTGGAGAGACCTCCTCGGCATGCGGCTGGTGGCGGGACTTGGCCAGCCCGGATACCGCCATTACTTTTTCGAGATATCCGTTAAGGATATGATAGCTTTCTTCGAGTGGCCGGGCGTCAAGCCAGTCGCTGAAAAGGAGCATGGCCGTCCGGTAAGCGGGCCCTTCGTTTTCGACCATGTGTCTTTCGGTGTAGAAACTGAAGACGATCTTTGGGACCTCAAGGACAAACTGGCAGCAGCCGACATATGGGTATCGGAAGTGATCGATCACGGATTCATTCATTCTATATATGCCTTTGATCCTAACGGCATTCCCGTCGAGTTCAGCCATAATGTCGAAGGAATCGATGTGCGTAATAATCCGGTGATGGAGGACCGGGTTCCGACGGCCACAGCTCGCGAAGGGACAGAGCCCCGTCCGGGAGTATGGCCGGTGGTTAGCAGGCCCACACCCAGGAATGAATGGATCGTTTACCCCGGCGCAGGAAGCGAACTTTTTCACGGAAAAAAGAAAACATCGTTCTAGTGTTATACACTCTTCCGCGTATTGCGGAGACTGCACCTGAATAGTTGCCGCTTGTGTTAGCGCTCGCCAATTGAGAAGGACGCCTCTTGAATAGACTCTCCCCTGCAGAGTGGGCACCTGCCCGGTTTCCTGAGCCGCTCCCGCTTCGAAAATATAAATCCGCATTTCCTGCACTGCGCAGGTGTGATGATGAGATGTCTGACAGATCTGCTGGTCGTCTTCCTGATGTGCTCAAGATGGTCGTACACCTCCCGCTCTGAAATCCTGACTTCTCTGGAGATCTCTCCGGCAGAGCGCGGCCCCTGTTCAAGCACCGACAATATTTCATGCCGCATCGTGTGACGCATGCTGACGGGGATAGCGGGTTCTTTTGGTCCCTTTTTCATGGGCGACCTCTATACTTTTTTATTGAATTCCGGCGGCGCGTCTCTTCCTAAAATCTTAAACATATCACGTGCAACATACTATCATTTTATCATTATAAAAAGATTGTAAAAAAATTGAAACCGAAACTTGACAAGGATTAATTCTCTGCTATATTAGATGCATGATTCGTGCCCTCCTGCTTGTTCTCACCATAAGCCTTATGATAACAACTGCAGCAGTTGCCAAGGAAGACTGCTTGTCCTGTCATGGACAGAAAGGCATGCCGGGGCACATTGACAAAGCTGCCTTCGAACAGTCCGTGCACGGCAGATTTGACTGCACAAAATGTCATGTGGACGTCTCCGAAGCCCCCCACGGTAAGGTCCTGAAAGTGAACTGCGGCAGCTGCCACTTCCTCGGCAGAGAAGGTGCTCCGAAGGAACAGGCCCAGGAATACAAACTGAGCGTCCACGGCCGCGCTCAGGCGGCAGGAAATGCCGTAGCGCCGAGCTGCCAGACCTGCCACGGCTCTCATTACATCTACCGTGCGGGAGACAGCCGATCGAGCACGAGGAGAGAAAACATACCTTCGCTCTGTTCAAAATGTCATAGCAAAGAGTTCGCGGACTACAGCAAAAGCATCCATGGCAAAGAGTTTCTTCAAAACCAGAATCCAGGCGTCCCCACCTGTTTTGACTGTCATATGGAACACCGTATCCCGAATGTCGGAGATGAACAGTGGAAGCTGTCGCTGATCACGCAGTGCGGCAACTGCCACCCCGAGGAGATGAATACCTATCGGAAAACATACCACGGGAAAGTCACTCGGCTCGGTTATGCCAACATTGCCAAGTGCGCTGACTGCCACGGTTCGCATACCATCCTGCCTGTCGCAGATCCGGACTCCAGGCTCTCCCAGAAGAACATCCTCGCGACCTGCAGAAAATGTCATCCCAAGGCCACGGAAGGCTTTACCAAGTTCTACGCACACGCCGAGGAAAAAAACCGGGAGAAATATCCGATCATGTTCTATACTTATATTTTCATGACGATACTCCTTATTAGTGTGTTTGCCTTCTTCCTGACGCACACATTCCTTTGGGCTTACCGTTCTCTGAAAGAGCGGATGCAAAAAAAGGGAGGAGAATAACGTGGCCCAGTACAAACGGTTTAATGTCTATCACAGGATCCTCCACGTGGTCATGGCCGTAAGCTTCATCGGCCTTGTCACTTCGGGCATGCCGATCAAATATTCCCAAGCCCCCTGGGCCGTGTGGATGACGAAGTTCCTCGGGGGATACCAAGGGGCCGCGCTCATTCACCGGATCTGCGCGGTCTTCACCTTCGGCTACTTCATAGCCCATATCGGGTACGTCCTGTATTATATCGGCATCGTTAAAAAGTTCCAGTTCAACGTGTTGGGGCCAGAATCGATGGTGCCCTGGATCAAGGATATCCAGGATATTATTAACAACTTCAAGTGGTTTCTGGGAAAGGGACCGCGGCCGAATCACGATCAGTGGACTTACTGGGAAAAGTTCGATTACTGGGCCGTGTTCTGGGGTGTCGGCATGATCGGCGTGTCCGGACTGTTCCTCTGGTTCCCGGCATTTTTCGGGAGGGTCTTCCCCGGATGGGCCTTTAACGTAGCAACTGTCATCCACAGTGATGAGGCTCTTCTGGCCGCGGGATTCATTTTTACCATTCACTACTTCAATACGCACATGAGGCCTGAAAAATTCCCCATGGACACGGTCATTTTTACCGGGAGGCTTTCGCTCCATGAGCTGCAGCATGAGCGACCGCTCGAGTATCAGCGGCTCGTAGCAGAAAATAGACTCGTAGAACAGGAGGCTGCGCCACAGGCAAGCTGGATGACGGACGCGGGTATTCTTTTCGGCTTTTCGATCGTATTGATAGGATTCTTTTTACTAATCCTGATCATACTGGGGCAGTTCGTTTATTAACCATGTCTTTAGAACAGCGAGACCTATTCATAAAACATATTTTCTCGACGGTAGCCCCTCATGTTGACCTCCTGAGCAGCGGATTCAGTCTGGGCTTTGATCACTTCTGGCGGAAGAAAGCAGTTGCCCTTTCAGGCATCCAGGAGGGCGAACGGGTGCTGGACGTCTGCACGGGCACTGGAGAACTGGCCGTCCTGCTTGCACAAAAAGTCGGACCCCGCGGTACGGTCACCGGAGCAGACTTCTGCGAGGAGATGCTTGAACGGGCCCGGAAGAAGACCAGCCTGCACTATTCAAACCTCTCGTACATTTTATCGAATGCAAAAAAACTGCCTTTCCCCGACAATACCTTCGATGCCGTCACCGTCGCCTTCGGCATGAGGAATATTCCGGATACCATTCCCGCTTTGCAGGAGATCAAGAGGGTCCTGAAACCCGGCGGGAAATTCATCTGTCTCGAGCTCACGAAACCGCACGTCAGGTGGTTCCAGTCCCTCTACCAGTGGTATGTCTTCAGGATCATGCCTTTCATCGCTGAGATCGTCGTAAAAACGGCAGCGCCCTATCTTTACCTGCCCCGGTCCATAAACGCCTTCTACCCTCCGGATGAATTCAGGCGTATCATCACCGGATGCGGTTATTCACGGGTGACAATAGACTCCCTGACCATGGGCGTCGCAACGATATACCGGGCGGTAAAAAATGGATAAGGTCACCGTCCTGTGCGACAAAGACAGGGATATGATGTATGAATTCTCCCGACGGAGCCTTGACCGTGTCAGCGGACACTCTCTGTTGTTGAACTCCCTTCCATTCTTTTCTACCTACATGGATTCTAATGTGAAAAAAGAGGTGGAGAAAGACCGGCTCATCATCGAGGAGGCGGCGGAAGCATACAAAGCAGGGAGGCCCGTCTGCGACCTGGATCTGGAAGACATTTTTGAGAAAACAAAAAAGGTAGACAAGACATTTCTTGAGAACCTCCTGATTCCTTCCTTCTCGCTCTCGGTGCGATACAGCGATTTTGCCGATATCCGGATACAGAGGATCTGGCGCATATCGAGAACCGTTTATACCCTGCTGACAAACTGGCGAGATACGGCATCCTTCACCGATGCCGCGCGAAATGCCTATACGGGAAAGGAGTTTAAGGAGATCCTTGCGGAAATACTCCACCTCTACAATCAAGAGACGAGGATGCTGAGCAAGTCCATCAGGCTTTTTTCGCCGTTCAACAAGGCTGTGAATACCTACGTCGAAACCCTCTTCCAGGCCATGGAGGAAACAACGGAAGACATGGCGGATATCTACGCAAAAAAAATATTCGGAGATAAAATCGTGTATGCCGGTAACTGACCTGATCCTCATCCATCCACCAAGCATTTTCAAATTCAGGGAGCTGCCCATTTTCTATGGCCCGGTAAGCGATGTGGTTCCTTCGTCCTCCATATTCGAGATATATCCGATCGGATTCCTGACCATATCCAACTACCTTCACCGTCACGGCATGTCGGTCAGGATCGTGAACCTTGCCCTGAAGATGCTGAATGACAGGCAGTTCGATCCCGAAGGTTTCATTGCCCGGCTCAAGGGAGAAGCCTTCGGCATCGATCTCCACTGGCTCCCTCACGTGGACGGAAGCTTGAGCGTTGCAGAACTCGTCAAGAAACACCACCCGACAAAACCAGTTATTCTCGGTGGCCTGAGCGCGACATATTTCCATGAAGAGATTATGCGTGACTACCCTTTCGTTGACTTCATCCTGTGCGGTGATTCAACGGAAGAACCCCTGCGACAGCTCATGAAGGCGATCAAGGCCGGCACCGGCTACGAAGACGTTCCCAATCTGGTGTGGCGGGATCAAAGCGGATGTATGGTGGTCAATGAGAGGTCGTTCAGGCCGGAAACACTGGATTACATCGACTTCGACTACACCCATCTTCTCAAAATGGCTATCAAGTATCTTGACCCGTCCGGCTACATCCCGTTCAAGTACTGGCTCACCTATCCCGTCACGGCCGTTTTCTCTTGCCGGGGATGCAACCACAACTGCGGGACCTGCGGAGGATCTGTCGCAGCATTCAGGCAGGTGTGCCTGAGGCAGCATCCCTGCTTTCGGTCGCCAGAGCTCGTTGCAGAAGACATCCGTCGAGTCGCAGAGTATACAGGAGCGCCTGTCATGGTGCTCGGAGACCTGCTCCAGGCTGGACGGGAATACAGCGAGCGGTTTTTGGATGCCATGAAAAAGCACCGCATCAAGAACGAGATCGCTATCGAGTTCTTCAGCCCGCCTCCTGCTGATTTCCTGCAACGGGTAGCCGACTCAATCGAGACCTTCAACGTCGAGATATCTCCGGAGTCCCACGACATCGCCGTCCGGAAGATCTTCGGTAAAAACTATTCGAACGCCGAGTTTGAGAACATGATCAAGACGCTCATCAGCCTTGGGTGCAAACGGCTCGACTTGTTCTTTATGGTCGGCCTTCCTAACCAGGACTATGCGTCGGTCATGGATACGGTCAGATACTGCGGCGAGCTCATGGCGAGGTACGGCAGCAACGGCGCCTCAGGCAGGGTCCTCCCCATGATCGCCCCCCTCGCCCCGTTCATCGATCCCGGCAGCAGCATCTTTGAAAATCCGGAGAAGTACGGCTACCGGTTCTTCTACAGGACGCTTAAAGAGCACCGGCAGGCAATGCTCATGCCGAGCTGGAAATATACTCTGAGTTACGAGACTCAATGGATGACGCGCGAGGATATCGTACGGGCCACCTACGACGGGGCGTTGATGCTCATCGATCTCAAGGAGCAGCACGGTATTATCAGACAGAAGACCGCTGCAAAGGTACGCAATCATCTTCTGCGCGCGATACAGTTGAATGAAAGAATAAAGGATCCCCGGAATTTGGATGATGAGGTACGAAAGGAAATAATCAGCCTGAACACCCTTGATATCGTCTGCGACAAGCATGAGCTCGACTGGCCCATCAAGGGCTGGAAGCTCAAAGTCCCCAGCCTCCTGAAACTGCTCCTCAAGCCGGAACGGCACGTACAGCTCCCCCCTCGCTTTTCTCCGATGAAAGGTCAGCGTGTGGGAAAGGCCGCGCGCTAGGACTCACTATGCGTTCTGATCTCGCGCATTGACCTTAGATCAGTCGCCTTCTCTCCTGCGGCACTGTCCCCTTCATGGCCATGGCAAGCTATGAGCTCGTCGAGAGGATGTGCACGACTTTTACGATGTGTTCCCACGAGGCGTTCAGGGGTCCCCGAGAAGAACAACGATAGGCAACTACGGAGAAAAACGGATTTCAGTCCTTAGCCGGACAATATTGCAGTACGGATAGTACCCGGTCTGCTCTTGCAGCCGCAAGGATACAGGATGCAGGAGAAGATCGTCCTTGTTCCTTTACTTAAGTAAAAGTTTGAAGAACCTGTTCATGGCAAGCCCGGCGGCAGCGCCAAGAAGAGCGCCGAATGCGGCAAGGAATCCCATCACGATGACCAGCACGAGCGTTACGGCAAAATAATTCTGGCCGCATGCCGGTCCAAACATCCTCGTAACGTCCTTTGCGGCGGCATCCCGCCAGGTGCCCTGGAGGGTGTCCGAAAAGACAATGTCCATGGACAGGGCTGCGCCAAGGGTTACGATCGCGCCGATGCCAGCACCAATGACTACCGCTATCTTGAGTCCCCTATCACTCATGAATCCATCACCTTCCCTTTCTCCTCATTGCGCACCTCCGACTGCCTGTTCGCTCCTTCCCAGCAAATCATAGATCAGTGAAAACAACCGCCAGCCGCCGAGGACATACTTTTTATATATCGAACCCATCGATGGTTCAACGGGCTCGATGTGCATGAACTGGGGTAGGAGTTCGAGATGCACACGTCTTGAATCGCCGACCGCATCTGCAAGCCTCAGGCTCTCGGTATAAGGAATGGAATAATCTTCCATGCCATGAGCGATGATAAAAGAGGCGTGAATATATTTTACTGCACGTTCCGGAGAAAGTTGGTACACCTGCTCCCGTAAAGCAACAGGGAGGTTCTCATAGAGTAAGTCAAAACGCTCCTGGTCCTTATTCATGAGAAAATCGTATAACGCTCTCCCCTCGGGGCCGAGAGTCTTCACAAGTGCAGCGGCTTGGGCGGTCTCGTACCGGTTCTTCATTTCTATGATCTTTCTGAGCGTATCCCGGTCCGCAGGGGAACGCAGTATGTCCAGGTTCCTGTACGCGAACATCCATCGGAAAGACTCCTCCGGTCTCAGCCAGCCCCTGTGCCTGCCGTACTCAAAGCTGCCGGTCATGGCAAAGAGCATGACGTTCCGGAGATTATAATACCCTCCGAAGCTCACGACCACGCTGACCTTGTCCCTTATCCGTGGATCCGCCGAAGCGAGCAGCATGGGCCCGGCGCCGTAGCTTATGCCCATCATGCCGCCTCCGTGCTTTGCGTCATGTCGTCTGCTTATATATAGAAAACTTTGCAGGATGTCCTCCGCTTCAGAAATGCGTATGCGGAGGGTTTTCATTCCTTCGAAATCGGGGACCAAGACGAGGATCCCTGCTCGAGCGAAGTCCTTTGCCAAAAGTACAAGCTGTTCGTCGTCCTTGCCCGTGGGGTTCACTCCGTGCACGATGACGAGTGGAAAATGGAAGCCGCCATCTTTCGGAATATAAAGATCTGCAGGAAGGGACTTCCCCCTGCTCGGGATGCTCACCTTTTTCACGGACGGGCCGTCGATAAACTTCCCCATCACCGCCTTCTCCGGCGGCCTCACGCTGTCAGCCAGGATAAGGAGGCTCACGAACACCCGTTTTATCTGGGCAGTAAACAGAATACTGATAATAACCAGCACGGAGAGTACGATGATTTTTTTCATTGCATTAATACTGCCTTACACATCTCTGTCTCTCGCTTTCATCACCAAGTTATCATCTGCACCTCGATGTCAATGCGCAGAGCAGGATTCCAGTCCCTCCCGCGTTATCGCTCATTTTCAACAGCCCCCAGAACTACCTCAGGGTTGAACTCCCTCGCCAGGATGTCATGAATATTTCCACCGTCCCGCCGAAGGGCATCGCCTTCTCAGGCACTAACCAGAGGCTCGGGTCAACACTTAGTCCGTTACAGGACCGGGGCGCCCGGCGACATTGATATCGGGAAGGGTCTGTGCATTTTTTTGGCCTCTGTGTCGCTTGGGCACCCTGGAAATATCGGCTTCAACATGGGCAGCGCTCTCGCGATCGGGATAATTATAGACCTCCGCATACGCTGTCATGCCTGAAAGCCACATGCAGAACAGCACGATGGATGGCAGTATCCGGTTTCCCTTACCCCTCCGCATACGACCGTCTTTTCGTCACCGAACAGCATCGAACCTCGTAGATTCACGCTTCTGACGAACTATTTCAATATTTCGCCGGTCTTGCGCGACCACAGAAGCAGGTCGAGATGGTCCATATCGATGCCGATCTCCCTGGCGAACCGTTCTAGTCGTTTCTCTATCGCGAGGTATCCCGCGCGCGTTGTGGGACGCATTCGCCTGCCGATCACGCCCATCTCACGCAGGCTGTTCAGGATATGCTTGTCCAGGATGGCATAGCCAGGGAACCCGATGTTCCGGAGAAAGTGGCTTGCCTCCTTGTATCCCAAACCTTTGATCGATTTATTCTTAGCAAAAAAATCTCGGCGTAGGTCCCGGCAGTCAAATGACTCTATGAGCCGGCGGAGCTCCATGCCACAGGTCTCATTAAGATATTCTCTCGTTTGGACAATATACGACGGTCGGATGCGCCAGAACCGGACACGGTGCGCCTGGGCGCGCTGCTGCAGTTCCTTTTCACTACCGGTGTGAAGAATGTCCTTGAGCGCTCCGACGGTGCGCATCCCCATCTTCGCACTGCTGCCGGCGGTCAGGATGCAGTAACAGAGCTCTTCGAAGATAGCTCGGTCGCCTTTTTCGTAAGCCGCCTTGAATTCCGATAGCCGAGCAGTGATCAAAGGCTTCTTTTTCCGATAGTCCCGTTTGAGCTCAGCGATGATGTCTTTGCCAGGCATTGTAGCCGCCCCGCAGGTTATAGAGGTTCCTGTAGCCCATGCCCATCAGGCGCTTGATGGCCCAGATACTCTGGTTTCCGTTCCGGCAATACACAACCAGCTCTTTATCCTTCTTGAGCTTTTTGACCTTATTGCCAATATCTGAAAGCGGCACATGGACGGCGCCGGGAATATGTCCCTGCTCGTATTCCTTATCCGTACGTACGTCCAGGAGCACCATCCCCTTCTTCTGATCAAGATCCCGGGAAGATATCTGCTTGATTCCCAGGCGGCTCAGAAAACCGAACAGTTTAATGACAAGAAACAGTACGACAATTCCTACGAGTATTGTTGATGCTGTATCCAAAGTTCAAGATCCTCCCTCAATTGATTTCTAATATTAGAGTGCGGAATGCAGAATGAATGCTGCTCGTTCCACGATTCAGTCCCCGATCGGAAAACAGCGATCCCAATATTATGTTCATCCCCGTTTCACGGGCAGCTCGATGATGAACTTGGCGCCCTTCGGAGCGTTCTGTTCGACGCGGATAGTGCCACTGTGGTCCTTTATGATCCGAAGCACAATGGCGAGCCCCAATCCGCTCTTTTTCTTCTTCCTTGAAAAGTCAGGCTGGAACAGTTTGGCTATATCCTCCGCTGCTATCCCCGGTCCCTCATCGGACACCTCTATCTGCGCCATACCTCCCGGAGTCATCCGCACCGCAACCCATATCCTGCCTTTGCCGCTCATAGCCTCGACGGCGTTCTCGAAAAGATTGATGAAGACCCGTTTCATCTGTTCGTTATCTATGATCACATCGGGCATACCGGGCGCCAGGTCCTTTACCACCGCTATATTCTTGTGCGCCGTGGTATAGAGCTGCGCAGCGCTCTCGACCACAGGCGCCAGCGGCTGGGGGACAGGATTGGAACTCGGCATGCGCGCGAAGTTCGCAAATTCATCAACGAGCCTTCGCAGGCCGTCCGCCTCCTGAACAATCGTCCGGCTGCATTCATCGAACACCGAATCAAAGTCGGCAGCACCCTCAGCGTGCTTTTTGCGCAGTCGCTCGGCAGAGAGCTTGATCGGCGTGAGTGGGTTCTTGAACTCGTGGGCGATCCTCCGGGCCACGTCCTGCCAGGTCTCGGCCTTCTTGGCACGGATCAACTCGGTCAGGTCATCGAAGGTTATCACCGTGCCGATAGGCGTCCCGGCGCTGTCCCTGAGCGTGGAGACGCGCATCCGGAGCGTCAGGATACGACCGCGTACGTTGAGCGCAATCTCTTCCTCGGCCCGCCCCTGGCCATGCTCGAGCCTCCGGAAGAGCCTGCGGATCGGTTCAAGCTCAATGAACCCGAACGCCTCGTCGTACCGTTTGCCGAACATGTCCTTCTCGCGGACGCCGAGACTCGCCGATGCCGACGGGTTGATCGTCGTGATCCTGCCTGAGCGATCAAGGGAAACAACGCCGGTATCGATATTCGAAAGGATCGTCTGCTTGTAGGAATCAGCCTGCACGAGTTGCTCGCGCGATTGTCTCAGCTCGCTCGTCATCTTGTTGAATGAATCGATGAGCACGCCCACCTCATCCCCCGTCGTTTCGTCGATACGGTAATCTAACCTGCCGGCCGTGACCGCAGCCGTTCCCTCTGCCAGCTTCCTGATCGGCACGGTGATACCGGCTGCCACACGGAGCGCGACCCAGATCGCTGCCAGGAGCAGCGCCAGCGTGACCGTAAGAAATCCGAGCCGGTATGCCAGCTTGATCGGTTCCTTGCCCCGGAGCGATGACCGGTACTGCGAATATCCCAGTCGTATTTCTTCGGTTTTAGCCGCAAGGCTCTGTGGCACATAGTAGCTCACAGCTACCGCAGCCGAAACCTTCTTGTCATCGAGCGACTCGTAGACCGGAACGACCGCCCGGACGATCTCGCCTTTTTTCCCGAGATCGATCACTGTGGCGGCGCCTTCGGATGTAAATGCCGCGGCTGCAAAGTCGGCCGACGTGGCGACAAAGGTCCTGGCCGGGAACTTTCCGGTCACAACAGTGACCGACCGTTCACGGGGCGATGCCAGAAGCTCTACGGAACCGAGACCATATTCAGTCGCCTTCCGACGCAGATAGTCCTTGAGCACTGGTGCCTCAAAGCGGGACAGAAGATGCTCCTCGGTCATTTGTCTGCTGATCTGCCTGCCGAAATCAAAGGCCTGCTCCCGGAGCCGGTCGTAATAGGCTCGGGCCACGGTGACCGAGTCCTCAAGGGAGGTTTCTATCTTGAGACTGAAGAGCCGCTCTATGCTTCTGGTGAACATTCCGCTCCCGATCAAGAAGAGAAGTATCGGTGGTATCAGGGAAAGGCTGACGAAGGCAGCGACCAGTTTTGTCCGGAACCGGGCCCCAAGAACACCATGCTTCCTCTCGATAGAAAGCTTCCAGAGGCTCCGGGCCGTCATGAAAATGACCGCAGCCAGGAGAAGGAAATTCGCGTTGATCAGAATGACGATAAGGATATTGTCGGAAAAGGGGCCTTCGAAACCACGGTACTTGAGCTGGAGTACGATGGCGAGCGCCGTCAGAAGCACAAAGCCGAAAAGGGTGAGCACTCCCCGCAATCCTGATTGCCCCTCTTTCCTCTCGGTCGCCATGGTAAAGGCAGAATACCAAAAACACCCGCCAAATGCAAGGTCTGGTTTTGATTAATTCTCTTGACAAACAAGAGGTTTCTCGGCTATCTTAAGGAAAATCATGAGAATAACCGGAGAGGGACTCGTCGCATCGACCGCCACGATCGACGCCCTCTCTTAAACGCCCGATGCCCTGAAAGAGAGGCAGGCTATACAGCCTCAAAGTTGTCGTCAGATTGAGTACAAATCCACAGTCACGGCCGGAGGCCGCGGCTGAAAAGAATACGCCGGTCAAAAAGCCGGTAAAAAGAAGAACAAAGTCAGGAGGCAGGGATGACCAGACGGTCGCAAACTCTTGTCCACGCTGTAACAATGCTTCTTCTCATGACTCTCCTTCCCATCTCTGCACGTTCCCAGAATCAGAACGCCGTCCCTGCGCCACAACAGGAGAAAGCCACCGAAGGCCAGACGCCGCAGAAACCGGCAGAAATGACCATCCCGGTACAGGGGACAATTACACCGGAGCCTGAAGCGGCTAAGACAGCACCATCACCGGAAGCAGCCGGAAGCTACACCATCAAAAAGGGTGACACGCTCTGGGACATCTCTAATGCCTTTCTCAAGGACCCATTCCTGTGGCCGTTCATCTGGAAGGAAAATCCATCCATAACCAACCCTGACTTAATCTACCCCGGCAACAAACTGACAATCCCGAGCCTTGCACCCATCGAGCGTGCGATGCAAACACCGGTGGCAGCCGAACGGCAGGCTACTGCCACAACGGAAACAACCGAAGAGGCTGGCGGAAAGGGCTTGGCGGCCCTGCAGCGGAATCAGGAGATGGGGGCCGGGGCCGCGCCGGAAAAACCGGGTGAAGCGGAAACACTCACGACCGGCAAGCTCATTGTGCCTGAAGAAGCGGCAACCCCCATTATCGACAGGTATACAATGCTGAGCGCCGGCTATGTGGGAAATGACACGAGCAAAGACGTGATTGTCGGCGGAGAGGAAGAAAAAAACTATTTTGGGTATGACGATGTTGTTTACGTTAACATAGGCTCAAAGGATACTGTTAATGTCGGGGACAAGTACATCATGTTCGATCCCCTCAACAATGTCAAGCATCCCGTAACAGGCAAAACATATGGGAAACTCATCAGGATCCTCGGTATCCTCCAGATTACGGCCAAGAAGGATGCGTCCGGTTTGTATACCGCGAGGATCACTCTCTCGTTTGACGTGAGCGGCAAAGGTACCATGCTGATGCCATATCAGGAGCCGACCCCCGTTTACGATAATCCGCAGACGAAAACCAAGGATATATCCGGGTACATCCTCGAGGTGGTGGAAAGCCGTACCGTTAATGGGCAGCACGACATTGTATATCTCGACAAGGGCAGTGCAGACGGGGTAGAACCGGGGGACCGCTTTGTTGTCTATTCAGGGCAAAAAAAGGTAACGTATCCCAGAAGCCTCGTTGGGGAAGCACAGGTGATCATCGTAAAAGAACATACCTCAACCGCGGTGGTACGCAAGAGCTCCGACGCTCTGGTAAAAGGTGACCAGGTGGAATTCAAAAAATAACGGCACAAACAGGCCCTCCCGCCCCGGGTGGGCCTGACATGTTCGAAACCTTCTCTGCTAACGGTTCAGCTCTGTACGGCAGGCACATGCCGTATGCCTAAAGCGAATCCGATCTTCATCCATAATGCACAGAGCGCACGCTGCCGTCGACCGTAGCGAATCCTTCGCGAAACCTCCCGCAGCTGTTTGTTCCCTACTTGACCACAACCGACGCATCTGGATCGAACGGATTTGTCCGCACGGCGAGCGAGAAGAGATATGGATATTCTTTCTTGAGGTGTTTCATGTACGCGAGCCATTGCACGATCAGGAGTCCATAGGCCCTTCTCATGTCTCCGACGATGTGCTCGCCATCCGGCCTGGACAACTGCGCAAGATTTTCCCTGGCTTCCAACTCCTCCGTCAAATGAAAAACTGCCCACAAAAGATCGGTGAACGATTCGTGTTCGAGCAGGTTCTGATTTTCGAGCAGACGAAGCAGAAAGCCTCTTTTAGCAACGAGAAATGTCTTGAGCTCATTCAGATCTCTTCTTTTGTAGTCCAAGCTGTAATCGTAGCTCCCGACATCTTTGGCTACCTTGGAAAAATTCAGATCCGTCCAGTCCTTTGATACGATAAGGTTCCGCCTGATCTGGTCGAAGTGGTGGTCAAAACTGGAGAATGACCTCAGAAGTCGAGTACCTTCTTCGCTGAAGAAGGTCCCGATCACCATGTTCAGTTTGTTCAGCATGGCGATTTTTTCCCGCATCCGCAGTACCTGGTCCACGATCACAGTCACGAGCAGCACCTGGATCGGAACGAAGGCAAGGTCCTGGAACAGATAGAAAAGAGTGTCCCGTTGGGAGTGAAAGATCCATATCTGGAGGACATACAATACGGCGGAAAGGGCAATCAACACCGCACTCAACAGAATCTGTCCTCTTAGTCTTTTCATCAAGCATCTCCTTTTAAGTACCAATATAGTCGCGGCAGGCGGCCATCGTGTTCGATGCAACTGTTTGTGGTGTAACCGATGCCAGAACCTGACATGACAACAACGACGATGGGGACAATGTAAGGCCGCAGATTCTCCACGATGTCCCCGTTGGAACGGAACGATGTGAGATCCATTGCGCAGAAGCGGTTGCCGAATGAATGCACAAGATTCACACGTATTATATCAGAGCCAAGGGTGAACCCGGGTAGAGAGAAAGCAGACAAAAGGCAGCGGACATTCCGCATGGCTGCCCTGAGAGTATCGCTAAAAAAGTACGCCACCCCTACTTCATAAAGAGAAAGAACCCGTTGAAGAAGTAAAGCAGACCGCAGCACCCTGCGCCGATCCCGATGAACCAGAAAAATTTCTTCTTCATCAAAGCCGCGATGGACGAGAGCAGGATGGCGATCTGGAGAAACATGGCTGCCAAACCGAATATCCCTGAGTGCGTCTGCGCGTCATCACGCCGCTTTTCCAACTCCTCCGCCTTCTTCTTGACATCCTCCTTCTCCTGGTCGTATTTTTCTACCTTCTCCTTGTAGGCCGCTATCTTCTTATCGTAGTCTGAGACCACGGATCGGGATCCCTTCGTCTTTATCGCTTTTAACTCCAGCTCGAGTTTTTCCTTCTGGAGATCGTAGATGTATCCCTTGATGCTCTTGGCCTGATAGTAGGACCACTGGTCTGAGGCCTGGGCCTGGGATATGACCGACCGCGTCGAAAATCCTCCGCCCTTCAGCGTCGAGAGCGTTGCGCATACAGCAAAGATTACCGTCGTGAGTGCCAGATAATTAAGCCATGGTTCTTTCTTCTCTTCTGCCATAAAAATCCTCCTGCATTACCTACTTGACTATTTTTTTTAAACGCCAATAGTACCCAAAACTGCTCCATAAGTCAATACCTTCCCTTAATTATCACCTCAGCCTCCATTGAAATCAGCCGAAGAACATGGTACATTTTAAAGAGAGCGTACCTCCTCGCTTAAGGATAAGGATATGATGATCGGCGTCCCGAAAGAGATCAAAACAGAAGAATTTCGCGTCGGCATAACGCCGTTCGGCGTGCATGACCTAAAGCGTCAAGGTCATACCATCCTGATCGAAAGGAGCGCTGGTGCAGGCAGCGGTTTTCCAGACGAGGAATATGTGAAAGCGGGTGCCGAAATCGTCGTCAAGGATAAACTTTTCGCAGCAGCTGATCTCGTTCTTAAGGTCAAGGAACCCCTCCCACAGGAATACGATCTGCTCAGAGAAGAACAGGCTCTCTTCACCTATCTCCACCTCGCACCCAATCGTGAACTCACTGAGGTTCTCCTCAGAAAAAAGGTGACCGGCATCGGGTATGAGACACTGACCAAGGACAATACCCTTCCCCTGCTCGCTCCCATGAGCGAGATCGCGGGCAGAATGGCGCCGCTTATGGGTATTTTCTATCTTCAGAAGTTCAAGGGCGGCTCGGGCATCCTCGCGACCGGTGCGAGCGGGGTAAAACCCGCGAAAATAGTGATCATCGGCGCAGGCGTCGTGGGCACTAACGCTGCCCGTGTGGCATCCAGTCTTGGCATGCAGACCATCGTCATGAACAAGGGCACCGAACGGCTTCGGAAGATCGATGAGATGTTCATGGGTAGGGTAGAAACCTTGCCCGTTACTGCCCAGACCATCGCAGAAGAGATAAAGGACGCCGATATCATCGTCGGCGCAGTGCTCGTGCCCGGAGGACGGACGCCGATCCTGATAACACGGCAGATGCTCATGACCATGAAAAAAGGATCGGTCATCGTCGATGTATCCGTTGACCAGGGAGGGTGCATTGAGACCTCAAAACCTACGACGCACGATGATCCAGTGTTCGAGGTTGACGGGATCATCCATTACTGCGTTGCGAATATGCCCGGCGCGTATCCGAGGACATCAACACTCGCGCTCACGAATGCTACTCTACCCTATGTTAAAATTATCGCGGAGAAGGGAATCGGGAGAGCCGTGCAGGAAGATCCGATCATCAGAAGCGCGCTCAACACCTACCACGGTGAGATCGTGAACAAGGCGCTGGCAGAATCTCTGGGGCTCCAGCGATCTATAACGTTCTGACACTGAACAAGCTAGCGCACAAACCGACGATTGAACAGGGTGAATGAGGAGAGGAGTAGCAGGATCCTATCATACATTTGTCTTGATGCTGTCTTCCTGGATCCCTAGCACCTTGTCAACGATATCGGCAAGGAGCTGGTCGTGATCGTGGTTCAGGGTGAAAACGCGGCACTGGACAACCCGCGCAGGGATATAATCGAAGAAGTCCTTGAGAGGCTCTTTCTCGACCTTCCTCGTTGAGGGGTTGAATACGTATATTTGACGCTCGCCCATCATGAGGGGGTTGATCGGCCTGGGGTCCTGGCTCGCCATATCCACCCGGAAATGCAGGTCCTTGAGCTTCGACGGCAGGTTCTTCTTGATGCGTTTTACAAGCTCAGCCGCATCGATAATGGTCTTCCCTTTTTCGAAAGCACGCATCGAGAGGGTAACGTCGTACGCCATCTTCCACTTCACTTCACGTGAGAGGATTGCGGCCCATTCACGCCCCAGCGCCGCTGTGGAGCCGTTCTCACCGCTTCCCCACCTCCTCACCGCCTCGAGCAGGGACCAGTCGGTGAGCTTGAGATATTCCTTATGATTTTCAACTGGATTGTAAGGGAAGAGCGCGGCCATGGTGTCCTTGAACAGCTCCTTAAGGTGTTCGTCAATGGCGCGCGTTGTCCGATGGTAGTAGACGTTCGTGTACATGTACAAACGGGCATTCAGGAACATGTTCAGAGCGGTGAGGCCGGACTTATGGAGCGTGAGACCCTTGTCCGTGAAAAAAGTATAGTACATCAGACGGTCGATGTCCACCGCACCGATTGCCACGCCGCACATATATGCGTCGCGCAGCACATAGTCCAGATTGTCCACGGTGTAAATGCCTGAGAGCAGGGGCTGGAGGAATGTGAGCCACCGCGGCTGCTTTGCGGTCACCACCGACCCCTTGCCGATGAGGAACGCAGTCTGATCGGCGGTCAGACGTTCTCCCTTGCCGAACTCCCCCGAAGGACTGCGGCGGATCGCCTTGATGATCTCCGCCAGCTCTGTCTTGATGATGTGCTGGCCGAGTTTTTCGTGGGTCAAACCGAACTGCTCGAGGTAATTGTCGTCAAAAAAATGACCGAATGGGCCGTGACCGATGTCATGGAGGAGTGCCGCCACGCGCAGAAGTGCCTCCACGTAGTTTGCGGACGGGCAATCGGGAACGGCTGCCTTGAGTGAGGGGTAGAGATGCCTCGCAAACCTGCCGGCCAGGTGCATGGCGCCGAGGGAGTGCTGGAACCTGCTGTGCTCAGCCGAGGGATAGACCCACCGTGCGCTCTGGAGCTGGTAAATCTGCCGCAGGCGCTGCATCCAGGGGGTATCGATCAGGTCCTTTTCGGTCTTTTCCCCTGACGCGCGTGGCGTTGTAAACGAAATATAGCCGTGGACGGGGTCTCCGAGTAGGGCCGTGCCGTCATAAAATTCTTCGCCCCGTGTGAGCTCTCGCATGGAAACATTATACCGTGAAATCGGTGGCAGTCAATCTGAAAATCCTGGATGAATCCACCAGTCCATATAGGACCGACGCACAATCAAAATCGGGCACTCAGACTCTTGCGGCCCCGGGCCAGGAAAACCTGCAAACCTGATTTTTCCTGCAACGCAATACCTATCTCGCCTGTGCTATCAATCACATTAAAGCCGGGCACGCACAGCATTCAGATCACAACATTCTCAGGAAGCATGGAGTGGGAAAGCTACGAGTACGAGGATGAGCACAGATGAGAGACCGGGGAATTCTGGAGATTTCATTTCATGAGGTACGCCTTCGCCCCCTCTTCAATGGCATAGAATATCGACTGGAAGTCTCCTTTTGAAAGAGAGATCCGCGGGATATTCTTTGCGTATGGCGACGATGCAGGAGGCTTCCATAGAATGACGAGAGACTTCCCGAAGAGCAGGACATGCCTCTGGCCAGGATCCTCTTTCTTCTTCGTAAGGGTCACTGTCCCTGGTTTCAGCGCGTTATCGGCAAGATTCGCTGATGCGGTAAAACGAAAGTCTTTGAGCACCCGGTTCTTATACTTGAGCTGCCCCTTCTTCGCGCCGAGATTGATGATCAGATACTTGGAGTCCGTAGCGTAGAGCGCTCTTTCGAAAAGCAGAAAGTCCTGCTCGCGCCGGAGCGTTTCGATCTTTTCCTTCAACACTTTCTGCTGCTTCAGGAGCTCGTCGCGCTCGTTTTGTTCCTGACCGTTCCCGTCCATGCCCATGAAAAGCAGCGAGAGCAGGAGAAACAGGCATGCTGCCTTAGATTTCATTGTGACATTCTGCATTCCACGCTAGTAGATGTACACCTTGGTCCCGATTTTCACTGATCTATACAATGTTTCCAGGTCTTTGTCTCCAACCGATATGCATCCATGGGTAAAGTGAGTCCCCAGAAGTTCTGTATATTTTGTCCCGTGTATCTTATATCCTTTCCCGAGAATAAGCGCGTACTTGCCCAAGACGCCCCGCACGATCCTGTCGGGGTCATTCTCTGGAGGCACCGGCATGTTTTCTTCAACATAGGACCAGTCAGGCCTTATCCAGACGGGATTGCGCTCCTTGCCGAGAACTGTAAGCGACCCGGTGGGAGTTTCGAAATACCAGTTCCTTCCGGTCTCTTCCTTCACGAACTGCCGGCTACCCGTCCCCACCACTGCTGTCAGAAGGATCTTGCTCCTCTGCCTCATCATCAGCCGGTTGCTCTCGGTGTCCACCACGAGGTATACATCATTATCTTCCATCTCCTTGAGCATCCTCATCATACCCAGGTTTTCCTCTTCGAGAACGGCCGCTTCCTGCTCCATGGCATGCAATTGGTCCCTGAGCGCATCGATGGTCGCGGGCGCAGTCGCTTCTCCGGCCCATCCAGGTGAAGGAGTCATAATGCAGCATGAGATAAGAAGAATGGCCAGTATGATATGTTGTGTGGTCTGCATCTCTTAGATCATCCGGTTCCTATTCCTTCAAACCTAGCCGATTCAAAATCCCGATATTAAACTGCTTCGAATTTGTGTTGCCGATATTGCTCAGAAGTCTGTGCTTAATATTTAGAGTCCCTCTTGGCGTTCCATGAATATCTTTCCCGGGTTCAGGATATTGTTCGGATCAAGCGCCTGTTTAATATGTCTCATAGCAGCAAGTGCCGCGGGCCCTATTTCCATGGGCAGGTAAGCGGCCTTGGACAGCCCTATACCGTGTTCTCCGGAAATACTTCCGCCCATCCGCAACGTTGACTCAAAGATTTCCTTCACCGCAGACTCGGCCTTAGGCTTGTCCGCCTCATCGATCATGATATTCGTATGAATATTGCCGTCCCCTGCGTGGCCGAAGTTCACGATCAGAAGATCGTATCGCCTCGCTATTTCTTCGATCTCCCGCAGAATATCGGGAATCCTGCTCCGGGGAACGACAATGTCTTCATTCACCTTTTTCGGTTTTATGGTATAAAGCGCCGGTGAGATAGCGCGTCTGGCTTTCCAGAGCTGTTCCCTCTCGGCTTCGGTCTCCGCCTTCTTTACGCTAGGAGCCCCAGCCCGCGTCATGATCTCCGCAATCAGCTCGCTCTCCCGCGCCGTGGAATCCGCCGCCCCATCCACCTCGACGAGCAGCATGGCTGCCGCACCGCCCGTAATGTCTTCCTTCAGATAGGTCTCGACAGCGCGAAGCGCATGCCGGTCTACAAATTCGAGCGCACGCGGAATGATACGGCTCGCGATAATATTTGCAGCCGCTGTCGCAGCCCCTTCGATAGTGCTGAAAAATGCGGAGATTGTCCGCACGCTCTCCGGCAGAGGAAGGAGCCTGATGATGATGGTGGTCGCCACGCCGAGCGTTCCCTCGGAGCCTACGATGAGTTTCGTGAGGTCATAGCCCGCTACGCTCTTGACCGTGCGCGCGCCTGTCCTGATGATCTCTCCCGTCGGAAGCACGACCTCAAGTCCCAGGATATAGTCCTTGGTCACGCCGTATTTCACGGCACGGAGCCCGCCTGCGCACTCGGCTACATTCCCGCCGATCGTGCAGAATTGGTTGCTGGCGGGGTCCGGCGGATAGAACAAGCCGCGCGCCTCTACCTCGCGCTGCAGATTTCCGGTAATGACGCCAGGCTCAACCACGGCTACAAGGTTCTGGTCGTCGATCTCGAGTATCCGGTTCATCCGTTCGAGCGAGAGAACGAGTCCATTGTGTATGGGAACGGAACCTCCGGACATGCCGGTCCCCGCACCGCGCGGGACAACCGGAAACAGCTCCCTGTTCGCAAGCCGGAGGATCTCCGAAACTTCCTGAGCCGAAACAGGCCGGGCAACGGCCCACGGCAAGACCTCCCGTTGCGTGGCGTCGTAGGAGTAAGCAACCATATCCTCGGGCGATGTTAAGAGGTAGGCAGGACCGACGATATTTTTCAGTTCTTTGACGATTGACGGCTTAAGCATACACGGCATAATCAATGTCGGGGAACAGGTTGTCCCTATATTCTATATCGCCGAGCCACCCTTCGTCAATACGGTTTGCCTTGATATCGTCATACAGTTTTGTGAACCGCAGAACGTGTTCCTTGGTCCTCTTGATGGCGTATTCTACATGGCTTCCGGTCTTGAGGATGAATGCCCAGTCCGAGCTCTGGGCCAGGAGCAGTTCCCGCGCGGCCTGGTTCAGGGCCCTCCGCAGCAAGCCCTGCGCGCCGGCATGGCCCTGCGCGAGCTCGACCATGCGGTCCGCTGCCTTATGCAAATGGCGGTAGATCCAGTCGTTCGAACCGTCGAGCCATACCTCGGCATAGCCTTTGTATCCCCAGCTCGATGTCGAGGGCGCGGCGATCTGGCAGCGAGGGTTTTCCGCCAAGTATTCCTGCGGCGTTATCATACGTACGGTCTTCTGGTCGAAAGCGGCCTTCCGGAGAAGGAAGTTGATCCAGTCCGGTCCTTCGAACCACCAGTGGCCGTAGAGCTCAGCATCGTAGGGCGCCACGATGATGGGCTTCCTGTCCTGGAGGATGCCCGAGAGCCATTCCACCTGTTTCTCGCGGTTGAACAGAAAATTGCCGGCGTGAGCAGCGGCCCTCTCGAGCGCCCATTGCCGGATATAGGGGTCTTTTTGGTTCGACGTTCCTGTGATCTTATAGTATTTGATCCCCAGGTTCACGCGCACGCCGTCCGGGTGGATATAGGGCCGGATATAGTCGTAGTCAAGGTCGAACCCTACGTCCCGGTAAAACTCCCGATAATTATAATCTCCGGGATAGCCTTCGATGGAGCTCCAGACCTGCTTGGACGACTCGATATCCCTGCCGAAGGCGGCCACGCCCGAGCGGCAGTAGATCGGAGCATACACGCCGTACTTCGGCCGGGGCGATGCGTGGAAGATACCGTGTGAGTCCGTAAAGAAATAGCGGATGCCGGCCTCCTTCAGTATCTCGTCAAGGCCTTCATAGTAGCCGCATTCCGGAAGCCATATGCCTTTTGGTGCCCTGCCGAGGTGTTTCTCATGATGCTGAACGGCAATCATGATCTGGGCGCGTACCGCCTTCCGGTTCACCATGAGCGGCAGGAATCCGTGCGTTGCACCGCAAGTGATGATCTCGAGCTTGCCCAGGTCCTGGAACTTCTTGAAGGCACTGACCAGGTTGCGTCCGTACTTCACCTCGAACACCGAACGGGCGTTCCGGAACATTTCCAGATACATGCGGGCGATGGGGTTGAACTCAGGCTGGTTTTTGGTGCGGTCTATCTCCTTCTCCGCGAGCTCGATCAGCTTGCTGATATGCCGGATGTACCGGTGCTGAAGCAGCGGGTCGGTGAGCATGGCGATAAGCGTGGGCGTGAGGCTCATGGTGATCCGGAAATCCACGCCGTCGTTTACCAGACCATCGAACACATTGATGAGCGGAATATAGGTTTCGGTGATCGCCTCGTAGAGCCAGTCCTCTTCGAGGAACTGGTCATGTTCAGGGTGTCGTACATAGGGCAGATGGCTGTGCAGTACCAGTGCTAGATAACCTTTTTCCATTCGGCCTCCATCGCCTTCCGAGCTGGAACTTTCCCGCTCGTTTTTTTGTTCCGCGGGATGTCCCTGCTCATAAATAGTTGTCTTCCGTGATGTCACGAAAATTACAAAAGAAAAGCCCATCCAAGGAAGGATGGACTTTCTGCCATCGTTACAGGCAAGGCCGTCCGGAAACGAAACCTTGCTGCATGCCGCTACTTTCTTTTCACCTTCTCACGGGAAGACATGCCGGGAGAGGATATCTCCTGCATGCGTCTGCGTTTCACGATCTCTTGAGCCTGCTGCGACGAAATACCTCCCGGGAAACCCTCGGGGTAACCGTACAGTTTCCAGAATTCCTCATCCACGATCATCCACTCCTCATCGACAACATCGGACACGCCGTCCCTCGGCATGGTGACGTAGTTCGACCGCGCAAGCGTGAGGAACTTACCTTCGGGAGAAAGCAGGCCAAGGTCGGCACA
>DATJZV010000078.1:0-26618 GCA_035498715.1 Nitrospirota bacterium
CAATGCGGTAACAAACAACACGCAGACGAGCATGCGGCAGACACGATTTGTAATTATCTTTTGCTGCGGCCTGCAGGTGCGCAGCAAGTGACACTGCAACTTCCAAGAGGAAGGCAATCCTTGGGGAACCTCCTTATTGGACGCCCCAACCAATAGCAGCACCTTTGGTTGTGGGAGCATTCACACAAGATAATACTTTCAAAAACCTGATTATGGCCTCAACCATGATCAGGAGCTGCAAATCTCTTGTAATTATTATCAAAAGGTTCAAGTTCTCAGTTGACACTAACCTTTAAATACTGTAATTTTAATCATGACTGGCATTGTGCTTTCAGGCGGTGAAAACCGGCGCATGGGAACAGACAAGGCATTCCTCAAGGTCGACGGGATGCCCATGATCGAGCATGTCCTGTTGGCGCTCCGGAGCGTTGTTAGCCGCGTTATTATCGTCACAAATTCGCCGGGATCTTATGCATCGTATGGCGTCGAGGTAGTCACCGACGCATGCAATAAACGCGGATCGCTCGTCGGGATCTATTCCGGCTTGCTCCGCACACAGGATGACCACAACATCGTTGTCGCCTGCGACATGCCCTTTCTGAATCCCCGGCTTCTTTCGTATATGACCGGCCTCGCCGGTGAATACGACATCATCCTTCCGAAAATCGGAGAGTTTGTTGAACCACTCCATGCCGTGTACCACAGGCGATTGTTGCCCGCCATGGAGGACCACATTAAGCGCGAACAGCTGCGAATCCGGGGCATCTTCACCGGGCGTCGGTTGCGTTACGTCACAGAAGAAGAAATAGACCGTATTGACCCGACGAGGCGGTCATTTGTTAATCTCAATACAACCAAGGAATACAAGGAGGCAACATGTTTGGACTTGGAATGCCGGAGTTGATTGTCATCCTGATTATTGTGCTCGTTATTTTCGGTGCGAACCGATTGCCGCAACTGGGCGAGGGGCTGGGCAAGGCCATCAAGGGATTCAAAAAGGGCATATCCGACGATTCCCAGAAAGAGGGCGGTAAACAAAATAATAAAGATAATAAGAGTTAGGCCGTGAGCCGGAGCGACCGTTATGAAGTGGATCCTTGCAGAGTCTGATGATAGGGTCGTAGCCCTGCTCTCGGAGCAGGCAGGCCTGCATCCGTTGATCGCCAGACTGATGGTCAACAGAAGTATCGCAGATCCGATGGCCGCACGGTCTTTTCTTGCCTGTGATTTGGCGGCACTGTCTGATCCCGCTCTTTTTACCCATATGGGAAAAGCCGTCAGCCGCATCCGGTCCGCGATAGCCGCCGGCGCACGGATTATTGTCTACGGAGACTACGATGTCGACGGCGTGACAGGCGCTTCGCTCCTGTATCTGACGCTCAGGGATTTGGGAGCCGATGTCGGTTGCTACATCCCGGACAGGCTGACCGAAGGCTATGGTCTTAATGCCCATGCCGTTCAAAAGATAAAGGCATCTGGTGCAGGGCTCGTCATCACCGTGGACTGCGGTATCAGCAATCTGCGGGAAGCGGAACTGGCCCGCTCGCTGGGGCTCGATCTCATCGTCACCGATCACCACCAGTTTACAGATCCGAAATCAAAGCCACCTAATCCGTTGGAGAACAGGGTTTCCTCTGAATTAGGAGCTCAGATGTCGGATTCCGGAGCTGCCCTGCCGGATGCCTGCGCGATCCTCCATCCGGAGCTCATCTCGCCTGAGGCCCCCTCATCGCTGCGTAATTCGGTAAGTGTCCTGACCGGCGTGGGCATAGCATTCAAGCTGGCACAAGCTCTGCTGGAGCTGCAACCCGATGACAGAAATCTGTTACGTTATCTCGATCTCGTAACCCTCGGCACACTTGCTGATGTCGGCAGGATCACAGGCGAGAACAGGATTCTCGTAAAGCACGGTTTGCAGATTCTTTCTTCGGACACTGCCGCAGAGAGGCCAGGTGTCGCGGCCCTGAAGAAGGTCTCCGGCTTGAACGGAAAAGCGATCGGGGTTGGTGCCGTCGGCTTTACTCTTGCACCGAGAATCAACGCCAGCGGCAGGCTGGAGAACGCGGACGTGGCATTCCGGCTGCTTACTACGTCTTCGCGCGAAGAGGCTGTGGATCTGGCCGCAACGCTCGACTCGGTGAACAGGGAGCGTCAGTCAGTCGAGGAGGTCATCTGGGAGGCAGCCAGGCGGCATTGCCGGCAGATGGATGCGGCCGCGAAGGGGGCGCTCATTCTGTCATCTGACGAATGGCACCCCGGCGTTATCGGGATCGTCGCATCGCGGATCGTGGAAGAGTTCTACCGGCCCACGGCGCTCATCAGCGTGAAAGACGGCGTGGGTAAGGGCTCGGCACGGAGCATTCCGGGTTTCGACCTCTATAAAGGCCTGGCAGCGTGCGCTGATCTGCTTACAGGGTTTGGCGGCCATACCTATGCGGCGGGATTTACCATCGCTGAAAGCAATATACCCCGGTTCCGCGACAGATTGAGTTCCCTTGTGCTGGAGCAGTTTGGAAATCAGGGATTCGTCCGCACACTCTCAATTGACAGTGCCGTGACGCTCAATGACCTGACAATTGATCTGATGCGGGAGCTGGAGAAGCTGGCGCCCTTCGGGCAGGGGAATCCCGAGCCAAGGTTTGGTGCGCGAGGACTCGAGGTGCTTTCCGCCCGTGCCGTAGGCAATAAGCATCTGAAGCTGAGACTCAGGCAACAGGGCGGTACGGCTTTCGACGCCATCGCCTTTAACCGTGGCAGCCTCCTTGGGAATCAGGTGAGGGACGGTGCGCGGCTGGCTGTCGTATTTACGCCGCGCCTGAATGCTTGGAATGGAAAAACGACCGTGGAGCTGGATATTCGGGACATCAAGCCAGACAATTGACGTCTCGAATTTCTCGATAGAGGATAACTATGCCGGCCGTTCGTCTCGAAGACATAGTTGAACGCATACAGAATTACCACCCCGACGCGGATGTGGACATGTTGAGGCGTGCTTACATTTTCTCGGCCAAGGCGCACCAGGGACAGACGCGGCTCTCAGGAGAATCCTATCTCATTCACCCGATAGAGGTAGCTGCCATTCTCGCTAACCTCAAGCTCGATGCAGCTACCGTGGCCGCCGGCCTGCTTCATGACACGATCGAGGACACGACCGTCACGTCGGAGGAGATCAAATCCATGTTCGGCGAAGAGGTCGCCATGCTTGTTGACGGCATGACCAAGCTCAGCCGCATGGAGCTCCAGAGCCGCGAGCAGCGCGAGGCTGATAACTTTCGCAAGATGATCGTGGCGATGGCCAAGGATATCAGGGTCATTCTCATCAAGTTAGCCGACAGGCTCCATAACATGCGCACGCTCAAGTCGCTCTCTCCTGAAAAACAGAAGCGCATTGCCCAGGAAACGCTTGATATCTACGCCCCCCTCGCCAACCGCCTTGGTATTTCCAGGATCAAGACCGAGCTCGAAGACCTTGCTTTCATGTATCTGAATCCCGAGGCATACGCGGACCTCACCCAGAAAGTCAACAAGCGCCGTATTGAGCGCGAGTCTTACATCAACGAACTCATCGAGATCATAAGGGGACAGCTCGCGGAGCACGGGTATAAAGGTGAGGTTAAGGGCCGGCCCAAGCACTTCTACAGCATCTACCAGAAGATGGAAAAACAGGGGATATCCTTTGAAGATGTCTACGACCTGATCGCGATCCGTATCATTACCGACACCAAGGTCAACTGCTATGCCATCCTCGGCCTTATCCACTCGCTCTGGACGCCGGTGCCGGGGCGATTTAAGGATTTCATAGGCGTGCCCAAGTCTAACCTCTATCAATCGCTCCATACCACGGTCATCGGTCCCAAGGGAGAGCGCGTAGAATTCCAGATCCGTACGGAAGAGATGCACCGGCTTGCTGAAGAAGGCATCGCCGCACATTGGCGGTACAAGGAAAAGTCTGCCGTCAGCCAGCGAGAGGAACAGCAGTTCGCCTGGCTCCGGCAGCTCCTCGAATGGCAGCGCGACCTTCCGGACGCCAAGGAGTTCATGGAGACGGTCAAAGGAGACCTCTTCCCGGACGTGGTCTATGTTTTCACGCCTCGGGGAGATGTTAAAGAGCTGCCGCAGGGATCAACCCCGGTTGACTTCGCCTTCAGCGTTCATACTGACATCGGTCAACAGTGCGTGGGTGCGAAGGTGAACGGCAAGATTGTTCCGCTCAAGCACGTGCTCCGTAACGGTGATAAGATCGAGATCATCACCCAGACAGGCCATACGCCTAGCCGGGACTGGCTCAAGTTCGTAAAAACCTCGAAGGCACGGACCAGGATCAAAGCATGGCTAAAGGCCGAAGAACGCAGGAGAAGCATCCAGCTCGGCCGAGAACTCCTCGAAAAGGACCTTCGCAAACACGAGCTCAACCCCTCCAAGATATTCAGATCCGACGACCTCTTAAAAGTGGCCAATGACATGTCGCACAACACACTCGAAGACATGCTGGCGGCCATCGGCTACGGCAAGGTATCGGCACATATGGTTGCGAACAAGATCGCGCCTGACCGGCCCCATATCGAGCCTATTCCCAAGAAGCCGCCCCAGAAACAGGTAAAACCGTCCGGCAGCAGCATGAAGATCAGCGGTATGGACAATATGCTTATCCACCTCTCCAAGTGCTGTAATCCCGTGCCTGGTGATAAAGTGGTCGGGTTTATCACCAGGGGGAGGGGAGTTTCTATCCATACTCTGGATTGCCCTAATGTAGGCGAGCTCACGTTTGATAAGGAACGGCTCGTAGAGGTCTCTTGGGGAGATTTCCAGCTTGGCGCACATGCTGTTAAAATTTCTGTTCGAACCGAGGACAAGCCAGGCCTTCTCGCAAATGTTTCCTCGTCCATCAGCGCCGCCGAGGCGAACATCACTCACGCTGAGGCAATTACCGGTGATGATAAGCAAGCGACCCTCAACTTCACCATCGACATCAAGGACGTGGAGCACCTCAACAGGATTATCAAGAATATCGAAGCCATAAACGGAGTTTTGGGCGTAAAGAGGGTAAAAACAGGATAGGGATATTGATAGCGCTTTGAGTGCCCGCCAATAGAATGGAATAACGCCTCATAATCGTACCATAAAGTCTTGCCAGTCATTGGTATCAAAGTCAAGGATATGACACAAAGTATTCATGCCGGAGAGAGTGATTTATTGGCGATATCAACGATAACTATCTTAATGGTTTACTTCAAATTAAAAAAACATAATTAATTTAATAATTTATTGTAATAATTTAAAGTACTGCAGGAGGATATAATGATGCGAAAAATCATAAAAACTGCGGATGCTCCCCAGGCAATAGGACCTTATTCTCAGGCTGTGGAGGCTGGTGGATTCGTATTCGTTTCAGGCCAGATACCGATCGATCCTAAATCAGGGAATGTCTTCCAGGGGGACATAAAATCTCAGGCCAAGCAGGTAATGGAAAATGCCAGGGCCATCCTCGTCGCAGCCGGATGTAGTCTGGCTGATGTTGTAAAGTCCACCATCTATCTCAGGAACATGGCCGATTTCGCTGCCGTGAACGAGGTCTACGGCGGTTATTTTCTGTCCGACCATCCGGCGCGCGCCACGATAGAGGTTTCACGGCTGCCAAAGGATGTTGACGTTGAGATGGATTTTGTAGCGTGGAAGAAGTGATCACCTTTCATCAACAGAAATTCTGCGTTATGTAAACCTTGTCATCAGGAGAGATTGCCACGCCGATCCCCTCGCTCTTCCAGTAAGGTGTAAGTATGTTCTTTCTGTGTCCACGGCTGTTCATCCAGCCCTCCACTGTTGATTCCGCTATCTTACCCACGGTATTCCATTCATAATGCGCTACACCATCCATGAACACAACCCGGTCATAGAGATTGTTCTGAAAGATGTTTTCAGCGCCCGTGTAATAGATGTTTCCCTGACCATGGACAGCGCAGGAATAGCCGGCCTGGCTGTACCGGTACGAGAAGTCATGTCCTTCCGGGGTGTCATGGCTGAAGTACCTCCTCACTGCCATGTCCTGACTGTGTTTTCTCGCAATGCTTGACAGCGTATCATTCCATGAGAGCGGGGACAAACCGTGCTTGCGCCGCTCTCCGTTAATGAGATCGTGAATGTTTTTTTCCAGTCTCGATATGTTTATGGAGGGCCTATTTCCGCGCTCGTGAACGCGACCGGTGCTGCTGGGCGGGGGCGTTGCGCATGAAATGAGACAGGGTATAAATAAAAGCAGCAATCCGAAAGGGAGGATGAAGCTCTTCGACATTTTTTTCTCCGCAACATGCAATCTAACCATTAAGTGCTTTCCATATGACAGGAATTATGGTAAGGAGTAATAACAGAAGGGCTACTATAATGCACAAAAGCAGTCCTTGTCAAATACTTGCCTCTGCAACTTTCTGAAAGGCCAAAAAATGACAACCTGTGTCATTTTATGTTTGCAATTTTATCATCTTTCGTATATTATTGCCGTTAATCATATATTATGAAAATCTCTCATCGACCATACTTCGCATGCCTTACCGTCATTCTGTTCTCGTTGGCTTTCCTCTTGTTCAGTTGCGCTCACCCCGCGTCTCCTGTTATCGAGAGCAAAAGTGTTGTCCCCGCCGAACCCCCATCTCCGATCATAACCGTGACTCCCGAAGAAATACCGGCATCTTCTTCTGTGATCGCCCCTGAGGGAGTTGACCCTGCACCGGCCGAAATTATGCCGATATCTCAGAACGAAAAAACCATTCCCGTGGTGAAAAAAGAAAACGGTGAGGATGATCAGGCGCTCCTTGATGCCGCTCTGGAACTTACTGAAACCGCCCAGGAGTATTGGGAAGACGGCGACATGGACGAGGCGATCGATTCTCTGGACCAGGCCTATGCGCTCATTCTGAAGGTCTCCGGCAACAATACAAAACTGTCCCAGCAGAAGGAAGATCTCCGGTTCATGATCTCCAAGCGGATCATGGAGTTGTACGCCTCCCGTCATGTTGCCGTACAGGGAAACCACGATGCGATCCCCATGACCGTCAATGATCACGTGCTGCGCGAGATCCAGTCGTTTCAGACCACGGAACGGGATTTCTTTCTGGAAGCCTATAGACGATCGGGCATGTACCGAGGGGAGATCGTCAAAGAGTTAAAGGAAGCCGGACTCCCCGAGGAACTTTCATGGCTGCCGCTCATCGAGAGCGGATTCAAGGTAAGGGCCTTATCGCGCTCGCGGGCGCTCGGCTTATGGCAGTTCATCCCTTCTACGGGTTACAAGTTCGGGCTCAAGAGGAACACCTGGATCGATGAAAGGCTGGACCCGGAAAAATCCACGGAGGCAGCCATCGCCTATCTGAATGAACTGCACCAGATGTTCGGAGATTGGGCCACGGTTCTCGCGGCCTACAACTGCGGCGAAGGTTCAGTAGCGCGGGTGATCAGAGAGCAAAAGTTCGATTACCTGGATAACTTCTGGGATTTCTACGAGCGGCTTCCGCGTGAGACCGCACGATATTTTCCGAGGTTCCTGGCCGTCCTGGCTATCATCAAGGACCCGGCACAATACGGCTTTACCCTGGAAGAACCGGACCAGCCCATCTCGCACGAGACGGTTACCATTGAGCGTCCGATCCATTTAAAAACAGTCGCTGACAGCTTGGGTGTCGATCTGGAAGACCTGACCATATTGAACCCAGAACTGCGGCGCAACGCAACACCCGATGTTCCCTATGTCCTCAAAGTTCCGCCCGGGAAAGGGGAAGTGCTTATGGCAGCACTTGACAAGCTGCCGAAGTGGTCTCCGCCAAAGATGGAATACGTTGTCCATCGCGTGCGGCGCGGGGAGACCCTCTCACTGATCGCATACCGGTACAGGACGAGCATTCAGAGAATTCTTGAGGCAAACAACATCCGTTCGGGTAGAATGCTCCGCGTCGGCCAGCGGCTGAGGATTCCTACGAGAAGTACCACGTAATTCCGATAAACCTGCCTCCAGAAGACTCCTGAACCGCGAAGGTGCCAAGAGCGTTTGGATAGTCCAAACATACATGTCAGAATCCATGATTTCCTTTGCGTTCATTGAGGAACCGCGGTTAATTGTCTTCCAGGCCTCTTAGCGTAACGATCGTCGCTCCCCATCCTCCTGCCTCCTCCCCAGCGGTTCGAAATGACTCTACATAAGGCAGCTTTTCAAGAATCGAATGCACAGTTCGCCTGAGTGTTCCTTGTCCTTTTCCGTGAATGATCCGGACCTGGAGGATGCTGTGCCCACGGCAGGCGAGGAGATAGTCCGGCACGAGGTCCTTCACTTCATCCGGCTGAAAGGTGTGGAGGTCAAGAATCCCGTCTATAGGTTGTTCAATTGGATCGATAATCATTATGTGCCGATGATAGCGAGGCCTTAAAGATCGAAAGGACTTTTCGAAGATAGGTATTCATGGCGGCTCTTGGTGAAGAAATCCAGGTAGTACCGCAGCAGCCTTTGTTGTAATACCCGTGCTGCATGGATGGAACGGCGCTCTTTTCCATAAGTGCGGCAAAGCCCATTAATATCTTGGGTGAGATAATGAGATCTGAGCTTTAACTGATCGAGTGTAGTCGATCAATCTGCAGTGCTGACCAATAGCGAGTATAACTATATCCAAAGGTTATGTCAATTTTAGTTTTACAAGAGGGCCCGTTTTTGCTACACTTTTTTTGTCGCGTATTAACTGGTTGGGATCAGGCGGCATGTCAACACGGAGTAATGACGTGAAACTGCGATGGAGGTGCATAGTATTCCTGGAGCTGTACATTGTATTCTTCCCCCTCAGTCCCACGTATGCGCAAACGCTTAAGGAGGTGCACTATATCAAGGGATACCTGGACGGGCGCGAGGTCCAGGTCACCTATCGAGAAGGAGGCCCGCTCTACGGGACATTTTTCTTTCTTGACGTGCATTTTTGCGCTTCTGGACGGTATCTGCTGTTTGGCCAAAGCCGCAAGCAGACCGTTCTCGGGAACGAGCAGGTGAACAACTGGAAAGACAGCGGAATCTGGGATGTGGTCACCTTTCAGGGGCATACCGCGCTTCGGTATGTCGCGACATCGGGAGCGCGGGACATGGTTCCCATGGAGATCTTGCCTGACGGTCGTGTTCACCCTCTCAGCGGTGCCTCCATGGAGCGGATGGGGATGGCACAATGCAAATAAGCGAAGAAGGATACGGGCAATGTGTCCAGTTAGTTCAAGCTGGTGAATGAGAGCGTGACGGGGGGTTGTTCGATCAGTATAGGCATACCTGACGTAAGATGCCCGGTGAGAAAATGGATCCAACCTATGGATCGAGTGGGGGACCAGGTCAAGCCTCTCGCTCACACGTTAGCATGGTTCAACAAATAATCGTCAATTGCTCCGGCGTTCAGCGCGTGCAGACTTGCATGTGAAAGCGATAAAGAATGCACCGTTCGATGGGCTGCAAACTTGATTCCGTCAAAAAAAAATTACTGGGGGCTTGAAAATTGAAGAACTATCTGTTTATCCACGGCGCATTGCGCGGGGCCTGGCTGTGGGACCGCGTTATCCCCCTTATTCAAAAGCAGGGTGGGGCGAACGTCATCGCCCTCGACCTTCCCGGCCACGGCAAAAGAGCCGCCGAACGGGCGGGTGTGAACATGAGCGCCTACATCGATGACGTAATTTCCTGTATCGAAAAGCAGAACCTCACGGATATTATCCTTGTGGGACACAGTATGTCGGGGATCATTATCAGCAAGGTTGCGGAAGTAGTGCCGGAGCGAATCCGCCACCTTGTTTATCTTGCGGCAGTCGTGCCGCGAGACGGGGACGCGCTCATCGACCTGCTTACGAAAGAGCGACAGGAGACTCTTCGCAAGCTTGAGGGCAAGGCTTCGGAGATTTACGGGCCGATCGATGCGCTCAGGCCGCTCTATTTTACGGACCTGCCGGACGGCGAGAAGAAAGATTCTTTCCTGCATAAGCTTACGCCACAGCCTCTCTCGGCTTTCTTTGAAAAGATCACTCTCAAGCGTTTTTATAATCTGAAAATTCCGAGGACCTATGTGATGGGTCTGCGGGATAAGAGTTTGCCGCCTGAGCTTACGAGAGGCTTCGCCGAACGGCTTGGTGTGAAGCCTGTTGAGATCGACGCGAGCCACGATATGATGATCTCACGGCCAGAAGAAGTTGCCAAAGTCCTGCTAAACATACCATGACTGCAACGCGTGAGGACGATTAACAGCGTATGACTTAAATTCTTGCCAAAACCACACGAAAAATAGCAAAGCCCGCGTCACGAACACCAATACAGGATACGCCACTGTTGGCACACAAGGAAACAATATTGTGCATAATACACTCAATTTTGGCCGCGAACATGTGTAGCGATCAGATCTGACCAATTTCCCTGCTACTACAGGATTCACCTCGTATCTCAGTTTTGATCCGTTCCTGTAAGTGTCTTGCCCAAAATCTGGTATAATATAATAGAAAAAAGCAATGACATCGTGAAGGAGCGGAACATGGCAACCATGACAAATGAAAGCTTGCTGAATGAGCGGCGCAACGCACTTGCACACATGAAAAATCCTGTCAGACTGGTCCTGTTCACCAGTGATGTGGGATGTGAAGCCTGTCCCGATGACCGCAAGCTTGCCCGTGCGATAAAGACCCATTCGCCTAAAATCGCCCTCGAAGAGTACGACCTGGTGATGGACCGGGACAAAACCACGCAGTACGGGATCAGAATGGTTCCTGCCATAGTCGTTCAGGGGGAAGAGGGTTACACGGCCACCTTTTATGGCTTGATCGAAAATGTGTTCTTTGGCGTGCTTCTCGATACCATCCTGGCAGTTTCGGAAAAAAAAGTATGGTTCCCGGAAGAGATTAGGAATACCCTGAAGCGTCTTGCACGGGACGTCAAGATACAGGTATATGTGGAAAGCGATTGTCCTCAGTGCCGGCCCGTGGCAGAAACGGCGATCGGGCTGGCGCTCGAAAGCAAACTTATCTATACAGATATTATCATTGCGAGCGATTTCCCTGAACTCATAAAAAAACACGATATTAAGACCCTGCCCAAGACGATCTTCGGGGAGAACCTCCACATGGACGGCCATGTGACGGAGAGCGAGTTTCTGGAGATGATCTTCAAGGCTGAGGGATTGCAACCGTCCCAGGGCAGACGATGTCTTACCTGTGGGAAACCGTCATCGGATCTTATTTGCATGGAATGTAAGACCAGAATACAGGCTGAAGCAGTCGAACATAAACGCAAAACGGAAAAGGCAACACGATAAAGCGCATGCTGAATCGTTCCCGCGTCAGTATAACATGATCGAGGGAAAAGGCCTTGAGTCCTGTGCGTCCGGTCCCAGGCAAGGTATTGATCTATGAAACAAGCGATGTTCCAGGAGGCGCGAGAGGGAAACAAGGTGCAGTGCAGTCTCTGCTGCCACCACTGCCTCATCTCACCCGGGAAACGGGGCATTTGTGCCGTACGGGAGAACAGGGACGGTACCCTCTATAGCCTTGTGTATGATAAGGTAATAGCACAGAATATCGACCCTATAGAGAAGAAACCGCTCTTTCATTTTCAACCCGGCAGCATGTCCTATTCAATCGCGACGCCCGGTTGTAACTTCAGGTGCAGGCATTGCCAGAATGCCGATATCTCACAGCTCCCCCATGACCATGGAGGCGTCGTCCTCGGGGAGGAGGTATCACCATCCGCCATAGTTGCCGCCGCTCTCAAGACCCGCTGCAAAAGCATTTCATACACCTATACCGAACCTACGATCTACTTCGAACTTGCCTACGAGACGGCTCTCCTTGCAGTCGAGGCAGGGCTCAAGAATGTGTTCGTCACGAATGGATACATCACTCCTGATGCGCTCGGTGTGATTCGCCCGTATCTCCATGCTGCGAATATCGATCTCAATGGATTTACTGACGATTTTTACAAGAACATCTGCGGCGCCAGGCTTCAGCCCGTTCTCGATGCGATCAGGCTCTACAAGGAATTCGGCATCTGGATCGAGATCACCACGCTTGTCATCCCTGGCCACAACGATTCCGATGAAGAGCTGAGAGACATAGCACGCTTCATCAGGTCCGTCGGCGAGGAGATCCCCTGGCATGTGACACGGTTCCATCCAACGTATAAGCTGACAGACCAGCCGCGTACGCCCCTCGCTACATTGAAGCGTGCGCAGCAGATCGGTTTCGAAGCAGGGCTTCGATACGTATATGAGGGCAACATCCCGGGTGAGGGCGAGAATACGGTATGCTGGAGCTGCAAAAAAAGTCTCGTCAAACGGATCGGGTTCTCTGTTGAGGAGAACAAGGTTAAAGAGGGAAAATGTTCTTACTGTAGTGCGGTAATTGACGGCGTGTGGGCGTAGGACGGAATAAAGGGACCAGAAGTCAGCTGTCAACGAGTAGCCGCAGGTATTATCCTGAGTATCAAACAGGCATAAAAAGTGTGTGAAAAGACTCTCCAATGGCTCAATTCGAGACCTTTGAACATGAGGCGGATATTGGCATACGGGGCTTCGGTGGCAGTATGAAGGAAGCCTTCGAAAACGCTGCAATTGCGCTGTATTCCGTGATGGTGAATATCGACGCCGTAAATCCCGTTGAGGAGATGACCGTCACGGTCTCGGCACCGGACCCGGAGCTCCTTTTGGTGGAATGGCTGAACGCGTTGCTTGCGCTTTCCGATATTGAGCGGATGGTTTTCTCGAAGTTTGAAGTGAAGATGGAAGGAACGACGCTTACCGGTATTGCCGGGGGGGAGCCCCTGGACCGGGAGCGGCATGAACCCCACGTGGAAGTAAAGGGCGCTACGTATCATCTGCTGAGTGTGAAGGAGCAGGACGGCATATATACGGCGCAGTGCGTGGTGGATGTATAGCGGAATGTACCGATGACCAGCCATGCAGCACCGTATTCAAAATTTACTTAAATCGGGTGACGAACAGTATTTAAAATCCGGATTTTGGTGTTAGAAATTCGGATCTGCACGCCATGTAATGGTTATTTGGTTTGCAGGAGGAAGTCAATGGATCTCAAGACCGTCCATAGGATCAACGACTACCTCTGGGAGATTCCGAAGCAGGGTGAGATGCGGGTCCCGGGCAGGATATTCGCGAGCGAAAAGTTGATCCGGGAAATGGACGAAAAGGTTCGCGAGCAGGTCACGAACGTTGCAATGCTTCCTGGCATTCAGGCTGCCTCGATCGCCATGCCAGACGCGCATTGGGGTTATGGTTTTCCTATAGGCGGCGTAGCGGCGTTCGATCCGGATGAGGGGGGTATCATCTCCATGGGGGGCGTCGGCTTCGACATCTCCTGCGGCGTACGGACCATGAAGACCGGCATGACGCGAGAGGAGATTATGCCCCGGCTCAAGACGCTCGTGGATGAGCTCTTCCGTCGCGTGCCGGCCGGCCTGGGTTCCGAGGGGCTTATCAAACTTACGCCGGGACAGATCGACGAGATGCTGCTCGGCGGCGCGGAGTGGGCCCTTCGGAAGGGCTATGGTGTGAAGGAGGACCTGGCATATATCGAGGAGCACGGCAGGATCGACGGCGCGGAGCCGGACCATGTTTCAGACACGGCAAAAAAACGCCAGTACCGCGAAATGGGTACACTCGGCTCGGGGAACCATTACCTTGAGGTGCAGGTCGTGGCTGACATCTATGATGAGAAGACCGCGCAGGCAATGGGCCTCAGGAAAGACGACGTTGTGATCTCCGTCCATTGCGGTTCAAGGGGACTGGGGCATCAGATCGGGACCGATTATTTAAAGAGCCTCGCCTTTACCCTCCAGAAATACAACATTTCTATCAAGGACCGCGAACTGGCGTGCGCCCCGATCAACTCGCCTGAAGGAAAGAAATATTTCGGCGCCATGTCTGCAGGCATAAACTGTGCGTTGGCCAACCGGCAGATCATCACCCACCTGGTGCGCGAAATATTCACTGAGGTCTATCCCGAAGGGCGCATCAAGATGCTGTACGACATCAGCCACAATACGTGCAAGGTCGAAACCCATACGGTAAATGGCAAGAAGAAGAGATTGTATGTTCATCGCAAAGGCGCAACGAGGGCATTTGGCCCGGGCCAGATCGATCTTCCCGTGGAATACCGGAACGCAGGCCAGCCCGTGCTTATCGGCGGCACTATGGGAACGTCGTCGTACATCCTTGTCGGTACCGAGGAAGGGATGACGTCTGCTTTCGGGTCCGCATGTCATGGGGCAGGCAGGGCCATGTCCCGCACCCAGGCAAAGAAGAGATGGCATGGCAGAGAGGTCGTGAAAGATCTGGAAGAGATAGGCATTCTGATTCGGGGGCACTCATACGCCGGGATCGCCGAAGAAGCGCCGGAGTCATACAAGGACGTCACTGAAGTGGTTGAAGCAGCACACCATGCGAACCTCGCGCGAAAAGTGGCGCGGGTCAGGCCGCTTGCGTGCGTGAAGGGGTAGGGATAGCTTCCTGTGGAGCGACATTCGCCACAATGATCCCCCGATCGCACTGCGAAAACTTGTTATGTCTCAAATGTTTTATCACATTAGACGTGCGGCTGATACATAATGACCGCCAGTCCAAGCAAAGCCACGATGCTCCAATGATGATAAATTTACCAGGTAGTATTTTTAATAACTTGCCAACCCGGGAGGATTGAGAGAATAATAAGAACTCCGCCATATGCTGCATATGTGACAAAGCAGTGCCTTTGAAGCATCAGCCATGATAACAGATCGTCTTCCCGACCTCAATCAAATTCTGCACAACGCTTATGTTGATTAATGTGGAAATTTACTCTGCGTTCGTCTTCGAGGCAGTGCCGGTGAGCGGGGCATGGTTCCACCACCCACCACCAAGCGCCTGGAACAACGCTGCCGTATCAGCAAAGCGTGCGGCCTGCGCCTGGACGAGGCCGATCCGCGCTTCCTGGTACTGGCGCTCGGCGTTGAGCAGCGAGAGATAGCTCACAGCGCCAAGTCTGAACTGCGTCTGAGTCAGGTCGAGCGTGTCGCGCGCGGCCGCCTCACTGTCCGCCTGCGCCTTAAGGGTATTGGCATCCTCTTCCAGAGAGCGCAGTACGTCCGCAACGTTCTGGAACGCCTGCAAAACAGTTGACTCGTACTGTGCCATCGCCTGATCATAAGCTGCGACTGCGGCTCGGCGCTTAGCGGAAAGCTCTCCACCATGAAAGATCGGCTGCAAAAAACCTGCGCCGATAGACCACACCGTTGAATTGCCTGAGAAAAGAGCATTACCTTCGTTCGCCATTGTACCATAGTTGCCGGTAAGCGTGATCTGCGGGTATTGGTTCGCCGTGGCCACGCCGACCTGTGCGCTCGCCGCGTGCAACAGGGCTTCCGAAGCGCGGATATCCGGCCGCTGGCGCACGAGCGATGAGGGCAGACTCATCGGCAATTCCTCCGGAAACTGCAGCCCGTCGAGGTTGAACTCGGGAATCGCCCCGACTTCGTTGGGCAATCTACCAATAAGTATTGCCAGCTGGTGTCGCGTCTGCGATAGGCCTTTACGGAGAGCAGGCAGGTTCGCCCGCGTTTGTGCGAGCTGCGAACGCTGTGCAAGCACGTCGGTTCTTGTTGCTCCTCCGAGCCGGTACTGGAGATCGACCAAGGCGAGCTGCTTCTCCTGTGCAGATGCGATCTCCTGCATCGCACGGATCTGAGCACGAAAGGACGCCTCTTTCATCGCGGTAGTGACGACGTTCGACGTGATCGTGAGAGTGGCCGCTTCAAGCTGGAAACGTTGGAAGTCGACCTGGGATTGCAGTGCTTCCACCTCGCGCCTCGCGCCGCCGAATAAATCGAGAGCATAGGAGACATTTACCGACGCATTGTAGAGCGTAAAAGGACCGAAGGTTATGTTCGGTTCACCGAACTGGGCGCCGGAGCTCTTCTCTCTCGTTGCTGAGACGTTCGCGTTAACGCTCGGGTAAATCACTGAGCCGACCAGCGCGTTCACGTTTTCCTGAGACTGGCGGAGCGTGGCTTGCGCTGCAGCAAGCGTCTGATTGTTCTCCAATGCCTGGCGGACCATCTCATCGAGTGCCGCGGAATGGAACAATGTCCACCATTGTGCGGGAATCTCCTGACCCGACACCAGGCGCTGAGCCGCGCCGGCGAGCCCCGGCGCGGAAACGGTTTCAGAAGGCAGAGTCGTAGACGTGTACGTAGTAACAGCTGGGGCCGCAGGCTCGCGATAATTTGGTCCCACCACACACCCGGTTAACATTGCGTCATAGAGGATGACAGCTATCAGAATTCTCAGCGGAAACATGTATGTCATGTCATTGCGCTCCGCGGTCTCATGCAGTTCGGTGAACGCTACTAAGGTGAAGAAAAGAAGATATTGCCTGATCCTTCAGTAATATCATATAAGTATATCATGACACTATACTTGTAATCATATATAATTACACTTATGGTATAGTTCATTACAAGTGAAAATTTTTGTCGAAACGGAAGAAAAAGCCGGCTGCAAAGATACCCCTACATAAGGAGAGGAACCCGCTCATGAACAATAAAAAGAGACCGCCGAAAATAATCCTTATCGCAGCGGCGGTTGCAATCGTGGCGGCAATCGTGGTCAAGCTCTTATTCTTCCATGGTGCATTTCTCTACGCAGGAACTCTCGAGGCGACAAAGGTGGATTTGTCTGCGCAGATCTCTTCGGCGATAGGGAAGGTGAGCGTCCAGGAAGGCGACCATGTCGCGGAAAATCAGGAATTGGTGGTCCTGACATGCGAGGATGTCAAGGTCGCGTCGGAGCTGGCGAACGACAATTTCCGAAGGACAGTGGGCCTCTACCGGGCCGGGACCGCCTCACAGGAGACGATGGACCAGATCAGATACAAGAAAGATGATGCTGACGTGCGTCTTGGCTGGTGCTCCATTAAATCGCCAATTTCCGGTACGGTCCTCAGTCGCTATCATGAACCGGGCGAATGGGTGAATCCAGGTACCAAGCTTTTGACGTTGGCGAACATCCGGGACATCTGGGCCTACATTTACGTTCCTCAGCCGGACGTTTCAAGACTTAAGGCCGGTATGAGACTCAAGGGGTATCTGCCGGAACTGAATAATCGGGAATTCGAGGGCACGATCATCAAAATCAACGATGAAGCGGAGTTCACTCCAAAGAACGTTCAAACACGGGCAGAACGCACCCGCCTGGTATATGGTGTGAAAGTAAGCTTTCTTGGTTCGAACGAGCAGGAAATCCTCAAGCCGGGAATGACCATTGAGGTAAAAGTGCCTTAAAAATTACAGAGAACTTATCAATAAGCACTCGTCACGGTTATAAAAAATAAAACAACCTTCGCAATCTTTTTGTCTCGGTGTGGCCTATGGCCGCGGCGGTTCAATTTTTACGTTCCACCTTTCCGGGTGAGGCAACGCTGATATGTCGCAGATGCCTGTTACCATCTCCATTCACGGCATACGGAAGATTTTCGGCACAAACCCCGCGTTGGACGGAGTGACGCTTGAGTTATCCTCTGGGTTTATGCACGGCGTTATCGGTCCCGAGGGTGCCGGGAAGACTACGCTCCTGCGAATCATTCTCGGCTTGATGAAGCCGACGGAAGGAACTGTTGAGTTTCAGCGCGGCGGCGAGCGGCTAGATTTCGAAGCTATCCGTCCAAGCGTAGCGTATATGCCGCAGACGCAAAGCCTCTATCCCGATCTATCCATCAGCGAGCATCTCGATTTTTTCAAGGAGCTATACGGAATACCCGACGATCTCTTTCAAGAAAAACGCGAAGAACTGCTTCAAATTACCAGGCTGGGTGAGTTCGTTCAGCGTCCTGCGGGGCAGCTTTCCGGAGGGATGTACAAGAAGCTGGGTTTGATGTGCGCGCTTTTACGGTCCCCGGCAGTTATGCTTCTGGACGAGCCTACAACCGGAGTGGATCCGATCAGCCGGCGGGAACTTTGGGCGCTCCTTTATCGTCTCTTGGATCAAAAGATTCTGATTCTTGTGACGACGGCATACATGGATGAAGCGGAGCGATGCGGCCGCGTACATCTGTTGGAGCAAGGGAAGCTTGTTGCAACAGGCGAGCCGCGTGAACTTCTGGCGCGCGAGGAAGTGCGGAGCTTTGATGAACTTTTCCTCAAGCGAAACGCACGATCATGAAACCGCGGTAGAGGTGAGAAACCTTTCGGTACGGTTCGGTGATTTCTACGCCGTGAACCGGGTTTCCTTCTCTGTACGCCGCGGCGAAACGTTCGGATTTTTAGGAGCTAACGGCGCCGGGAAGACAACCACGATCCGAGTCCTGTGCGGCTTGCTGCGTCCTGCGGAGGGATACGTACGCGTCGCGGGAGTGAGTTTTGACCAAGGAGAACAGGCGGTCAAATCCAAGGTCGGATACATGTCCCAGAAATTCACGCTCTACGACGACTTGACAATCGAGGAGAATTTGAGCTTCACGGCGAGTCTCCGTAAACTGGACACGGCAACCTACATGAGACGTCGACAGGAATTGTTTGACTTTATCGCTTTCGATCGGCCGCTCAACACAATCGTCCGCGACCTGTCCGGTGGAACGAAGCAACAAGTATCGCTCGCTGCATCGTTGTTGCACGATCCGGAGATCGTCTTTCTTGATGAGCCGACGGCCGGCGTGACCCCCGCCTCACGAAGCCGCTTCTGGTCGCTCATTCGAAAGCTTGCAGAAAATAACAAGACGGTCTTCGTGACGACCCATTACATGGATGAGGCAGAGCAGTGTGACCGGATTGCGCTCATGCGGGAAGGGAAGATTCTCGCTTTGGACACGCCGGACGGTCTGAAGCGATCGATTTTCCCGATGCCGATGCTTGAGTTCGACCCCAAAGAACCCTTGAGCTTCGCGGAGATTTCAGAGATGGCCACACACGAGGTTTTCATGTTTTTCGAACCTTATGGTCTCAGATTTCACGCCTCGTTTCGAAGCGAAGACGGATGGGAAAAAGTCAGGCCGTTCTTCGAAGAGAAATTCACGATCCGTCAAATAAAGCCGTCACTTGAGGATGTGTTTATTCAAACCGTGGAAAGCGAGGTCGAATGAAGACCTTTGTCTGGCGCAGGGCAGCCGCTGTTTCCAGGAAAGAAGTATTGCACATCCTCCGAGACCCCTATACCTTGGGAGCGGCGCTTGCGTTGCCGGTTTTCATGGTCATCATGTTCGGTGTCGCTATCGAGTTCAACGTGAAGAACGTCGCTCTTACGGTATGCGACTCGGACCAGACGCAAAGCTCCCGAAGACTGCTCGACAGCTTCGGGAGCTCCCAGTATTTTCTGCTCCACGGGGTTCCTTCACCTTATGAGGCTGTAAAGGAAGTGTCTGCGGAACGCGCTCGTGCAGCGTTGATAATTCCCCCGCGGTTCGAAAAGGACCTCTTCGACGGAAGGGGAGCCGAAGTACAAATGCTGGTCGACGGTTCCGATAATTCCACGGTGGGACCAGTGCTGAGCTACGTCAGCAGCATTCAAACGATCGCGTCTCGAAGGATCGCCGATTATGATCCGCCTGCCCCCTATGACCTTCGAACGCGGTTCCTGTTCAATCCCGAACTAAATAGCCGCTGGTTCGTGATCCCCGGTCTTACAGTCGTGGTCATGTCGATCCTCTCGATCCTGCTGACAGCGCTCACTATCGCGCGGGAGTGGGAAAACGGTTCCATGGAACTGCTCTTATCCACACCCGTCGAGCCGCTCGAAATCATAGTGGGGAAGCTGGCCCCCTACGGCGCACTCGGAATCATCGCGGTGGCCTTTGTCTATGTTATAGCCAGGACTGTATTCGGCATCCCCTTCGTCGGTAATCTGGCGGTCTTCGGCTTGGGCTGTCTGCTGTTCCTGATGACGTACCTGGCCCAGGGGCTTCTCATCTCCGTCGTGACCCGCAAGCAAACAATCGCAATGCAGCTCGCCATGATGTCCGGCATGCTGCCGTCCAATCTGCTGTCGGGTTTTATTTTCCCGATCGAAAGCATGCCGAAGTTCTTTCAGTACTTTACGATGATCCTGCCGGCGCGCTGGTTCATGACGATCGCGAGGGATACTTTTTTAGTGGGTTCAAGCTTTTTTGAACTCAGCGGATCATTTCTGGCGCTTTCTATATTCTGCGTACTTATGATCCTTATAGCCACGCGCCGCTTCAAGAGGGACCTCGAGCCATGAACAGGACACTCATCGGATTCATCAGAAAAGAGCTGACACAGACCCTGCGGGACAAGAGAATGCGGATACTGTTGTTCGTGATGCCGGTCATTCAGCTTACCCTCTTCGGCGTCGCCATTTCAAATGAAGTAAAAAACATCCGTCTCGCTGCCGTATTCGACTCCCGGGACACCGTTTTGCGGGATGTCTATGAACGAAGCATTGCGGGCAAATGGTTCATACCCGCAAAAAGTCGAGCACACGACGCTTATACGATGATCGAAGCCGGTGACGCCGATGCCGTACTTGTACCGCCTCCCGGAGGGTTCACGCGCGCCCTCGGCCGCGGTGATGCCCATTTGCAACTTCTCGTAAACGCCACGAACGTCCTCCAGGCGCAATCAGTTGAGGGCTATCTGCAAAATATCATTCAGCAGACGGTCAAGGACGACATGAAACTGACTCCGCCGGACTTTCCCATTCAGATCAATACGCGAGTACTGTTCAACCCCGATCTTGAGACATCCGTATTTATGGTCCCCGGTGTTATGGCTATGATAATGATCATTTCAACAATGGTGATGGCCAATATCGCAATCGTCCGGGAGAAGGAGATGGGCACGTTTGAAATGCTCATCTCGGCGCCGGTTTCACGGTCTGAGGTCATTTATGGAAAAACGATTCCCTATGTCCTCCTGGGAATGTCCAATCTACCCTTGATCCTTGCCGTGGCCGTGTTCGTCTTCCAGGTCCCCATGCGGGGTTCGCTACTGCTCTTATTGAGTGCAGCCCTTGCTTTTGTCTGCACAACCGTCGCCGTAGGAACCCTGATTTCCACCTATTGCCAGAACCAGCAACAGGCGACCCTCGCGGGGTTCCTTTTCATCTTTCCAATGATCATGTTTTCAGGGATGATGTTCCCTCTGGAAAATATGCCGGTCGTACTTCAATGGATTTCATACTTCGATCCGCTTGCCCATTTTCTCGGCCTTCTCCGCAATATCATGCTGAAAGGCGGGGAAACAACCTATGTGGCAACCCACATCGCTGTTCTCGCCGCGCTTGCGGTAGCCACTGTTGTAGCAAGCTTCCGACGGTTCCATACGACGCTTGAGTAAGCAGAATTGAAAAAGTCCGAGGGATATTGAGGATGCGTCGTCACTCGTGATACCCGTATTCATTATCAATTCCCGCTCGTCAGCATTGGGAGATCTACCTGCGAGGGGACTTCATTGACATCCTTATGCCCCCGATAACCTCGTTTTTACTTTTAGGGATGGAAGTGGTCACGCCCTGCTTGTTCGGATCCGGTATCGGCTCAAATAAAAGTATTACATGATTGAAGCACTCAGACCTGGAATGTGCTATATTTTTGTCATTCTCTCATAGCATGCGTGCTATCCATGAGAGCCCTGATTGTAACTAAAAATAATTTGAATTTCAAATACATCAAGGATACTCATTATTTAGCATAAAGTTTAAGTCTTGTATGGACATTTTTATTTGTTCAGGGATTTCCCGTGCCGCGTTTCATAAATGTGACGGCTGTGGCGAAATTCCTTTCAGGAGGTGGCTGGATGGAAAAGTGGAAATGTACGGTGTGCGACTGGGTCTATGATCCCACGGTTGGCGACCCTGACGGAGGCATTGCGCCAGGCACACCATTTGAAAAAATTCCTGATACGTGGGTCTGTCCGGTCTGTGGCGCAAGCAAGGATGCCTTCGTAAAAATATAGGGATTCCAAACGGGACCGTACATGTTAGAGATCAAGCGAATATATGATCCGTGGTCGCGCGATGACGGCAAGCGCATCCTCGTTGACAGGCTGTGGGCGAGGGGAATCAAGAAGGACGAAGCGAAGATCGACGAATGGCTCAAGGATATCGCGCCGAGCGATACACTCAGGAAATGGTTTGCCCACGATCCTGTCAAATGGCCTGCGTTCCTGGAAAAGTACAAGAAGGAGCTCATGGACAAGAAAGAAACTGTCGATCGGCTCCGAAACGAAGCGAAAAACAGGAAGATAACCCTTCTCTTCTCTGCGAAGGATAGAGAGCACAATAACGCTGTTGCGCTCAAGCAGCTGATTGAACATCATAAATAAGGAGGTTGCTCTATGAACGTTCTGCGCCTTATCCGGACTGGCATCTTCTCGGCGGTGATACTCGCTTGTGCCGTTCCCGCGATCTTTGCAGGTTCTCCGTCCTCCTCTGCTTCGGGCCCCCCCTTCAGACTGGACCTCCTGAAGCCAATATCGGTCAAGGACGGCTTGGGGAAAACCACTACCCACTATGACCCCAAGGATCCCTACGCCATATTCATCAATTACGAACTGGGCATGCATTGCGTGGGGTTCGATATCTCCTACTGCTGCGTTATCCCGCCGTATAACAGCATCCAGGCGCAGGCTGTCAAGACCGGAGAAGATGGCTGGCTTCCTCATCTCCTGACACCCGATGACGGCCTGTCGCTCGCCTATTTCGTAAGGGATAACAGCTACAGCGAGGGAAACAAAATGAAGTACTGGCAGGTGCCGAAGGATGTTGACGGCAACGGCAGGATGGAAGACCCTGGGGATTCAATGGCGAACTATGTCTGGACCCACCTGTTCATCTATCAGGACCTAGAGGGGACCCTTCCGCAGGACTGGCCTAAACGGAAAAAGTTGCGGGTGGGACAGCAGATCCAGGTTCCCATTGATTCGGGTCCTACGGGAAAGAACGTGGCCGGAGGCTACCTGTCCTATGCAGGGAGCACCGGCGGCAACAAGGTCTTCACGGATTCGCTGCTTCCGGAAGTCAAAAACGTTCCCCTGATCCTCACGTCGTCGTATCTGTGGGACGCGCTCGGTCTGCCCTTGACCGCGTTCAACGACAGCAGACGGAAGGGCACTATCCGGACGATCACGGAAAAAGATTTTCAGCCATACCAGTACTCTGCGATCCAGCTGCGAGACAAAACGGGCAAGCCCGTAACCGCAGATGGGAAACCAATTGAGTTTTTCGGTACGAATCCTGTTGATCTGCCGAATTGTTACCTTTGCCATTCGGGCGAAGGCAAGGCCGCCAAACTGTCGAGAAACGCAGGTTTGGCCCTGTTCGACAAGGAATATGCCTACTGGAAAAATAGCTATCCTGATATGACCGAGTTCATGGCCAGGCAGTCACAAGCGTCCATCAACGTGCTTGAACTGCATGACAAAAAATATGGCACTACTTTTTTGAAGGAGTACAATCCCAACGCATCATCGAACCGTCTCGGCTCCGTGGGTCCGGTCAATTGTGCAGACTGTCATGGGGACAATGTTTCGGGAAACCTGCAGACCCCTCGACCGATCACGTCAGGGTATAAGGCCGAGAAAGCGATGGCGCTTTCCGAAGCGATCCATAGCGCGCATGCAACGTTTATCCCCATGCCCGACAAAGCGGGCAGGACGCAAAGTTGCCAGGCATGCCACCCCATGCATTGGCAACAGGAGAAGATGAATGACCCCTCGGCAAATCCTTTCCGGATCGCCGATATCGAGGGGACTCCGCGCTTCTCCGAGGCGGACGTGAGGACAGCCGGAGGTGGATGTTATCTTCGAAGGGACGCTCACACAAACCCTAACGTGAACCCACCCTTCTTTCTGAACCAGATCGGGAAGTGGTATCTGAAAGAGGTGAGCAGGAAAGACGAAAACAGCAAACCCGTCTCGGAGCTCAGGGGCTTGTACTGTACCAACTGTCACAATGCGCTCTCTCAGGAGCTGTACCGCTATGACGATCTCAAGGATGCCGCTTCGCAAGCAGGCAAGACATTGCGGAACAGGTCGATGAGGGAGGTCATAGCAGCAGTTGCTATGGGAGATGGGAAGAAGTTTAAGCGCAACTATGCCGATCCAGTCGTCGGGACAGCGGGAGAACCGCTCCGATCGTACTATGCGGATCATGTCGGCGCAATACTCGTGAAGGTTTCAAAAGACAGCGTTGGCAGCCTCAAACTGCTTGCCTGGAACGCAAAAGAAGGTGATCCGGTATTGTATGACACCGCTTCAGGAGGCAAGGACTGGTGGCTGGCTGCAGCAGAACCGCATTGCGCAGACTGCCATCTGGCGCCTTTTGTAGAGAGCGAGGGCGGGAGCTATTTCCCCATAGATCAGCCGAATAAGTATTCGCTCTACCGCTATTCCAAGGCTCACGGCTCGCTCGCCTGCCAGTCTTGTCACGAGTCGATCCATGGCCTCTATCCGGTACGGTACGAAGGCCCTGAGGGAACCGTAGACCTGACGACGCATGAGCAGGCGCTTCAGTTCAGTCCTGACGGGAAATACGCAGGGCCCGTGACCTGCGCTGCGTGCCACCGGGTGAACGAAAAAGGCGTCCCGGTCCAGCTGAAGGGCACCGGGTACGCTGGAGACTACTGGGCATCTACGGTCCTGCTCCATTTCATGCGCGAGGGTGACCAGAAGCTCCCGATCAAGAAACTCATGGAAAAATATCCATACGAGAAGTCACAGAAGATTGTAAGGGATGGATGGGAATGACAAAACCTCACCTTGGGAGAAAAACACGCATATTCATCGGCGGTGACCCCTCTAAGAGAAACCGTTTCCTCTAGAGGGGTGTACAATAGCTTCAGATGGTCAGAAGCCACCATTTATGGCCGTTTGGAGACTAACGGAACTTACCGATAGGAAAGGAGGACGCTATGACGCTATCGCAAGGCAAGGCAATTTTTATCTGGGGAACGCTGATCTCCGCGGTGATCTTCCTCGCCCTCACCTACGATTCTCTGGTAAAAATGCCACAGAGAACGCAGGAGGAAAAACTGGATGCACATGTTGCTGCAGGTAAGTGGGTGTGGCAGAAATATAATTGCAATGACTGCCATACCATCCTTGGGATCGGGGGATACTATGCTCCGGACGTTACCAAGGTCATGAGCTATCGCGACGCTAACTGGACGAACAGGTTCCTGAAGGACCCGCAGGCGGTCTGGCCGGCCGCGCGAAAGATGCCGAACCTCCATCTCGAGGACCAGGAGATCGCCGATGTGGTCGCGTTCCTCACGTGGGTAAATGGCATTGACACGAACAACTGGCCGCCGAAGCCCATGGTGGCCGCAGCGACGACTGGCACGAAACCGGGAGAGGCGGTCTACAAAGCACAGGGCTGTTCGGCATGCCACAGGATCGGAGGCGTTGGGGGAACCATAGGGCCGGACCTCTCGGGCGTCGGCAGAAGGAGAGATAAAGAATGGATCCTGCAGCAGTTGACCGATCCGAAATCTCATGATCCGAAATCCGTTATGCCGAGTTTCGCGAGACTGGCGCAAAGGGACAGGGAAGATCTCGCGGAGTATCTCGTCAGCCAAAAATAAGGAGGATCTCATGAAATACGAGTCCCAGAAAATCGCGTATAACTATTTCATTATCGCCGCCCTGCTCTTCGGCCTGCAGATCGTCTTCGGCCTGATCACCGGCGCAAAGTATGTATGGGATTACGATCCGCTGATCAGCATCCTGCCGTTCAACACCACGCGGGCGATCCATATAAACCTCCTGGTGGTCTGGCTCCTTTTCGGGTTCATGGGTGGGACCTACTATCTGGTGCCTGAAGAGGCGGAGACCGATATCTACAGCACGACGCTGGCAAATATCCAGCTCATTCTGTTCGCCCTCATCGGCGTCGCGGCCATCACCGGCTATATCTTCGGCTGGTCATGGGGCATGCCGTTCCTGGAACAGCCGACCGTCCTGAAACTTGGAATCGTCGTCGTTGCCCTGATGTTCCTTTTTAATATCTTCATGACCATGATGAAAACGAAGAAGTGGACCGTGATCCAGGGCGTGCTGCTGGGCGGCCTGGTAATGCTTGCGGGCATGTTCCTGTTCGGAGTTTTCTTCATGAAGAACCTCGCCACGCAGTATTTCTGGTGGTGGTGGGTCATCCATCTCTGGGTAGAAGGCGCGTGGGAACTGGTGACCGGCGCCATCATGGCGTTCATGCTCATGAAGCTCACGGGTGTAGAGCGTCAGCAGGTAGAAAAGTGGCTCTATATCGAGGTAGGGCTTGTGCTCTTTACGGGCATCGTGGGTACGGGGCATCACTATTACTGGATCGGCACCCCGGGATACTGGCTGTGGTGGGGAGGGATCTTCAGCGCCCTGGAGCCCCTGCCCATTCTCTTCATGGTCATCGATACTATGCGGGTGGTCCGTGAGCGTAAGCTAGAGATCACGAACCGCATTGCCATGAACTGGGCAGTTGGATGCGCGATCATGCACTTTTTCGGCGCCGGTGTCTGGGGCTTTGCCCACACGCTGCCGCAGATCAACCAATGGACCCATGGCACCCAGGTCACGGCATCGCACGGTCACTTCGCGTTTTACGGCGCTTATGCCATGCTGAACCTTACGATGATGTACTTTGCCA
>DATJZV010000079.1:0-9443 GCA_035498715.1 Nitrospirota bacterium
TTCTGATAGTCGGTAAAATCGGACGGGAGCCCGGCGACCTCTATCCTCCCCGTCGGCTCTCCCCGGTAATTGCAGCGGATGATCCCGTACTCTCCCCTGTCATCGTAGGAAAGAAAGAATATGGTGCCGTCCTTGTCCACCACAATGGCGGTGAGCTTGCCGAGGCTGTTGTCTTCATTGAACCGGTAGATCTCCAGCCCGTTCTCATTGAATATCCTGACGACATTCTGATACACGATATAGGACTCGTTCCGGTCCTTGTCGATTGACATCAAGCCCCCTCCCATCAAAAAGGGGCCTGTGAAATCGGACAGCGTATACAAGAAGGATGCCTCAACGGCGTTTGACAATGTCGGCAATGCAAGCATGAGCACCACCATGGTGATTATAATTCTGAGGGGGTTTTTTTTGAGTCTACTCGTTCCCACAAGGTCTCCACAGGGAAACGGCTCTTGGTGCAGGGAAATCTACACGCTCTCTCTTCGGCTGCACGGCCATCTTCCTGATTGAAGATCCGGTGCTTTCCGCCCCCCCCTCACGAAGGGTTTGGCTTTATCGGAAAGTGCTGCTTATATACTTACGAGAGATAACAGATACTTTTATCGTATTACTTCTTCTCTCTCGACTCATGTATATAGCAATGTCTGTACCAGTTTCATAAATAAATAATATTTATTAAATAACAATGTATTATATAATTTATCGGTAGGATTACCTTGTTAATTTATGGTGAAAAAACCAATTCGCGGGCATATAACAGAATGGAATTTGGTAAGATTTCTGATTCCAGGCTGATTCCTGTAAAATAATGGGGCGAAATCATTTTTGATTTTTATAATCCTTAAGTTGCATTACTCCTCTACATCCTGTCTTGTTTCCCATATTGCAGGCATGCTCAAAATCTGCTAGTGCTTCAGTCCGGCGACTTGCCCGTAAAAAGGCGACGCCGCGGCCGGCATAGTAAAGGGAATTGCCGGGATCCAGGGATATTGCCTTCGTAAAATCGGCGATGGCCTCATCGTACCGCCCCTGCAGGCCATGCGCGGTTCCCCGCCCATTGTATGCGGCAGCTAGATCTGGATCCAAAGCAATCGCCGCTGTCTGGTCCTTGATCGCCCTTTCATATTCTCCGTTCGCCGCATAGGCCGATCCCCGGTTGCTGCGGAAAATGGCATTGCCGGGATCCAATGCGATAGCCTTGGCATATTCTTCTATCGCCGGGCCATACATGCCCTTACTGTGATAAGCAAACCCGAGGTTGTGGTATGACTTCGCATAGGTTGGATCCAAACTGATCGCTTTGGAAAAATCATCAATAGCCCGGTCGTATGCGCCAATGCCTGCATAGGACAGCCCCCGATTGTCGTAAAAAATCGCATTATTTGGTTCCAGCGCTATCGCTTCAGTCTGAGCCTCGATAGCTCGATTGTAGTGGCCGACTCGAAAATAGGAATTACCGATATTATTGAATGCCACGCCATAGGCAGGATGAAGTGCGATGGCTTTCCCAAATGCATCGATGGCTTTGTCATAGTTGCCTTTGTTGAAATAGGCCAGACCAAGCCCGTTGTATCCCCGTGCCTTCATGGGGCTTTTCCTGATCACGTCCTCCCATAAGCTCTCTTCGCTCTTCCAAACGATGTTGCGCGCATAGGCGATGCTCGCGAATAGGACGGCAGCCGCTGCGAGGGCGATGACGACAGCTTGTTCCGCTTTCGCCCATCGGGCCCTGAGCCAATCACCCCCCCAAAAGAGAGCGCTCGTGACGGCGATGAAGAACCCGACAGAGGGGAGATACAACCGGTGTTCAAAGATCACGTCAGCGATCGGGATAACGCTCGATTCAACGGATAGGGTGATGAAAAACCAGAAAATACCGAATGCCGTGAGCCGGCCGGCACCGGGTGAACGCCGGTCATGGTACACAAGATAAATGGCTATGCCGAGGATCAGCAACAAAAGAAGGAAAGAGAAAACCACCTCCGGCACGAAGAATGACTTGAAGACCGGGTAGTCATAGTCGAGATTCTGGTTCACCGGGAAAAACAGCAGCCGCAGGTACGTTACGATCACCGTGAACTCCGTAATGAGATACTCCCCTCTCGAAACGTTCGTCTGGAGCTTTGTCACCTCCCCGATGTCGCCCAGCATGTCCCCGAGAGGTCGTGCGGTCCCCAGAAGGGTCAGGGGTATGATGATCATCGTGAGAAGAAGGGGCAGCAGCAGGAGGATCCTTTTCTTGACCGCTCCTTCAAGGAACAGGAATTCGTACAGAGCGATGACAACAGGGAGCGTGAACGCAATTTCCTTGGTCTTCATTGCGAGCACGGCGGAAAGAAGGGAAACGCCATACCAGATCAGGGCCCGATAGTTTGACGGGTTCGTAACGTCACGTATCCTCGACCAGACATAGGCGACGAGGCTCAGCAGAAAAAAGAATGTCGCAAGCGAGGCGAAGCGCTGGGCAATATAGGTGACCGCCTGGGTCTGTATCGGATGGCCTGCAAAGAGAAGGGCGCTGAAGAGGGCTATGGGCTTCGCATGCTTCGTAAGCTGAGACTCTTTCAGGACCGGCGTCCGGAAACTCAGGATAACTAATGCGTATACGAGGAACGCGTTTAAGATATGAATAACGAGGTTGACGATATGGTATCCGACAACGTCAGTACCATGGAACCAGTAGTCCAGGGCAAATGTAAGGAAGCCGACAGCCCGCTGCTGCGTTATGAGATTAGGGAATTGGTGTATGTCCCGCACAAAGGGCACCTCGCTGATGCTGCGCGGGTCATCGAACTGGAACGGCACGTGAAACGTGTTTGAATAGGCGGCAAGGCAGAGTATGATGATCAGGGCGCCGTGGACCAGGGGGCTCTTGAAATATGGCAGCCAACGAGAAACAGCTTGCTGTGCATTATTCTGCAATTGAGTATTCATATCGCCAGTCCCGCGCCTCCTCGGCATGACTAGAAATTGTTGATGGCATGGTGTCCGTCTTGTCAGACCTTATCCATACCACCTGCGGTCCGTTGCCCTCTCTCCCTCGAGAAGCCCGCCAGCGGTCAATGCCGCCACATAATACATCATGGGGATAACGGTCAGGATGTTCCGGTTAACCGCTGTCAGGTTCATAACCCACCGGTACGCTTCCGTGCCCAGGTACACGGCTAAGAACATCGCCATGTTGGAAAGCAACACTGCGTAAAGGTATGCGAGGTCGGACCGCAGGAGATTCCTGTATCCGATGATGATCAGCAGGAAAAGGAACAAAAATATCAGGTTGAAATTCGCCGAGAACAGGATCTGCTCAGCTATGACGGGCAGTACCTGGAAATGAATTCCATTCGTGATGGCTGCTCCCAGCAGCTTCACCTCACCATAGCTTACCGGGACCCGGATGCTGAGCAAAAAAACATACCACGGCACGGAGACGAGAACGAGGGGGGCGAGAAAGGCCATCACCTGTTCGAATGAGATCCTTTTCACCAGATAATAAAGCGCCAGCGAAGCGAAAAAGGCCGCTGCGAAAAACAATCCCTCCATCTTGGTCCAGACGCACAGTGCCGCACAGGTGCCCATGAGCACGAGCCGGCCTCTGGCATAGCCCGCCCGTCCGCTCTTCAGGGCGTCAATGGTGCTCGAGAAACAGACCATGGTGCCCAAGGCATAGGTGCTCAACGGCAGGTCCGCATACGCAATGAGCGCATGATACGTGAGCAACGGGACCGTCGAGAGGAAAAAAGCGGCAAGGAGCGCGGTCATGAGCGTCGTTTTCCTGCGGACAGCGAAGAACATCAGGCCGACCATCCCGGTGAAAAACAGGGCATTCCATACCTTCATGTACACTTCATTGGCCTCCCCGATGCAGAGAGACACCCAAACCTGCATAAGGGGGACATTCAGCGGATATCGCTGCACTTTCAAATAGCCCGCTCCGAAAAAGTGCTCATTCGCCGGATCGAGGGCGAGGCCTTTTTCGTAATAAAAGAATTTAGCGCCAGAACTCCAGTGTTCCCAGCTGTCTGATGTGTTCTCCGGCAGGAAAAAACCTTCATACAGCACAAACAGGACCTTTATAAGGATCCACGCAGTGAGGATTATTACGGCGACCCTTTGTAGACGTGTCGCTGTTGCTGGTGACTTTCCGGGACCGTCTGCTCCCTTGCCGAAGACCCGCCGCCATGGTGTTCCGGTCCGGTTCAGCAGATAACCAAGAAGAACTGCCGTTGCTATCTGCACGAGCGAGATGGCCACCACGTTCAATGGTATCCGAAGTAGCCCGAGAAGGAACATTTCGAAGGTGGTAATCCCAATGCCGATGCCAAAGCCGAGAAAGAAACGTTCAAGAAAGCTCTGTTCAAGGTCTGAGCGGGTACACCAGGTGACGAACAGGAACCCGGACACAGCAGGCACAGCCAAAGCATATGCGAGCATAATGATCGTCATGGATGGCCAGCCTCCAGGGATTTGTAGAGAAAACCGTCCTTTCCAACGGCCGTGACGACCTCGATGTTCCGGGCCACGATCTCGTGATCTCTCGACAGCGATTTTTTGATTGGATCATAGGAAATAGCAGGGTCCCTAAAAACCGCGATATACGGAGCGGTTTCGGACACCTTCACGGGCAGGAGGTAGTATCTGACCTTGCCCTCAAGAATCCCGGCGTAAACTCTTATAGTTGAGCCGGGAGGTAAGACCTTTTTCAGGCCTTGGGAGAAATCATACGCTCCTGTACCGTCCGCCCGGGATATCCGTTCATCAAAACTTCTCTGCCCCAGCGATGACCGGTCCGCTCTCCACTGCATGTACCAGGCGTAATCCATCCGCACGGCGAACAACGCCCCCGCCACCACGCAGGACAGGAGCAAGGATTCCACGACGGACCGCCTGCTAAGCGGTCTCCGCAGGACAACCATGAAGAACGCAATGACCAGGAGAAGGACATACAAGGGTGCTAGGAACGAATAATCGCCGATGAGAGGTGTTTCGATGAAATTAACAGTTGTCGAGCTTGCAAACGGTACGTTCCAAAACTCTCCCCAGTACACCCCCATGAGCTGATAGAGAGACGGTTTATAGATCTTGAGGTAGTCTAGGGACACCCGGTCAACGCCGCCGAACGTGAAAGCGACCGCGTCAATCGGTGACCTGGTCCTATTGCCCTTTTGAATATTGATCCGGTAAACATGATACGTATCGGGCAGTCCCAGCGTGAATTCCTCCTCCCAGCTTCTGCCATCGTGAGTCTTCACAACGAGATACCCGCGCAGATAGGTTTCAGGGGCCTTGAGCCTGAACTCTGCATACGAAAGCTGGGGAGAGATATAGAGGTTCTGCGGTGAAACGAACCAGAACGGGTCATCCTGCCGAACAAGGGAAAACCCGTCGGCCGTCTTCTCGGTCGTCGCATGGAGAGCCTTCCAATTAAACGCATCAGCGTCCCTGTCAAAACGCCATACGTATTCTTCCGCTTGGCCTGTGCCACAGATCAGGGAGAACAGGCAGAGAGCTATGAGTGTTATTATTAGTCTATTCATTGGCCATAGTTGCTGCCGACACAAATCATTGTCGGAGACACTGTTGAGAAGGACAGTTTCATTTGACGCCGCGATTATTCCGTATTTTTTTGTACGTCTTCTCCATATAGTAACGGGCGCTGGCATGTCCCGGATCGATCCGGAGGGCTGTCTGGAATTCCCGTATGGCGTCTTCGAGACGACCCTGGTAGTCGTACGCTACACCGATGTTTTTATGCACTTCGGCGCTTTCAGGCCCGTGAAGGAGCGCTTGCTGAAACGCACGAATCGCCTCATCATAACGGCCTTGCTTCGCGAATACGACCCCGAGGTTGTTGTATGCCTCCGCACTCTCAGGCTGGCTTTTTATTGCCGCCTGCAATTCCCGTATTGCTTCAGCAAAAAGTCCCTTTTCCCCGTACAGCAGCCCGAGGTTGTTACGCGCTTCAGCATAATCCGGTCTGAGCAGGATTGCAGCATGATATTCCCGCATTGCATCGTCAAGACGTCCCTGCTCCTGGTATGCGTTCCCAAAAGCGTAATGTGCTGCGGCGTCATTAGGATCGCTTTGAACGGCGGTCTCGAATTCCCGGAGCGCCTCGTGTATGCGGCCCTGCTTTGCGTAAATGATGCCAAGGTTGGTATGCGCGAAAGAGTCACTGGGGTTGTACGCGAGGATAGCCTGAAATTGGCGGATCGCCTCATCATAGCGGCCCTGTTTCCCGTATATGTTCCCCAGATTGTTATGCGCCCGATCGGAAACAGAATCCGGCCCTAATCGGAGAGCGGCCTCATATTCGTGCATTGCCTCGTTCATATATTCTTTCCTATCATAATAATAACCGAGTTGATAATGGGGCCGGGCCTTTGCCGGGCTTTTCGCTACGACATCCTCCCATAAAAGCACGTCGTCCTGCCAGACCCTGTTTCGTAAGAATGTCGAGGATGCCAGCACAATAATCATAACGATGATCACCAGAATGCGAGTCCCTGTGCCAGCGTATCCCGCCTGCATCGTTTTCAAGCCCTTCGCTGCCTGGAGGGTCCTTTGATCCCCGCGAAAAGGTGGTCTTTCCGATGAAGAGGCTCTTGTAACCGGAAGGGATCTCGTTTCTTCAGGGTGGCCGTTCTTATTCATACCGCCCGCTCATCAGATTAAGTTTTATATAAAGCAGCTCCGTGAAAGTGCGAAGTGCGTCTTTGATCGGTCTGACCCTGCTCACGGGTGAATTATACCAGCTCACCGGGACCTCGCGCACGGAATACTTGAGCAAATACGCGATCGACAGGAGCTCGATATCGAACCCGAACCGGTTGATCTTCATGCGACTGAAGAGTTCCTTCGCCGCACTGTGCTGAAAGGCCTTGAACCCACACTGGGTGTCCCTGATATTGCCAAAGAGAAAAACCCTGATAAGAAAATTCCCCAGTCGCCCCACGAGTATTCTGTATTTAGGCTGTTTAATCTTTACGTTGCTGTCGACCATGTAGCGGGACCCGATAACAACCTTTGCGTGAGACAGCAGCGGATACAATTTATCAAACTCCTCGATAGGCGTCGAGTTGTCCGCGTCGGTAAAAAGAATGAATTGACCGCGGCTCTTTTCCACACCCGTCTTGACGGCATACCCCTTGCCGCGGTTGGGAAGATAGCGCACACAATGCAGATCATGGATCTTCGCTTTCAATGCGTTCACGACCGCTGCAGTATTGTCACGACTGCCGTCGTCGACAACAATAATTTCCCGTTTCATGCCATTGCGTTCGAAATAACGGTGAATGGCTTCGAGCGTATTTCCTATGCGCTTTTCTTCATTAAATGCCGGAATCACTACCGTGACAGTAAAATCATGCCGGTCGACGGCTAATAGAGGCCGGATCTTCTCGGTGAATGTCCAGTTTTTGTTCGCAAGAAAATTCCACGTCAACACGATGACCGAGGTGATCAGTTTCGATACGATATACCAAATGCCCATGAGGTATACGAACACAGCCATGCAGATTTCAGTGAGAGCAAGCCCGACGACTGAAACAAGGAAGAATTTGATGAACTGTTTTCTAAAATTGCGGCTATTGTTCCGGAACGTCCAGATCTTGTTCAGGACGAAATTATTGACAACGGCGAGGATAAAAGAAAGCGCCGCAGCGGCAAGCACAGGGATATGCAGCAGATCGACAAAAACATAAAGCGATCCAACATCGAGCGCCGTACCCGCCACCCCTACCGTCGCGTATTTTATAAAAACGGTGAATTCTTTTAATTTTACCTTGGCCATAGAGAACCTCTGGACGCCCGTCCCACTTTGGGTCGGAGCATCTTACTGTTTCCCCGTCATTTCCTGCTCATCTCCCGCCGGTTTCTGACTGCATTATCGTGTTCCTTTCTTCTTCGAATCGGGTCACCGCAGGCTTTACTGTCAGGCTTCGCAGTAGTGATCCTGTTTACCGCGCTCTCATGCTGCCAGTCATGCCGCTCCTTCGGCCGGATGCGTTCATCGACAATGCTTCGTCGAGTGCGCTGCGGTACAGGGATTCATCGGGATTCAACCGCACGGCGGACTCCAGATGGGGCATCGCCTCCGCCAGCCGCCCCTTGTCGAGGTACGCCCTACCCAAGCCATACTGGGCATTGGCGGAATCAGGCTGCAGTTGCACAGCGATACGAAAATGTTCGATGGCATTGTCCAGAGCGCCCGACTCTGCATAGGCAATAGCCAGATAAGTGTGGGCATCAGCATTGCCGGGCTGCAGCCGCAGGGCAAGCCGGTACTGTTCTATGGCCTCGTTGGTGAGTCCCTTTGCCTGGTAGGCTGCTCCGAGGCTTGTATAGGCAACGACGGCTGGCTGGATTCTGATGGCGTTCTTGTATTCTGCTATGGCTTCGTCGGTCCGTCCCTGCGCATTCAGAGCGCTCGCAAGGTTGTAATGGGGCACGGCGCTGTTTGGAGACTGCTGTACGACGTCGCGCCAGAGTCGCTCATCATCTTTCCAGACACCGTTTCTCTGCACCGTGCCAACGGAATACAGAGCGATGACGATCGCGAGGGCCGTGGCCGCGGGAACGGACCACCGCGGTATCCGCATCACGATTCGGCCAGCAAGGAGAGCAACAAGGAGCACAAAGCCGAAGGACGGAAGATAGAGGTACCGTTCGGCAAAGGTGTTTTCACCGGCGCCCGGAATATAAAGGGCAGGCAGCAAGGGTACTAGCACCAGGCAAAGGGCGAAAAAAGCCAGTCTGCTCTTTTTCAAGGCCAGCAGAACAGCGCAGGCAAAGACCAGGGCGGTGGCCAGGGAAAGCAGGCCGTTCGGATCAAGTATGGATGAGATCGGCAAGAAAACATGGTAGGCGTTGAGATGTGTCGGCAGGAGGAGTTTTCCCAAATACTGCCGGAACAGGGGGAATATATTGATCAGGAATTCATGTGCGCTCATCTCGCCATGACGCCTGACCGGTGCAAATCCGCCAAGGGCATTGACTCTCAGAATGAAATAGACAGCAGCGACTCCCAGGTACGGGGCATATCTTTTAAGATAATCGAGGGGGCGAGGCGCCTCTCTTCCAAAGAAGTAATCATAAGCTACAAGGATGAGGGGAAAGGTGAGGGCCGGCTCCTTGCAGAGAGTTGCGAGAAAAAAGGACACCACAGACAGAAGGGAGAGGCCCTTCTGATGAAAGCCGCTCTCGGCGGAGAGGATATAGAGATAAAGGGCGAGGAGGAAGAATAGGGTGAAGGAGAGATCTGTGACGCCACCCACCCAGGCAACGACTTCGGTATGAATGGGGTTGACGGCAAATAACGCGGCCGCGATGAAGGGTAGCATCGGTGAGACGGGAGACGATGACGGATTGGCAGTCTGGAAGAGCTGGGAAGAGATGAGAAACACCAGGAGGGTAACTCCAGCATGAAGCAGAATATTCACCAAATG
>DATJZV010000080.1:0-9900 GCA_035498715.1 Nitrospirota bacterium
GAGACCGAAGTGCATCTCAAAGGATTGATGCAATGGATCGCGCTCCCGGCATCTTCAGTGAGCGTGGTAAAACTGAAAGAGGTTTCCGGAAAATAGCACGTACCGTGTGCGAACATGCTAGAGCGGCATGAGGTGTGGTGAGCGGTATTTGCGTTGATAAGTTTTGCAATCACTTTTAATACAAAGGCCCGGGAATCTCCCGGGCCTTCTTGTTTACTACTACGCTTGATGTACTTCTTAGGGTGTGCGTTCTCGCGATCGGCGGCGGAGCCAATTCCTGGTAATTGGGTCGCGCAGGGATTCGAGGAAGCCCTGAATTGCTTCGAAACCCTGCGAAACGAGCCCCTGGTCCTAACCGGAGGCCATGAGGGTCCTATCTCGGCTCACCGCATCGGAATATTCAGCTTACCGGCCAAGAAAGGCCTGCGGGGCTCTATATTCATGGCATTCCACACAGATCTTTTTGGCCTTCTCATCCGTTACTTTCCAGCTATGGGGCTTGTGGCACTGGCTGCATTTCATGCCCGTGTCCTGAATATGGGTCTTGTGTTTGCCGACCGCCATGATATTTTTATGGCATGAGAAGCAGTTGCCCCAGTCAGGCCGTGAGGATTTGTGCGGCTTGTGGCATTCATAGCAGTTGAACTGCATGGGCCCGTTTTCCGGCCTATCGATCTTTATCGCACGCTGGATCGTTTTTTCGTCGGGCTGGAAATGGGTGACATCGAGCGTCGCGTCAGCCAGGAGTTCTTTACGATATTTTTCAGCGCCATGGCAGTAGAGACACTTCTTCACCCCTGGTCTGAGGTCTTTTGTCCTGTCCGTATGGCAGTTAAGACACGCAAGCTTCTCCATCCCTGTTCCGTGCACTTCTTTGTCCTTATGGCACGTCAGGCAATATCTTTCTTCAAGGCTGAACTGATGGGTCCGGTAGCCGTGACATTTTGTGCATTCGATCTTTTCCATAAAGACATGCTTTGCGTGGTATCTCGACTTGCTGATGTTTGGCGCATTCGGGGTTTTTTCGTTCATTTCCCAATGGCAGGAAAAGCATGTCTTCCAAGGCACGATTACTTCACCGTGCCGGGGTGAAACCTTGTTGTGACCGAGCACGGCAAAATTGAAGACCTGTCTCATCTGGTCGATCTTGGTGGAGTGGTGGCACTCATGGCAGTTTATTCCATGATGTACGCTGGTAGACCATGCCAGGTTTGCGGCGTCATGAACATGACAGGCAGAGCATGCCTTGGGATTGTTCTCGAAATAGTCGTTGATCTTATAGGCTGTAAAGAGGGACCCTAGTGTAAATAGGATCAAGACCGCGATGATAATGATCCTGGCCCTGTTCGAAATACCTGTGCTGAACCACGTACTTATTCTTTTGATAATTGAAAATGGACTGAACATGAAAAAAATCCTCCCTTGAGATCTGCTTCAAATTTATTATAGCCGTGCGAGTTATTCGAACTCAGCTTAACGTTGTATTTAGAGTTAATGCAAAAAATGATGGAATCATTTGTACGATTTAAATTAGCTCCGTGGTCTATATCTAAGTGTAAAGAAAACGGAGATATTATCTATATGGCGGGCTCTTAAGTCAAGATATTTTAATTAATAACGCTATTAAGCTGCTTGCAGACAATCCATTGAAAGCCGCAAACGCTGTATGTTGGATGCATGCTTTAGGATTAAAGATTTATGACGATGGGATGTTTGATTTGCTATATATCACGCCGTTTCTATCCTGAGCTTTTTTAACTTTCTATACAGTGTTGCAAGGTCTACGCCGAGCTTTGTTGCTGCCATTTCTTTGTTCCCTTTGCTTTCCGTTAGACTTCTGCGGATATAGTCCCTCTCAAACGTATCCAATGCCTGGCGTAACGACGAGGTGGAAACCCCCTCGACGTCCAGGGTCCTGAACTTGTCCGGCATGTCATGAATGGTTATCACTTCTCCGTCGGCGAGAACGGTCGCCCGTTCAATCGTATTCCGAAGCTCCCTGATATTCCCCGGCCAGTCGTAGGTAAGGAGCGCCTGCATGGCCTCGTAGTCAATGTCTTTAATGTTTTTATGCGCTTCTTTTGCGAAGATCTCCATGTAATGCTTTATCAGAACGGGGATATCGTCTTTCCGCTCACGCAGTGCCGGCATCCTGATCTCGATGACATTGAGCCGGTAGTAGAGGTCTTCGCGGAAACGGCCTTCTTTTACCCGTTGCAAGAGATCGGCATTCGTGGCCGCAATGATCCTGACATCCACGGTGATGACCCGGGTGTCTCCTACGGGCGTAAGCTCCTTGGTCTGGATCACGTGGAGCAGCTTTACCTGCAGGGCAGAGGGGAGTTCTCCGATTTCGTCAAGGAACAGCGTTCCCCCGTTTGCCATGGTGATGAGCCCCTTCTTATCTTCGATGGCAGAGGTAAATGATCCTTTCTTGTGGCCGAAGAGCTCGCTCTCGAGCAGATTTTCGGGGATTGCCCCGCAATTGATGGCAATGAAGGGTTTGTCCTTGCGCGGTCCCGATTCGTGGATTGCCTGTGCCACGAGCCCCTTGCCCGTGCCGCTCTCTCCGGTGATCAGGATGTTGCTCTTGTTCGGAATGACCTTTTCCATGACGCCGAAAACCTTCTGCATGGGCTCCGAACTGCCGATGATTGTGGTGAAGGCGGCCGGGCGCTGGCTAAGCTCCTGCCGGAGGATCTGGTTCTCCATCTGGAGGTCTCTGCGCTCGAGGATCCGTCTTATGGTAAGCCTGATCTCATCATTGATGAATGGTTTCGTGATGTAATCCGTTGCGCCGGCCCTCATGGCTTCAACAGCCGAGCCGACCGAGGCGAACGCGGTCATCATGATCACCGATGTCTCCGGGCTTATCTTTTGAGACTCCTTTAAGACCTCAAACCCGTCCATCTTCTCCATTTTAATATCGGTCAGGACGACATCAAAGTTCTCCTGTTTGATGCGTTCGATGGCCTGTTCTCCGTTATACGCCTCTTTGACATTGTAGCCCTCTTTTGTCAGGAGGATCCTCAATGCCATGCAGATGTCTTTTTCGTCGTCAACGACTAGGATATTCGGTTTTTGCATGATGGTTGCTCCCTTGTCTTATCCATTCTCTACGGGGAGGATTATGGTAAATACGGTCCCTTTCCCGGGTTCACTCTCTACTTTGATGTCGCCCTTGAATCGTTTGACAATATTGTAGCTCACGGAAAGGCCGAGACCCGTGCCTTTGCCCACTTCCTTGGTTGTATAGAACGGATCAAAGATCTTTTCCAGCTCAGCCTTGCTGATCCCGATACCGGTATCCGCGAAAGCAATCATGATGGCGTCACGTCCTTGATCGTCCTTTCCGTGTTTGGTGGTGACCGTCAGCTTGCCGCCGTCGGACATGGCGTCGAGAGCGTTTAAAATGATGTTGATGAACACTTGGGATATCTGTCCCTCATCGATCATGGTCTTCGGTAGATCGGGGTCCAGAGCTCCACCGATCTCGATCGTGCTCTTCATGCGCTTGTCGAGCCGCATAAGATCGAGTGTTGAGGTCAGGATCTCGTTGATCTGTATGTATTTTATATTCAGGGAGTCGGCCCGAGAAAATGTCGACATGCGTCTGACGATCTCGGTGATCCTCTGGATATGATTGTTGATGACGTCGAGACTGTTCTGCGAAAACTCGTCGGTCGCCATCTCGCGCAGGAGCTGGGCAAACGTGGAGATGGAGGTAAGAGGATTGCCGATCTCATGGGCGACCCCGGCCGCCAGCCTGCCGAGCGCCGCGAGCTTCTCGGAATGCAGTACCTGCTGTTCGAGCTTCTTGGCTGTGGCCGTACCTTTGTCGACCTTGTCCTCGAGCTCCACGGTATATTGTTTGAGCGCCTCTTCGAGTTCTACTCGTTTCGTGACGTCGTTGCTCGTGATGAGAATGCCCGGAGTTCTGCCGTCGATCAGGAGCGGACTCATGTTCATGGTAAGATACAGCGGGAGATCCTGTATCCCCGTTATCCTGTAGTCCCTGATCTCAAAACTTCGGCCTGTCAGGGTCTTCTGGAATATGGCTTTAATGGGGATCCCCTCGTACGGGGGCAGATTGTCGGGGAAGAGAGAGAAAAGCGGCTTGCCAATGATATCTTTTTTAGGCCGGCCGAGCGTCCTCGCCTGCGCGGTGTTCACGGTCCTGACCATCAGGTCCTTGTCGATGACCATGAGATTGGTCTTCGTGTTCTCAATGATGTTTTCCAGAAAGTCTTTCGAAATCTCGATCTGGCGCTCAAGCCTGCGCTGGTTCTCAAAGTGCTTCGATATTTCTTCCGCCTGGATCTTCTTCTTATATGTTATGATCGTAGTTCCCGACGCGACGAGCGTAGTAATGAATATCGACAGGATTAAAAGTGAATAGAAGCGCATGCTTTTCTGCATGAGCGCGATCACATCGGAATAAGGCGCTGATACGATGATGACCCAGGATTTCGTTGCCATGGGGATCTTATAAAACGCCGCGAGTTTGTCCTCTCCGCTCGGCGCCTCGTAATAGCCAGAGGTCTCTGCCTTGCCTTCTATCATCTTTTTCTCGGTATCGAATGATTTATGGCACTGAAAGCAAGTCTTGTCGGTTTGATAAAGGTTCTTCCCCACCATCTGTGGCTGGGTGGGATGGTAGAGGAGGGTCCCGGTACTGTCCATCATCCAGGCATACCCGCCTGTGCCGGATTTGATTGGCGCGAGGAATTTTTGTGTCAGGCCGTCCATCGACAGGACCGCAAGGACAATGCCGTTGAATTCCCGCGTGGTTGAGCCTGCGAAGCGCTGATAGATAGGTGTCGCCACGATGAACTGTTTCGAGTCCTGACCATTATCCGAAGATGAGAGCAGGTCGGTGATCAGTCTTTCGTTTCTGGGGAGGAGAGAAGCTTTTTTGAAATAATCGGTTTTTGACAGATCGACTCCCTCCCTCCCGGGATACGAGCTGTCATAAAGCACGATGCCCTGCTTGCTGAGCACGCGGATGGTGACCAGAACTTCGTTCTGAATATTAAAATTGATGGCTTCGGCCACGTTCCGGGTCTGGGTGCTCCTATTAATTCTCTCGATCTCCGGCAGCCGGGATATCACACGAATATCCTTAAAGACATGCAGGATGAAATCATCGATATTTGCCGCTACTTGGCGGGCAAGCAAGAGCTGCTGCTTATTGAACTGCTCAGCCATTTCTTCCTGAAGCGACTGGTGAAAAAACTGTCCCAGGAGGATAATGAGGGAAAGTACGACAATGAAAGCGAGGATGAATGCCGTGGGGGTGATCAGTTCTCGTTGTTTGAGGGTCCTAATAAGTCTTTGAAACATGAGGTAATTTACTTCTAAAGTACTGTGAAGTCAAGGAGGAAAACGGGAGGGAACCGATGTTAGATGCATTATGAGAGATATACTAAGCTGTCTCATCAGACGCAGATGTTTAAAGGTCCAGCATAATAAGCCATGATTGCACAAACAGGGGAAAAAGAAACAGGACAAGTAACAGGCTTGAATCAGAGACGGGCAATGGCACTCTGTTGCTGGCCGACGAGATGCCAGGATTTGTCCAGAGGGAGGGTGAAGGTGAATACGCTGCCGCGTCCCGGTGTGCTTTCTGCCCAAATAGTACCGCCGTGATATTCTATGATCTGCCGCGTGATCGTCAGGCCAAGCCCGGTGCCTTCCGTGTTATTGGTCAGGATGTCTCCGGAGCGTCGGAACTTATCAAATATCAGCTTCAGGTCTCCGGTCGGAATACCGACGCCGGTATCTGACACTGCCACCACGATCTGCGGCTTCGGTGTCTCTCCCTGATGGGCTGTGATCTGGATCTTGCCGCCCTGCGGAGTGAATTTGATGGCGTTCGATAGAATGTTGGTGATCACCTGTATCAACCGGTCCCTGTCACCGAATATGAGGGGCAGAGGGCGCGTTACACTGGTGGTCATATCAAGGCTTTTGTTGTCAGCAAGGGACTGTATGCCTGACACCGACGTCTGGATGATATCCTCAAGAGATACTTTGGTGACGTTCCAGCTCAATTTCCCGGACTCGATCTTGGTGAGATCGAGAACATCGTTGATGAGCCTGGCCAGACGGTCGGTCTCGTTGTTGACGATCATGAGAAGTTTGTTTCTTCTTTCCGCAGTCATCTGGGGCTTTATCAGGATGAGTTCCGTAAAGGCCTTGATAGACGTAAGGGGCGTGCGCAGTTCATGCGAAACGATGGATATGAAATCGGATTTTACCTGGTCTATCTCCCTGAATTTCCTGTTCGCTTGTTCGAGGTCGCGATTTGCAATGGCGAGACTCTGGTTTGACGCCTGAAGGCGCTCATACGCTTTTGTCAGGTTCTCGGTCTTCTCCTTCACCCGGAATTCGAGGTTGCGGTTGAGGTCTTCCAGTTCGCCGCGGTTCTTTTCGAGCTGCGACACCATCTTATCGAAACTCTCGGACAGCACGCCGATCTCGTTGTTGGAAATGAGGTTCGCTCTGGCGTGGAGATTGCCTTTTTCAAGCTCCCGGATAACGTTTACCATGTGCCTGAGCGGGTTGGCTATGCTCGTGGCGAGCAGGACGCCTATGCCTGCGGCCAGGATGAGAGCAACGATGGTGACGACGAAAATGAGCCCGAAGAGTTGGGACATTGCATGATGTACGAGGGATGCGCTTCCCATTGTCGCACTGAGTTCCGTTCCTACGCGATGATAGACAAGCGTGCCCAGAGCCAAAAGCGGTACTATTACCGTTGCAAGCAGGATGGAAAGCACCCGCGTCCGGGTATTAATGTGGATGACCTTGGACTCGTCAATTTGAACGGCCTTGGTTTTCTCGACGAGCACCTGTCTGACAGGATGGATCAAGCGCTCTGTTAAAAAGAAGGAAAATATTGGGTAGACGGCAAGGATCGGAGCGGTATAAATCCCGAGGCGGATGTTATCCCTGAGGGGAAGTCCCCCAAGCGTTCCCATGTAGATACAGATGAGGACGGTCACGATCTCGTAGCGGATAAGGATGGACAGGGCGTGGACCAGGGGGAGATTGAGGGCCCGCACCCTGGCGGCCGCCATGACATCGTCAGGAGGGTCTAGCCGGCGCTCAACGTAGAAGGTGAGCATCTCTATTGGACGGCACTCCCACCGGTCTATGAAATAGAATGCCGAGGCGATCCCCAAGGGGGTAAGAATGACCATGGTGACATTCATGTAATGGAGCAACTGGATCGGCTTGAAATCCATGCTTGCCAGTATGTAGGGAATAAAGGTGGCATAGATGACCGCAATGATCACCAACTCGCTGTAAACGATCTTTGTCGAGACGTTTAATTGTTTAGTCATATCTCTCTTAAGGGAGCAAGAGCTTGATTGCCGCTGCGCGAAGCGCAACAGGATTAAGACCGAGTTTTTCCAACGTTGTTTGTTCAGTAACCAGAAGGTCTTTTGTCGTGTTCACGTTCTGGTTGCTGAGTTTCCACCTGTCTGAATCGCTAATGCCGGGTATCCGGCTGAGCGGGGCATCGTTTTTTGATGTGTACACGACCACCAGCCGTGATTCTCCCTGGATTATCGGCCGGAAGGTGGAATGTCGTATCCCGGTTTTTCTGATGATCTCGTCAGCCTCGCCATCGGTAAAAAATCCCGCATAATCCGAAAATAGCGTCGCGAGCAGGACGTCGGCGGCAATCGTTTGGAGGTTGTTGACGATCACCTGATTGAAGAAAATGCCGTACCGCGAAATCCTGATCATTTCCCGGAGAAGCCTTTCCCTCTTATTGACAGGCAGAAAATGAAATACGTTGATCGCAGACACCCAGTCGTACGCATTGTCTTCGAACTGGGACAGCTCCGTTACATCGCCTAACCGAAGCTCGATCTGGTCCTGGAGACCTGCGTCTGTATTTTTCCGTTTTCCCAGCTCCAGGGTGTGGATGTTTGTGTCGATTCCCGTAGCACTTATTCCCGGGCAGGTCTTTGCCGTCTCTCGGAGGACCGACCCATTACCGCATCCGAGGTCCAGGAGCGTATGGCCCGTGGACAGTCCGGACCATTTAAAAAAATCAGCGGATGCTCTGGAAAGATGAGAAGCTACCCGAGGAATGTAATCACGGCTGATCTTCCCCTGTGCTATGCTGTCGAGCCCGACTCCTTTTTGATAGACTTCTTTGGAATTCTGGACGGCCTTGGTAAAATAGCTGAACATGTGATGCAGGCCGAGCAGGTCAGGAGCAGGCGTGCCCCGCCGTAAGAGGGCACCCTTTGGAGTCAGAGAATAGGCGTCGCCGGATTTAGAGAGGTATCCATTTGCGACGGCAAAGCGCAGCCACCGTTCGACCTTGCTGAGGTCATATCCCATCTGGACGGAAAGTTCCTGGGCAGTGATCGTTTTCTTATCCGGGATCCAGTCGAAGAAACCGAGCTCGATCCCCTGGATGGTGTCCAGCGCAACGGTGCCTTGAACAAGCATATTGTAGAGTTCGGCCGAATATTTCTTGATATCGCGAGGATCCATTGATCCATCCTAATTGCATGGGGAGTCATGCATCCGTACAATGTTATTTTTTGTGAATCAGTGCATCTGCAACGATGAACCCGTAAATGCTCCAAATGACGATGAGGATCCCCCAGACGTAGAAACTCACGTTTTTCACGGTCGACTCGTCGGTACTCTTGGACATGCGTCTGATCTCGGAATCCTTCTTTCTGGCGAGTTCATAAAAATTCTGAAATTGCCCGTGCTGGTCCGGGGCAAGTTCGTAAAGTCTGGCAAAGGGAATGGCGGCCTTGGTGAGCGAGAAGGGGAACCTGTAGGAAATGTCGATCTCAGCATCCTGGTTCAGAATAGCGTCCCGCGTTCCGATATCAATATTTTTGATCTCTTCCTCGTAACAGGAGCGCATATTTGGGGAGAGCTTTTTGGAGAAGTCGAGGAATGGTTGTTTTTTTTCGAATTTTGCGTTGATGAAGCTGGTCTCGTAACAGGTCAGTGCTTTTGTATAATCGCCGAGTTTTTCGTGACAGAGACCGGATAAGGCTGACGTATTGGCAAGCCCAGATACCCCGTTCGGGAGGGGAACGCCGAACAGATGTCCTTTTGCATCCAGTTTCCGGAAGGCATCTTCTGCGCGGCGCAGCTCAATGAGCGCATCGTTATAGCGGCCCTGCTGAAAGAGCGCGTGGCCGGCATCATACGCCTTTTCGGCCATCCGCCTTGTAGTGATCGTTGACATACCGGTATTACTTAACCAGGATATTTTTTATCTTGGTAAGTATTTCCATAGGGCTGAACGGCTTTACGATGTATTCGTCTGCGCCGACCTCTTTGCCGCGTTCTTGCTCAGCCACCTGCCCTTTGGCGGTCAGCATGATCACATAGGTGTTCTTCAGGATAGGATCGCTCTTGATGGCGCGGCAGACATCATAACCGTTGATTTCAGGCATCATGATGTCGAGAAACAGGATGTCAGGGCGGAATTCCCTGACCTTCGTGATCGTCTCAGCGCCGTCCTTCGCCAGCCACAATTGATATCCTTCGTCTTCGAGGAGGTAGGTGAGAGCCTCTCTGATGTTTTCGTTATCGTCGGCTACAAGTATTTTCTTTTGTTCCATGGCTTTAGAGTAACCCATATTTTATAGGTTACTAAAAAAATATTAGCTTTATTTTACTTTTTTGTCAAGCATAAACCCCTCTTGCACCGCGGCCCGTGTGTTCGCGGAAGCTGCCTTATTATGAACGAAGGGCAGAACTGAAACGGAATCATGCTGTCGGGCTGCTATAAGCTTCTTTCTGGGTTGTAATGACCGTATCTTACTGGTATTATGATAATGCTAGTATCGTAATAATCCAAAATTTGAGTAGGATATACTCATATTAGGGAGGAATATTCCGCAT